>VBDS01000038.1 GCA_005889085.1 Chloroflexota bacterium | reverse complement strand
AACGCCGGCCCGCGGCGGACGCTGGGCGCTGCCGTGGTGAGCAGTGCGATCAGCAGCATGCCGGCCCCGGCGATGAACCCGGCCATGGCCGGGCCGAACCATTGGACAAGCAGGCCACCTGCAAGGGCACCCAGCGGCAGCGCGCCGAAAGCGGTGAGAGACCCTACGCTCGAAACCCGCGCGATCAGCCGATCAGGAATGAGCCGGTAGTAAATCGTGCCATTGGCGATGTTCCACACCGCCCCCATGAACGCCAGGCTCGCCAGCAGGGCCGTCAAGAGGATCGGGTTGCCCACCACGCCGACGGCCGCGGTCAAGGTCGCCCAGATCCACAACGCGGTGAGGACGATGGTGTTCGGCCGAAGGCGTTTCGCCAGCCACCCGCCGGAGAGAGAGCCGGCCACCCCGCCGATGCCGAAGCCCGCCAGGACCAACCCGATGACGGTGCCCGAAGCGCCCCGCTGCCGCTCGGCGACGATCACGACCAGGATCACAACCTGAACCAGCCCGTTGGTCGCCGACGCAGCGAGGTTAGTGATCAGGATGTAGTGCTGGCCCCACAGCCACCGGATTCCCTCCTGGATCTCGGCCAGCACGTGCCGGCGCGCGTCTGTGCGCGTCTCCTCGAACGGCGCACGAATCAGCAGGAGTGTGACAAGCGACGCGACGTAGGTCACCGCATCGGCCAGAAACGGCACCGTGCGGCCGGCGTCGAATAGGAAGCCGCCAATCGGATTGCCAAGCAGAGTGGCCGCGCGAAGCCGCGCCTCATTTTGCGCGAGGGCGGCGGAGTGCTGCTCTGGCGGGACCACGATGCGGATCGCCGCCACCTCGCCCAGCCGGAAGAACACGAACATGGTGCCTTCGATGAAAGCGACGATTGCGACCTGCACGATCGTGAGCCGGCCCAGCCATGCCGCGAGCGGGATGCTGCCCAACGCGACCAGGCGCATGATGTCGCACGCGATCATCAACCTCCGCCGGTTCACGCGGTCCATGACGGCGCCCGCCGGCAGCTGAAACAGGATGTAGGGCACCGTGGCGATGAAGCCGACCAGGCCCGCGGTCGCGGGCGAGCCTGTCATGGCGAGCACGAGCAACGGATAAGCGATCTGTGATGTGCGCGAGCCCAGCACGGAGATGGCCTGGCCCGCCCACAGGAGCTGGAAGTCTCGATTCTTCCGGAGCGGCGTCGCGATTGATCGAGGTTAGCTCATGGTCCAGCGAGTGAAGGCGGGGGACGCACGCTGCGTCCCCCCGTGATTCCGATTGGCGGCTAGCGAGCGCCTACGGGTGACATCGAGGCAATCCGTCGCTCGGCCGCCTCCATCGTCTTGAGGGCACTCTGCAGCGTGCCGGTCGGGTGAATCTCGGTCTTGGTTATGCCTGCATACGGCAGGTTTCCAAGCAGGTCCTGCAGCTCATCGCCGGACTTGACGTCCACGATCAGTAGGCCGGCTCGTTCGCCTGCGAACGGGTATATGGCCTTGATTCGCGAGTCTTGATTCGAAGCGAACTGCTGGAACGTCTGCTTGGCGAGGGAAACGGCAGCTTGCGGCGGTACGCTCGGCGAGTCGATCGCACGGGAAATCACAACGAACTCCATCCATAACCCCCTTTGGCAACACGCGAAACGGCGACGCATCCAGACTGCCACCGAAGCGCACGTGCCGGCCGGCGACTAAAGCGGTCTACTTCGATCGCGGATAGGCAATTGCGGCGGATATACAACTTTTGACGATCGTGCCCATCCCTAGATCAACCTGAGCAACGCGGCGGTGGCGGCACCTGCCACCACCACGACGAGGAAGGGCGCACGCAGCAGGACAGCGATCAGGGCAACGCCCAGCGCCGCCGCCCGGACGTCGAGGACCAGGTGCTGCCCGGTCGAAAACGTCTGCGTCGCGACCAGCGCTGCCAGCAGCGCGACGGGGATCAACGGAACGGTCCTCTGCACCCGCGTGTCCTGGAGCCAGCGCTGTGGCAGCGAGAGTCCGGCCAGCTTGAGCCCGTAGCAAGCCACCGAGGCGACCAGGACACCGGCCCAGATCATCTCGTCGTCCTCAACACGCCGTACAGGGAGACCAGCACGGCGATGATGAGCAGCGGAACGCCCGCGGGCACGAACGGCAGGACCGCGATCGCAACCACCGCTGCGGCGAGGGCGATCGCCAGCGGCTCGCGTGCCCGCAGCCGCGGTGCAAGAAGGGCGAGGAACGCGGCCGGCGGCGCGGCGTCGAGGCCGAGCACCTTTGGATTTGAAAATGCGTGGGCGGCGACGGCACCACCAAGGGTGCCGAGGTTCCAAAGGATGAAAAGGGCAGCTCCTGTAGCCCAGAACGCGAACCGGCTCAGGTTCGGGTCGTCGCGGGCGATCGCCATCGCCGTCGTCTCGTCGATCACGAAGTGCGCGGCAATGACGCGGCGCCGGCCGCGGACGCCAAGCAAGGACGAAAGGCGCAAACCGTAAAGCGCGTTCCGCGAGCCGAGCAGCGCGGCCGCCGCAGCCCCGGCCCACACGCTGCCACCGCCGCCGATCACGCCGACGAGCGCGAACTGCGAGGCGCCGGTGAACATCAGCACCGACAGAGCGCATGTCTGGAGCACCGACAATCCGGCCGCGCTGGAGATGGCGCCGAACGAGATCGCGTATGCGCCGCTTGCGATAGCGATGCCGAGGGCGTCGCGGACTATCCCCTTTCGGGGATCAGCCGACCTGGTTGCCGTCCGGTCCGACGACGTCCCAGGGGGCGCCGAAGTTGTTGACGCCTTGTCCGGTGGCATCCCCGGGATTGTGATCGGTGACGACGTAGTAAAGCGGGTGACCGCCATATGTGACCTCAATCGCCCCGTCGTTACGCTTGGTCGTCCCGAGCAGAGAGGCGTTGATCCCGGTGCCCGCCTGCGGGGCGCCGCTGGTCAGGAGTGGCGGCCAGTACGTGGCGCACGCGCCGTAGCACGTGGACGCGGTTCCCTTGTCAGCTTCGAAGAGATAGAGGGTGCGGCCGCTGCCGTCGACAAGGATCTTGCCCAGCGCCGTGTTTGTCGCGACCGACACAGTCGCAGCCGGCGCGGCCGCGGAAGGTGATGTCGAGGCGCTCGAAGCCGGACCTCCGCACGCAACCGTGGCCAGCATGGCGACGAAGAGAAATGTTTTGCGCATCGGAACGAAGAACAGATACGGAGGAGGGTTACTCCGGCGTTACGTATGCGGCAGTCAGCCCACCATCGACGAGGAACGTGGCGCCGTTCACGTAGCTCGATTCATCGCTGGCGAGGAACAGGGCGGCGTTTGCGATCTCGCGCGCTTTCGCCAAGCGCCCCATCGGCAGATGCACTCGGCGCCGCTGATAAGCGCCGGGGTCGTCGTTGAAGATCCGCATCAACAGCGGCGTCTCCACGGGCCCGGGGCACAGCGCGTTGACGCGCACTCCATGCCGCGCGAACTGGACTCCGAGCTCGCGGCTCATCGAGAGAACCGCACCTTTGCTCGCCGTGTACGCGACCTGCGACGTGGCGGCGCCGACGAGCGCCACGAACGACGCGACGTTGATCACCGAACCTCCGCCGGACTTGAGCAGGTACGGGATGCCGTACTTGCAGCAGAGGAAGACACCTTTTGCGTTCACGGCCTGGACGCGATCCCAGGCGTCGGGCTCCGTGGTCAGGATGGAGTCGTCGTCGGGCGGCATGATGCCCGCGTTGTTGTACAGGACGTCGATCCGGCCGTAGCGCTTCTCGGTCTCGGCGTACATCGCCTGCACGCTCTTCGGGTCGCTGACGTCGGCGGCGAAGAAGAACGCTTCGCGGCATTCGGAAGCGGTCTTCTCTCCCGCCTCGCGGCCGACGTCAGCCACGCAGACCCGGGCGCCCTCGGCCGAGAACAGGATCGCGGCCTCGCGGCCGATGCCTCCCGCTGCGCCCGTGATGACGGCAACCTTCTGGTCCAATCTATTCATCGGGCCTACCCACGTTCGAAAAGCCTTTCGCGCTCGTAGGTCGTGACGACCTTGTCGAACAGCGCCTGTTCCGTGCGCGCGTAGTTGAGATAGTGGTCGACCACGTCATCGCCGAAAGCCGCGCGCGCCATCTTGCCTTTCTCCAGGGCGGTGATCGCGTCGCGCAACGCGTGGGGGAATCGCTGGACGTCGGACTCATAAGCGTTGCCCTTGAACTCCGGCGGCAGCGTCAGCTTCTCCTCGATGCCACGGAGGCCCGCGGCGAGCAGAGCCGCGAAACAAAGGTACGGATTCGCGTCCGCACCCGGGATCCGCGACTCGGTCCGCAGGTGCTGGGCGTGGCCGACGATGCGAAAGCCGCACGTCCGGTTGTCATGGCCCCAGGCCAGCGTTGTGGGTGCCCAGCTGCCCGCCGCGAACCGCTTGTACGAGTTGATGTTCGGGGCGAGAAAGATCCCCATCTCCGATGCGTGCGCGATGTGCCCGGCAAGGTACTGCTTGAAAACATCCGACTCGCCGTCGAACACGTTGCGGTCGCCCTTCCACAGGCTCGAGTGAACGTGGCAGGAGCTACCGATCCAGCGATGGTCCGGCTTGGCCATAAAGGTCACCGAGCACCCCTGCTGGTGGGCCATCTCCTTGATCCCGTTCTTGTAGATGACGTGGTTGTCGGCCATTGTCAGAGCGTCGGAGAACCGGAAGTTGATCTCCTGCTGCCCGGGCCAGGCTTCGCCCTTGGAGCTCTCGACCGGGATACCCGCAGCTTTCATCCCCTTGCGGACCGCGCGGAGGAAGGGCTCGTCGTAAGTCGTCGCGAGGACGTGGTAGTCGAGGATGTATGGCACCGAGGGCGTCAGGTCGATGAAGTGCTTGGCGTGGGCTTCGGCGAAGGTCTCTTTGAGCAGATAGAACTCGAGCTCCGAGCCGAACATCGGCTCGAACCCGAGCTTGCGCGCCCGCTCGATCTGCGCCCGCAGCACCTGCCGCGGCGACGGCCGCACCGGCTTCTTGTCATGCCAAGCCACGTCACACAGCACCATCGCCGTGGAGTCGAGCCAAGGGATCGCGCGGAGGGTGTTGAAGTCCGGCACCAGGTCGAAGTCGCCGTACCCGGTCTCCCAGCTCGCCATCTGGTAACCGGGCACCGGGTCCATCTCCATGTCCACCGTGAGCAGGTAGTTGCAGCCCTCGGTCGACTCGCCCTCGTACGAGGTCTCGACGAAGTATTCGGCGTCGACGCGCTTGCCCATCAGGCGGCCCTGCATGTCCGTGAAGGCGACGACCACCGTGTCGATCGCACCTTCGGCGACCTGGTGAGCGAGGTGCTCTTTCGTCAACACGTTGCTAGCGCCTGGGTTTGCGCCTGCCGCGGGCTCGGGCGACAAAGCGCTCGAACAGCCTTCGTGCCCAGGGCAGGTCTGTCGTCAACTCCTCGGGGTGGCACTGCACCGCAACGATAAGCCCGTCGTCGGACTCCACGCCTTCGACCGTGCCGTCCTCTCCCTTCGCGGTCTCGTGCAGCCCTGGGGCGAGGCGGCGGATAGCCTGGTGGTGGAAGCTGTTGACGCGGATCTTGTGCTCGCCGGCGGCATGGCCGAGCTCAGAGCTTGGATCGATGACCTCGATGGTGTGCGCAAGGTGACTGCGACCGAAGCCTCGAACATCGTGGTCCTCGAGGTGCTGCACCAGCGATCCACCCAGGGCGACGTTGATGACCTGCTGGCCCCGGCAGATGCCGAGGATGGGAATCTCCTGCTCACGTGCCTGCTGGAATAAGCGAAGCTCCGTCTCGTCCAGCTCGCGGTCGATTGGCCCGACCTTTTCGTCCTTCTGCTCGCCATAGAAAGCTGGATCGACATCCCACCCACCAGGCAGCAGGAGGCCGTCCACTTCCGGCAGGGAAGACGTGCCGGGCGGGAGCTCAACCGGCTCCGCGCCCGCCGCCTCCACCGCCTTCCGATACGGCAGGTAGTACGGCTCGCCCCGGCGCGGGCTCACCGTGATAGCGATCTTTGGTTTTTCGGCCACGCGCTAGCTGCTTGGTGCTCCCGCAGGTATCGGAGTGCCGACTGCTTCGAGCTCGGCCTCAATCCTGGCCAGCTCATCTGTAGAGCCTTGCACCTTCGGTCCCTTGAACCAGTTCTTCGCAGAAAGGAACCAGTACCCGCCGGCAAAGATCAACACCACCGCAACTGCGACGGGCGCGTAATTGAACGTTGTGAAGTTGGTGCCTGGCGCCGCTTGCGGTAGCACGAACAGGATCGCGATGAAAGCGATCCACACGACGGCGATCCATCCCACGATCCCACTCCATTGCCCGAGGTGCCATGGCCCACGCTGGAACTTGTCGCCAGCCAGCCGGCGCAGGAGGATGGGAATGCCATATGCGATGTAGAGGCCGATGACTGCGATCGACGTCACTGCGGCGTAGGCCGTCGGGTTCCACAGATAAGGAAGGCCAAGAATGAATGCGCCTACGGCGGCGAACCAGATCGAGTTGGTCGGAGTGCGAGTGCGCTTGTTGATCCGGTGCCAGAACTCAGACCCTGGCACTGCGCCGTCGCGCGAGAAGGCGTAGATCATGCGCGAGTTGGCTGTGACCGACGACATCCCGCAGTAAAACTGGGCGCCAATGACGATCAGGAGCAGCAGCGCGGCCCCATTCTTGCCGATTGCGTCGATGAAAATCACCGCGGGCGCGGCCCCCGCTGCGCCTGCGGCAGTCGCGTAGTCGGCGTCGTTGATCGCCTGAGTCACACCGATCAGCAGAATCCATCCCGCGATGAGCGAGATGACAATGGACCAGACGATGCCGCGCGGTCCCGATATTGCGGCGTTGTGCGTTTCCTCCGTCATATGCGCCGACGCGTCATACCCGGTGAAGGTGTATTGCGCCATGAGAAGCCCTGTCAGGAACACGAAGATCGACGCACCTGCAAAGCTGAACCCCGTCAGGTTCACGAACTTGGTGAAGACGTAAGACGGTGATTGGTGGTACTTCGAGAACAAGAAGAGGACGCCGACGATGATCACCACGCCGGCGATGTGCCACCACACCGAAATGTCGTTGAGACGTGCCACGAGCGTGACCCCGAACGTGTTGATGAGGCCGTGGACGAACAGCACTACTGCGTAGACGCCGATGATGCTCAGCCGCGAGCGGAGGTCGGTGCCGGCGTTGAGAGGCGACGGCCATGAGCCGATGAAGAGGCTCAGGAAATAGTTGACGAAGAAGGCGAGCCCAAAGTCGATACCGGCCGTGACCGCCACCTGGCCGAGAAGGTTGAACCAGCCGGTGATCCAGCTCCACCCGGCGCTGCTCTTACCTCCGAGCTTCGCGGCCCAGTAGTAAAGGCCGCCGGCGGTGGGATAGCTAGAACACACCTCTGCCATCGCCAGCCCTACCAAAACGACCATGATGCCGACGAGCGGCCAACCCAGCGTGATGACCGCCGGCCCGCCGTTGGTCATCCCGAAGTAATAGAGAGTCAGGCAGCCTGCGAGGATCGAGATGATCGTGAAGGACACCGCGAAGTTGGAGAAGCCGCTCATTCTGCGCATCAGCTCCTGCGCATAGCCCATGCGATGGAGCGTTTCGACGTCAGAACTCTCGGACTGGACGCTCATAAGGTGCTCCTCCCTAGTAGCCTTCCCCTGAGGCTTCGCGGCGAAGCTAACAGGGGATGGGAAGGTTGTCAAGGACGTTCCGGGAGCGCTTGATTGGACCAGAATGTAACAAATATCACAGGCGCTGACTCCCGGGTCGGGGAGGTCGTCCGGCAGCGCCTCGACAGCCTGAGCCCGGCCGAGCGCAGGCTGGCCCGCGCTTTGCTCGCGTCCTACCCGATCGCCGGCCTGGAGAGTGTCGCCAGGTTCGCCGAGCGGGCCGGCGTGAGCCCACCCACAGTGACCCGGTTCATCACCAAGCTCGGCTTCCACGGCTATCCCGAGTTCCAGGAGAGCCTCCGTCGCGAGGTGCAGGCCCGCCTGAGCTCGCCGCTGGCGCGGTACCGCGACGAGCCCCAGCGAACCGGCACCGACTGGATGCTGAGCGACGCGCTCGAGGTCTCGGCCCACAACCTTCAGGCGACACTGGGCCTGCTCTCGCATCGCGACGTAAACGAGGCGGTCGGTGTGCTGTCCGACGTCCGGCGCCGGGTCATGATCCTCGGCGGACGCGTGAGCGCGAACCTCGCCCGATACCTCGCCGGCCAGCTCCACTTGCTGCGCCCCGGCATCGGGCTGGTGGACTCGGACCGCAGCGGGCCCGCCCAGCAGCTCATCGACATGCGCAAGACGGACGTGCTCGTGGTCTTCGACTATCGCCGCTACCAGCCGGACACGATCGATAGCGCGAAGGTCGCAGCAAGCCGCGGCTGCAACGTCGTGCTCTTCACCGACCAGTGGCTCTCCCCCGCGTCCGCCTTCGCCAGGCAGGTGCTCGTCACGAGCGTGGAGACGGTCGGGCCATTCGACTCGCTCGTCGGCGCGACGGCCGTCGTCGAGGCCATCGTGGCCGCGGTGCTGCGCCGCTTGGGGCCGCGGGCCGAGGCCCGGATGCAGAACCTGGAGCGCCTAAGGGCCGGGGACGTGCTGGGTGGAACGGATGCAGGAGGGTAGGATCAAGGAGTGTCGCGACCCCGAGGCCGGAAGCAGATTCGCGGCATCGGCGAACGGAGCCAAGGAAAGGGTGGCGTGGCTGGAGCGCAAACCGCTGGGGCCCCCGCGCGCAGCGCGGGAGGATGCGCCGCGCCGGGCCCCTTGACGCCGGCTTCAGCGCCGCAGGCGCCCGGCCGCCTAGGCCGCGAAGATGCAAAGGACCTCGGGGGCGCGACACTCTAGTGGTGACGGAGGCCGTCAAGGCCCTCAGCGCTCAGGAGATCACCGAGCTGTGTCTTCGCCACACCCTCTATGACTGGTCTTCGCAGGTCGGCCTCAAACCCCTCCCCGTCACCAGCGCGAAGGGCGTCTACTTCCATACCGCCGACGGCCGCCGCTTCATCGACTTCAACAGCCAGCTCATGTGCGTCAACGCGGGGCACGGCGACCGCCGGATCATCGAAGCGATCCAGCGCCAGGCCGAGCAGCTCGCTTACATCAGCCCGTTCATGGCCCATGAGGCGCGGGCGCGACTTGGCGCCAAGCTCGCCGAGCTGCTGCCCGGCGACATCGACAAGGTCTTTTTCACCCTGGCCGGCGCCGACGCCAACGAGAACGCGATCAAGATCGCGCGCGCTGTGACCGGGCGGTCGAAGGTCCTGGCGCGTTACCGCTCCTACCACGGCTCGACCGGTAGCGCCGTTCAGGCGACCGGCGATCCCCGCCGGTGGGCGAACGAAAATCCACCTGCCGGCGTCGTCCACGTCCTGGACCCGTATCACGGCATCCAGCGTGGCTGGGACACCGTCGAGGAGTCGCTCGCCGATCTCGAGGAGACGATCCAGCTGGAAGGTCCGCAGACGATCGCCGCATTCATCCTCGAGCCGATCGTCGGTACCAACGGCATCCTGATCCCGCCGGACGGCTACCTCCAGGGTGTGCGCGCGATATGCGACCGACACGGGATCCTGATGATCTGCGACGAGGTAATGACTGGCTTCGGCCGCACCGGCCGCTGGTTCGCGGTCGACCACTGGGGCGTGGTTCCCGACATGATCACGATGGCCAAGGGCCTCACGAGCAGCTACGTGCCGCTGGGTGCGGTGGGGATGCGGCCCAAGGTCGCCGCCTTCTTCGACGACCACGTGTTTTACGGCGGCTTGACTTACAACAGCCACCCGCTCGGCTGCGCCGCGGCGCTGGGTGCGATCCAGGCCTACGAAGAGGACGATATGGTCGGCAACGCGCACCGCATGGGCGAGGTTCTCGCGCGGCAACACCGGAAGCTGCGCGACCGGCATCCCTGCGTCGGTGCGACCCGATCGATCGGACTCTTCGGCTGCTTGGAGCTGGTGCGGGATAGTCAGACGCTCGAACCGCTCGCGCCTTTCAACGGCACGTCGCCCGAGATGAAGGCGATCGCGCAGGCGCTGGTCGAGGCGGGCATGCACACGTTCGTCCGCTGGAACACGATCATGACCAACCCGCCGCTGTGCATCACCGAGGCCGAGCTCGACGAGGGCTTCGAGATCCTCGACTCCGCGCTTGAGATCGGCGACCGAGCAGTCCGCGACTAGCGATGAGCTGCGCGAGCGGCAGATGGCGCGCCTGCGCGCCGGCGTGGCTCGGGTCCTTGCGACCAATGCTTTCTGGCGAGGGCGCCTCCACGACGTCCATGGCTGGGATGATTTCGAGCGCCTGCCCCTGACCACGAAGGCCGAGCTGCTCGCCGACCAGCACGATCACGCGCCCTTCGGCTCGAACCTCACATATCCACTCGACCAGTACGTCCGGCTGCATCAGACTTCTGGGTCGAGCGGTGACCAGCCGCTGCGCTGGCTCGACACGGAAGAGTCGTGGGACTGGTGGCTCCGGATCTGGGCCGACAACGTCTATCGCGCTGCAGGAGTGACCGCGGCCGACCGGCTGTTTTTCGCCTTCTCGTTCGGCCCGTTCATCGGCTTCTGGTCGGCTTTCGGCGGCGCGGAGCGGCTCGGCGCGATGTGTATCCCCGGTGGCGCGATGACGAGTGAGCAACGCGTGCGCAACATGCTGGACCTCGGCGCGACCGTGCTGCTTTCAACGCCGACCTACGCCCTGCGGCTCGCCGATGTCGCGAGCGAGATCGGCGTCAACATCTCCGCGGGCAGCATCCGGACGACGATTCACGCCGGCGAGCCGGGCGGCAGCATCGCGGCGACGCGAGACGCGATCGAGGCCGCCTATTCCGCGATCTCCTTCGACCATACGGGCATGACCGAGCTCGGACCCACCGGCCACAGCTGCTCGGCCCGTGACGGCGTGCATTTGATCGAATCTGAGTTCATATTCGAGGTTGCCGACGATGGCGAGCTCATCGCCACGAATCTCGGCCGCTGGGGCATGCCGCTCATCCGCTACCGGACAGGCGACCGCGTAGTCGTTTCTCGCGAACCGTGCTCATGTGGCAGCCCTTTCATGAAGATCGTCGGCGGGATCCAGGGCCGGGTCGACGACATGTTCACGGTGCGCGGCGTGAACCTCTACCCCTCGCAGGTGGAGGACATCGTGCGGCGCTATCCGGAGGTCACCGAGTTCGTCATCGAGCATCGCCGCGACCGGCAGATGGACGAGGTGACGCTGTTGATCGAGACACCGCTGGCGAAATTTCCCACCGATCGCCTCGAGGCCGACTTGCGCCAGGCGCTCGGCGTGCGGTTGGAGTGCCGGGTCGTCGAGCCGGGCACGCTGCCTCGATCGGAGCTCAAGTCGCGGCGCATCGTCCACGTCCCGGAAGCGCTCTGATAGGGCTCCTCCCGATTCATGGGGAGGTGGCGGCGCAGCGCCGGAGGCGCAACCCGATCCCTGCTAGCGCCGTTCGTTCGCTTTGACGACTGCGGTCAATAGGCGCAGCAGATCGTCGCGCTGACGCGCGTCGAGCGGACCGACGAGGCGATCGGTCATCGCATGCGTGCGCGGGATCAGCTGCTGCACCGTATGCAGGCCGCGCGTGGTCAACGAGATGGTCTTGCGCCGGCCATCCTTGCTATCGCGTTCGGTGCGGATCAAGCCTCGCGTGCTCAAGCGCGATACGACCTCGGCCATCGTCGAGCGATCGAGCGAGACACGCTGGCCCAACGAGCGCTGGTCGAGATTGGGCTCGGCATACAGCGCGTTTAGGGCCGCGAATTGCGGAGAGGTGATGGTGTGCGAGACCTCCACGTCCCACAGCAGGTTCATCACCTGCACCGCGCGGCGCAGCAGGTGGCCGGGGTGCTGCATCAGGTCCTCAGGGGCCTGGTCCTCAGGCCGCACGTTCTTCACCTTTCGTTTTCACCACGCGATAACCCACCGGCAGTAAGCGCAGCCCCAACCGCTCTTCGACCGTTCCCCACAAGCCGCGCGGCAGCACGAGCGCGAAAAGCGCGGCGGTCGCTCCCAGGCCGACCAGGTACCAGGGGCCGCCCTGGGTGAAGGTCGTCTGGATCGCGAAGAGCAAGATCGCGCCCAGGATCGGACCCTCGAAGGTGCCCAGGCCCCCGACCAGGACCATGAAGATCATGTATGCCGACCACTGGACGCTGAAGATCGAGCCCGGCTCGATGAAGAGCGTGTTGGCCGCGATCAGCACGCCCGCCGCGCCGCAGCCCAGACCCGCGAGCACGAAGAGAAGCCGCTTGCGGGCCACCACCCGCACCCCAAGCGAGCGCGCGGCGTCCTCGTCGTCCCGGATTGCCTGCAGCGAGGCGCCGAGCGGCGAGCGCAATAGAAAGAAGAGGGCGGCGAGGAAGATCACGGCAAAAGCGAGCGCCAGCCAGAAGGTGTAGGCCTGCCGGAAGTTCGGCTCGTACTGATTCAGCTGGATAAGCGAGATCCCAGTCCCGGCGCCCAGGTTCTGATCCAACCGGACGATGATGGAGATGACCTCAGCGATGACCCACATGCCGATCGCAAACTGGGCGGCGCGCAGCCGCAAGGCGAAGAGCGAGATCGGTACCGAGATCAGGCCCGCGAGCAGCGTCGCCAGCAGCATCGCGACGTATGGCGAAACCCCCTGGTCCGCGAAGAAAACCGTGCCGTACGCCCCGATGCCGATGAACGCCTGCTGTCCGACCGAGAGCAGGCCGCCGTACCCGGCGAGGGCGTTCCACATCACCGCCAGCAGCATCAGGATCAGCAGAGTTGTGAGCTTCTGCACCACGTCTGGGTCGAAGACGAGCGGAACGGAGGCAAGCAGGAGTGCAGCCACCACCGTTCCGCCGGTGAAGATCTTCGACATTGGCGTCCAGCGCTGGACTTTCACCGACCTGTCCTCAACACAACTCGTCCGCCTCCGAACCTCACGATCAGCACTGCGAGGAACAGGAGGTGCCCGGCCATGACGGCGAACTGCGGGTGGATCTGGGCCCCCAGCGTTTGCGCCACTCCAAGCGCGAGGCCTCCCAGGAGCGTGCCCCACAGCGACCCCATGCCGCCGATCACGACCGCCTCGAACGCGAAGATCAGCTGCGTCGGCCCGCTCAGCGGGCCGAACACCGAGCGAATGCCAAGGAACAGCCCGCCCAGCGCAGCAATCGCCACCGCGATCGCGGTGGCGCGTGCGTAAACCGCACGGCTGTCGATGCCAACCAGCTCGGCGGCGTCCGCGTCCTCCGCGGTCGCCCGCATCATCCAACCTGCTCGGGTCCGCGACAGGAACAGCTGCAGGGCGCCGAAGACGACGACCGCGACCACCAGGATCACCATGCCGAGCGCCGATACGGACAGCCCGCTCGTCACCTGCCAGCTGGAGGTCGTGATCAGGCCGGCGCTGCTGCCCAGCGAATGGACGTCCGGCGAAAACGTGAGCTGGAGCAGGTTCTGGATGACGATGGAAAGGCCAAACGTTGCGAGCAGCGGGGTCAGGATGCCCGCCTTGAGGCTTCGCTCCAGCACGGTCAGCTGGAGCACGTAGCCGAGCAGGATCATCACCGGCAGGGCCACCGCAAACGCTACGAAGGCGGAGACGCCGGTGTGCTCGACGATGAAAAAGACGACGTACGCTCCCAGCACGGCGATGTCTCCATGCGCCAGGTTGATGATCCGCATGACCCCGAACATGATCGAAAGGCCACAGGCGAGCACCGCGTAAAAGGCACCCAGAAAGATGCCCTGCAGGACTGCGTTGACGAAGGTCACGGCCGGAGCCCTCGGCGAGGCATTCGGTGACCAGGCTGCCCAGATGCTAGGCGCGGCCGAGCACCGGAGCGAGCGCATCGGTTGATGCGTGAGCGAGGAGCGGAGGCCGCAACGACGCAGATGGGCTGCATGGGCGCCGAAGGTCCGTCGAGGGTCTTCGGCCGGGACCTTCTGCTCATACCGCGCGCCTAAGTCCGAAGTAGGCGCTCACAATGCGGTCGCGATCGAGCGATTTTGAATCGCCTTCGAGCACGATCCTGCCTTCGAGCATGCACAGGACCCTGCTCGCGACCTTGAGCGCGCGGGTGAGGTCCTGCTCGACCAGGAGCACCGTAGCGCCCTCGCTGATCACGCCGGCGAGTGACCTGTAGACGGCGTCCACCACGACCGGCGCAAGGCCGAGAGAGACCTCATCGAGCAAGAGCAGGCGCGGGTTGCACATGAGCGCCCTGCCGATCGCAACCGCCTGCTGCTCGCCGCCCGAGAGTCCGGCGGCCGGCATTTGCCGGCGCGGGCGCAACAGCGGAAAGACCTCGAGCACCGATTCCACAGTCCACCGGCCGCGCCGTCGCGACGCCGCGACGCGAAGGTTCTCCTCGACCGTCAATCCAGGAAAGAGCCGCCTGCCCTCCGGCACCAGCGCGACTCCGAGCGAGACGCGCCGATGCGCGGGCAGCCGCGTGATGTCCACGCCGTCGAACACCACACGCCCGGCGAGAGGCTTGTGTGCCCCCGCGATGGCTCTCAGCAGCGTCGTCTTGCCGGCCCCGTTGGCGCCGATCAAAGCGACGATCTCGCCCTGCGCGATCTCGAATGAAACGGCGCGGACCGCCTGGAGCAGGCCGTACCGGCAGTCGAGCCCTTCGACCCGGAGCAGTGTCATGCCTGGCTGCCGAGGTACGCGTCGATAACCGCCGCTTGAGAGACCACCGTCTCAGGCGGCCCTTCCGCGATGATCCGTCCCGCGTCCATGCAGACGAGGCGTCCGACGACCTGCATGAGGAGGTGGACGATGTGCTCGATCCAGAGCACGGCTATGCCCCGGTCGCGCAGGCCGGATACGGTCTCCACCAACGCGGCGGACTCGGCGTCGGTGAGACCTCCGCCGATCTCGTCGAGGAGCAGGACGGACGGATCGACCGCCAGCGCGCGGGCCAGCTCCAGGCGCTTGCGCTGCAGCAGGCCAAGTCGCTCCGCACGCCGGTTAGCGAGTGGCGTCAGCGCGGTCTGGTCGAGGACGTGAAGGCACAGGTCGTACGCCTCCGCGCCGCGGCGGCGCCCGCCCGCCGTCGCGCCGACAAGAACATTTTCGAAAACCGTCATGCCGGCGAACGGGCGAGGCACCTGGTGCGTGCGCGCGATGCCGAGCTTGCAGCGCTCGGCGGCGCCCTTCGAAGTGACGTCTCGGTTCCGGAACACGATGCTGCCGGTGTCCGGCGCCAGGGAGCCGGCCAGCACGTTGAGCAGCGTGGTCTTGCCGGCGCCGTTCGGACCCACGATGCCCACCGCCTCACCCTGTTTCAGAGCGAGGTTGACCCCCTCGAGCACAGCCAGCGCGCCGAACCGCTTGCGAACATCGACCGCGGCGAGAACAGCCTCGGTTCTCGCCTCCATAGCCTCTGTTCTATCCGGAATAGGGCTGCAGCGTCGACGCGATGGGTACGTTCGGGTCGGCCGAGTTCTCGCAGATCACAAAGTCGACTGGCCATTTCGAGACGCCCTGCTTCCACTGGCCACCGATGATCGGGGTGCTGACAACGTTGGGGATCGTCACCCCGGCGAACTTGGCCGGTTTCGACCAGTCGAGGTTGCCGATAGGCGTCTCCACGGTCAGCGTGCTCATCGCGGAGACGATCTTTGACTTGTCCTTCGGGTTTCCGCTCGCCTTCAAAACCGCCGCCGCTACGTCGAACAGCGAGAGGCTCGCGCCAAGCTGCTGATTCCACTGCTTGCCGGTCGCCGACTCATAGCCGTCGCCAAGCTGCTTGCTCGTCACGCCGGTGAGAGAGGACTTGTACGGCCAGGTGGGCGCCCAGTACACCCCAGAGGCGAGGCCGTTGCCGATCGCACCGAGCGATGAGACCTGAGATGGGAACAGCCCGGTCTTCGCGATCTGGCCAATCTTCACGTGCTTCGTGTAGCCCTGCGACTTGGCCTGCTGCCAGAAGGTGGCGAAGTCGGGAGGGATCGGAAAGGTGTTGAAGATCTGACAGTCCTCGCCGATGAACTTCTGGATCTGCGCCGTGTAGTCGTTGGTGCCGTCCTCGTAAGGACCCGGGTCGACAATGGTGTAGCCGGCGCCTTTTAGCAGCGGCGCGAGGGCTCCCCTGATGGCATTGCCGTCAGCGTCATTCGGGTACATGACTCCGACCTTCTTGTTGGTCGACACCTGCGGCCACAGGTGCGTGTACGCGAGGAAGAACTGCTCCACGCCGAAGCAGTAGTGGAAGGTGTACTTGAATGGCGAGGGCTGCCCAGGCTTGGCGCCGCGGCCGAGGTACCACGCTTCCCACGGCACCACAGTGGAGATGCATGGAACGCCCGCCGCCTCGCAAGCGTCTGACACCGGATTCACGGTTTCAGGGGTGGACGTCGCGAGCATGAGGTCCACCTTCTGGCCCGAGATCAGGTCGTTGGCTCGCTGCGACCCCACCGAGGGTGTGGACTGGCCGTCGCGGGAAACGATCTCGACGGAATAGTTCGTGCCCCCGATCGAGAGTCCGTCCTTGAAAGCCTTCTGGGCGAGGCCGATCACGTACGGGTCCGGCTCACCAAAGCCGGCGGCCGGCCCGGTGAGTGGGCTGACGTAGCCGATCTTGATCGTTCCCGACGGCGTCGACGTCGTCGATGTGAGGCAGGATTCAAGCACTCCCGGAATCGCCAGCCCGCCAAGGACGAGGCCCGTGCTCTTGAGCATCTCGCGGCGCGTCAGGCCGCCGGATTGAAGCTTCCTCTTGGACACCTGAATCCTCCTCCCCCGTTCAGGCAGAACGCCGGGTGCGCAAATTGCTCCGTGTACCGACGATCGGAGTTTGCGCCAGTTCATAATGCCCGTCAAGGGTGGCGAGCGAGCTCGAGTTCGAACCGCCGTATCTCTTTCCGGACTATCGCGCGACGGAGCTACGGGCGCCGCGCCACCCGCTGGTGAAATTGCCACCGGAGTGGTTTCACCAAGCCCGCGGACCAGTCTTCGGGCGCATCCCCGTGCAGGCGGAGGACGCAGACCTGACCCGTCAGCATTCAGGCGCGCCGTTGGGCGAGCGGATCGTCATCACCGGTCGGGTCACCGACTCCGACGGCCGGGCGGTGCGGAACACGTTGGTCGAGATCTGGCAGGCGAACGCGGCGGGGCGATACGTCGACCCCGTCGACGACCACCCTGCCCCCCTGGATCCCAACTTCACCGGCGCCGGCCGCTGCCTCACCGATAAGGAGGGCGTCTACCGGTTCATCACGGTCAAGCCAGGCGCGTACCCGTGGCGCAACCACGCCAACGCGTGGCGGCCGGCGCACGTCCACTTCTCCCTGTTCGGGCCTTCGCTCGCGAGCCGGCTCGTGACGCAGATGTACTTCACCGGCGACCCGCTGATTCCGCACGATCCGATCCTCAACTCGATCCCTGACGAGCGCGGCCGCAGCCTGCTGACGGCTCGGTTCGACCTCGACACGACGATTCCGGAGTGGGCGCTGGGGTATCGCTGGGACATCGTGCTCAGGGGCGGTGGCGCGACGCCGATGGAGGAGGGATGACTCCGACGCCGTCGCAGACCATCGGCCCGTTCTTCGGCTTCGCGCTGCCGTTCTCGGATGACGCCGCGGCCGCACCGAGCGGTTCGCCAGACACGCTTCGGATCGAGGGTCAGGTGCTTGACGGCGCCGGCGACCCGGTGCCGGATGCGCTGCTGGAGATTTCAGAGAACGATCAGTTCGCCCGATGCCGCACCGACGCGGAGGGCGCGTTCCATTTCATCGTGCGCAAGCCCAACGAAGCCTTCTTCAGCATGACGGTCTTCGCGCGTGGCTTGCTCCGGCATCTAAATACCCGGATGTACCTCCCGGACGCAGAGGACCCGGTGCTGTCCTCGGTCGACCCCAAGCGGCGGCATACCCTGGTGGCACAGCGGGAGGGCGGGACCTTGCACTTCGACGTGCGCCTGCAGGGCCCAGACGAAACCGTTTTCTTCGCCATCGATTAACCAGACGTCAGGAGGTGGGAGCCATGTCAGACGATCAGTTCGAGCGCGGCTTGAAGGTGCGCCGCGAGGTGATGGGCGACGCCTACGTCGACCGCGCGCTGGGCGGCGGCACGCCAGTCACCGCGGAATTTCAAGACCTCCTCACGCGATACGCATGGGGCGAGGTCTGGAGCCGTCCGGGCCTCGACCGGAAGACACGCAGCTGCGTGACCGTGGCGCTGCTGGTCGCGTTGGGCAAAGAGCAGGAGCTGGCGGCCCACCTGCGTGGCGCGCTCAACAACGGAGTCAGCCGCGATGAGCTGAAAGAAGTTCTGCTGCAGACCGCGATCTACTGCGGCATCCCCGCAGCCAACGCCGCCTTTCGCGTCGCCGCCGAGGTCCTAATGTAGGAACCGGCGATGCAGTCTCTCCTACCTCTGGCGTCCTCGCTGCTGAGCTTCGCATTCGCCGCGATGGTGCTCGACCAGTGGCGGCAGCGGCGCCGCGCCTTCCAGCTGGTCTGGGGCATCGGGCTCATCTGGTACGGCATCGCCACGGGGACCGAGTTCCTGGGCTCCACGTTCGGCTGGAGCGAGCCGCTGTACCGCACGTGGTACCTGATCGGGGCCTTTCTCGTCCCGTCGTATCTGGGCGCCGGCACTCTCTACCTGCTCCAGAAGACCCGGTTCGGTTACCTCGTCGCGGCCTCGATCGCGCTGGGCGGTCTCTTCTCGCTGGCGGCGACCGCGAAGTATCCGGGCTCCGCGACAGGCGGATACGTCACCCTCGCAGTGGCGCTCGTGGCCGCGGCCTCTGTGGCGGCCTCAACCGCCCTCCACCGCGACTTGCAGGCGCACGTGGCAATGGCCTTCCTGGTCGCCGGCACGATCGTCGTCGCGCTGCTCGTGATGACCGCGCGTCTTTCGGGAAGCGGCTACATGGATCCCGCGACGCACGTTCCAGTCGCAGCCGCCTTCCCGGGCTACCTGCGAGTCAGCAGCGTGCCGTTCAATGCCGGCGGTGGCCTTGCCCTCGTCTTCGGGGCGCTCTACTCCGCGTACATCTACATGCCGAAGAAGCGAGCGCTTGCCGCACGGCTGGGCGTGCTTGCGATCGCGGTCAACTTTTTCGCTTCGCTGCCTGGCGCGGTGACCGCGCTGTTCCGCGGGAAGCTCAACTCACGGGTGCCGGCCACGATGCTGATCGCCGTCGGGGCGCTCATTCCCGGGGTCACAAGCAGCCTCAACCGCTTCGGGGTGACGTGGTCTTTCTTCCTGGGCGAGTTCCTCGGGCTGGTCCTCATCTTTGCCGGCTTCCTGGTCAGCGAAGAGATGTTTCGCAACGTCCGCATCGGGACCACCATCTGGTCTCGCGGTCACTCGACCTCACTCGAAAGTGAGGTCGGTTGAGATCTCGATCGCCTTCTCGATGCTCTTCGCCACAGGGCAGCGCGAGGCGTGAAACGAGTGCGAGCGCTCGGCGGCCTCGCGCTTGTCGTTCGGGCAATCCCTGAGCGTGTAGCGGACGTGGATCTTCTTGATCACCAGGACTTTGTTTTCCAGGTAGATCTCGCCTTCGGCCTCGGAGGTGAGCCGCCCCTCACTCGCATCGATCCCGCGCGCCTCCAGCGCGCCACCCAGGGTGCCGGTAAGTCAACCAGCGGCCGCCGCGACCACGTAGTCGAGGGTCGTCGCGTGTTCGGGGTACTGGCCGGGCGCCGTCCCGTAGTGTTCGCGCACCGGGCCGTGGGTGCCGAATACGACTGGCTGAGACTCAGCCGGGAGGTACGCCTGCCGGATGGGCCCGCGCTCGCGGACGATCCTCACCTTTGAGGTGTAGACGGCCTGGTCGCCGGCCATCTGATAAGACTAGGGTGGTGCGATCGCGACGGTGGCGATCTGGAAGTTTCGCTTGACCTGGAGTGTTCGTAAGGGTCTACTAGCGGCGGCGGATGGAAGCGGCTTCAGGATCGTCGATCACCCTCGCCCAGGTGGCTCGCCTGGCGGGAGTCTCGCGAGCGACCGCCTCCCGCGTGTTCAGCGGCAATCCGGCCGTGAGCCTGGAAGCGTGTTCCGCCGTCGAACGGGCGGCGGCCGAGCTGGGCTACGTCCCCAATCGCGCAGCCAGGAGCATTGCCTCGGGTCGAAGCGAGTCGGTCGGAGTCGTCATCCCAGAACCCCGCTCGAGCCTGTTTCTCGATCCGCTGTTCCCGCGACTGCTGCGCGGCATCGGCGAAGAGCTTTCGGCGAGCGGGCTGCAGATGGTGCTCTTCGCCCCTCCGTCCCCCTCTGACGTCCAGCGCCTCGAGCAGTACCTGGCCGGCGGCCACGTCGACGCCGTAATCCTCCTCACCTTCCACGAGTCGGACACGCTATCCGTCCGGCTCCAGGCGCGAGGCATACCTGTCATCTACGGCGGCAGGCCGAGTGGCCGTTTCAACGTCAGCTTCGTCGACGTCGACAACCACGCCGGGGGACGGAGCGCCACCGAGCATCTGATCGCGCAAGGGAGGCGGCGAATCGCCCATATCGCCGGACCGCTGCGCTCGCGGTTGGCGTCTGATCGGGCGCAAGGTTTTCGGGAGGCGATGTGGAATTCCGCTCTGCGCTCGGACCTGGTCGCCCACGGGGAGATGGATCGCGACAGCGGCGAGGTCGCGATGTCGCGGCTCCTCGCCGAGTCACACGACATCGACGCGGTGTTCGCCGCATCCGACGCGATGGCGGCCGGCGCGATGTGGGCCATGCAGGTCCTCGGCCGCCGGGTGCCCGACGACGTGGCGATCATCGGCTTTGACGACTCTCCCCTGGCGGCGGCGACCCAGCCGCCCCTGTCGAGCGTCAGGCAGCCGATCGAGGACATGGGTCGGGAGATGACACGCCTCGTCGTGAGCATGTCGGGGACGCGGATGCAGACTCCGCAGCAGATGATTCTGGGCTCGGAGCTTCAAGTCCGGCAATCGACGCTCGCCGCGGCAAGCTGAGCGTCCTTACGCCGGGCCCTTGCCTTCCTTGAACATCATTGCCGCGTTGTAGACCGCCCAGACGTAGCGGCGGCAGTCCGCTCGCAGGTTGGCCCATTCAGCAACTGCACTGCCTCCCGCGTAGTAGGCCGTAAGCGCCTTGGCCAGGTCGTTGTTGTAGCGATTCAGGTTGTTTTTGAGGATCGCGGTCCCCAGGTCGATGTTGTCGCCAGGGTCGTAGAGGTTGACCGTGCGGTTGAGCAGCGCGGGACCGTCCCCGGCCGCGGTGGCCGGCATGACCTGCATGATCCCGACCGCGCCCGCGGAAGAGACGACCGAGGGCTGCCATCCACTCTCATGCCACGCCAGCCCCATGACCAGATATGGATTGACGCCGTGCTTCAGTGCCGCGGCGTAGAGCATCGACCTGGTGATCATCATCTGGAGCTGCGGCGCGTTCGGGTCGCTGTTCGGATCCGTGCTCGGCCAGTTCTCGGTCGAGCTTGCGTCGACCTGTGGCTGGAGGCCGGTCGGAGGTTTGGCCTCCGGCCCCTGAAGCGATGTCGTGTCCTGCGCGCATCCCTGCGCCATCAGGACCGCGCAGCACGCAAGCGCGAGTAGCGGCAGACCCGCTCTCATGAAGCGATAACGCTTCGAGAGGCAGGTGTATGCAAGTCAAAGTTGGGTTGATTGGCTGCAGGAGAGGCCAACGTCGTAGATGGGAGATGCAACTTCGCTGAGGATGAGAGGCGCTCGTACAATCCAGTTGCTACTGGCAGCTCTTGCGGAGGCACAGAGATGAAAGCGAGCACGACCACAAAGCTGTGGGGTATGGGAGCTGCGCAGCTGGCTCTCGCGATTCGCCAAAAGCGGGTCTCCAGCCGTGAAGTCGTAACGGAGCACCTGGCTCGGATTGAAGCCGTGAACCGGCGGCTGAACGCCATCACCCGACTGCTTGGTGAGGAGGCCCTGGCCGCGGCGGATTCCGCCGACAAGAAGGTGGCGGCGGGCGAGCCGACCGGTCCGCTACACGGCGTCCCGTTCACCGTCAAGGAGAACATCGACGTCGCCGGATCGGCCACCACACAGGGCGTCAGCGCGCTGGCAGAGGCCGATCCCGGCCTCGATGCGCCGCAGGTGGCCAACTTGCGCGAGGCCGGCGCGATTCCGATGGCCCGGACCAACCTGCCCGACTTCGCGCTCCGCTGGCACACCGACAACGCGCTGCGCGGCGCCACCCGAAATCCCTGGGACCCCGAGCGGACGCCCGGCGGCTCGAGCGGCGGCGAAGCGGTGGCGTTGGCGACGGGTATGACCCCGCTCGGCCTTGGCAACGATCTGGGCGGCTCCCTCCGCTGGCCATCGCAGTGCAACGGCACGGCGGCTCTACGGCCATCCCTGGGACGCGTCCCGCGAGCAACCACGATCGAGCCGGTCGACGCACCGATCAGCATTCAGCTGATGAACGTCGAAGGCCCGATGGCGCGGCACGTGGCCGATCTCCGGCTCGCACTCGAGGTGATGGCCAGGCCGAGCTGGCGCGACCCGTGGTACGCCCCTGTGCCAATCGCCGGCCCGCCGGCATCGCGCCCGATCCGCGTGGCCATGGTCGTCGACCCCGCCGGAAGTGGGACTTCACCTCAGGTCGCAGACGGAGTGCGGAAAGCCGGCAAACAGCTGGCCGCCGCCGGCTATTCAGTGAATGAGATCGAGCCGCCGGCGATCGCCGAGGCGGCGGAAGCCTGGGCTAACTTCCTCATCCCGGAAGTCCGCGCGATGTGGCCGATGATGTCGCCTCTACTTTCGGACGACGCCAACCGGTTCATGGGCGTGGTGTTGGACTTAAATCCGGTCCTTGACGTCGGCGGTCACATGCAGGCGATGATGGCGCGCCAGTCGCTGGCTCGCAAGTGGGCCGAGTTCCAGCTCGAGCACCCTCTGATTCTCGCGCCGATCTGCACCGAGCCGCCTTTCGCGGTGGGCACGGATCTGACGCCGGAGGGCGTGGCGGGCATCGTCCGCTCGATGCGGATGGTCGTGTTGGTCAACCTGCTCGGCCTGCCCGCGGCAGCAGTGCCGGTCGGTGTCGCCGAGGGGTTGCCGCAGGAAGTCCAGGTGATCGGCCCGCGCTACCGGGAAGACCTCTGTTTTGACGCGGCGGAAGTCCTGGAGGAAGCCTTCGGGACCCTGACGCCTATCGACTAGCCCCGGCCCAGGAACGGTGGCACCGTGATCCTGCCAAAAGACCGCGACCGTCGCTTCATCACCATCCGCCGCGGCGGGACGCTCACGGACTCCGACCATCGGCTCCTGGCTTTGTGGGCTGCCGCGTGCGCACAGCACGTTCTGCACCTCTTCGAGTCGGTGCAGCCCTCGGACCCGCGGCCCCGTCTCGCGATCGAGCAGACTCGGGCATGGGCGCGGGGCGAGATCAGGATGTCTCAGTCCCGCGCGGTTGGTGGCCATGCCATGGCTGCGGCAAGAGAGTTGAGCGGAGCCGCTCGGCACGCCGCATATGCTGCCGGCCAGGCGGCGGTGGTGGCGCATGTCGCCGCACACGAGCTCGGTGCTGCGGCCTACGCGATCAAGGCCGCGCGGGCCGCGGCTCCCGAATGCGAGGGTGAGAGCGCCGGCCGGCTCGAGTGCCGTTGGCAGCGCGAACAGCTGCCAGATGCGATTCGCGAGCTCGTCCTGGAGGATCAGCGGTTGCGAAACGAGATCTGCTGGTCGGTGTTTGACTGTTGACAGGCGGTGCTCGCATTGTGGACCGGACATCGGTCCGACCCGAGTTCAAAATCGGCTTGGTGGAGCCGAGGGGATTCGAACCCCTGACCTTCAGACTGCCAGTCTGACGCGCTCCCAACTGCGCCACGGCCCCACGCCACGAGAACTGTCGAGTTAAGGATACCGTCGCCTCCGGCGACCCTCGGCCCGCCGCTACGATCTCCCATGGCCCCAATCACCTATGCAAACACGCGAGATCGAGAGGAACGAGATCAAGGGCGGCGGCTTCCTTGCTGTGCCCGACGGCGCTGGCCCACACCCGGCCGTGGTCGTCATCCACGAGGCCTATGGCCTGAACGACCACATCAAGGGCATCGCGCAACGCTTCGCCGGCGCGGGTTATGTGGCCCTCGGGGTCGATCTCTTCGCCGACCGCATCCGGGCCGTGTGCATGGCGCGGTACATGGCGGGTTTGCTGACCGGCTCGGTCAACCGATCGGGGATCGACGACCTGAAGAGCGCGCTGACATTCATGGCAAGGCTCGATGAGGTCGACGCGCAGCGGATGGGCGCGATTGGTTTTTGCATGGGTGGAGGTTTTGCGGTCGCGTGGGCGTGCACCGACTCGCGGCTCAAGGCGATCGCTCCCTTCTACGCCACCAACCCTCGCCCGCTGGAAGTCACAAAGCGCCTGTGCCCGGTGGTCGGCTCGTACCCGGAGAAGGACTTTACGGCCGGGGCGGGACGAAGACTCGAGGAGGCGCTCGCAAGAAACGGCATCGCGCATGACATCAAGGTCTATCCCAACGCCCGTCACTCATTTTTCAATGAGACGGGGCGTACGTACGACAAGGAAGCGGCGGATGATTCATGGAGTCGGGTGCTGAAGTTTTTCGGAGAGCAGCTGGGCAAGAAGAGCTAGCGCACATGAACGTGCTGGTCACAGGCGGCACAGGGACACTCGGCCGGCATGTGGTCACTCTGCTACGCCAGGGCGGGCACAGGGCACGCATCATGAGCCGCGAACCCAGAGGTCACGTCGATGCTGTGAAGGGCGACCTCAGGACTGGGGTCGGCCTTGCCAAAGCCCTATCAGGAATGGACGCCGTTGTTCACGCGGCATCCGCGACGCGCCAGCCGCTGAGGGGCTGGTCGGTCGACGTGCGTGGGACTCGCCGCTTGCTTGGTCTTGCACGCGAGGCGCATGTCAACCACCTTGTGTATGTGTCCATCGTTGGAATCGACACGTCCACCTACCCGTACCACAGGACCAAGCTGAAGACCGAGGCCTTCGTGCGCGAAAACATCGTGCCGTGGTCGATTCTTCGGGCAACGCAGTTTCACGAGTTCGTCGAGGTGGTCCTTCGTGGTTTCTCTCGCCTGCCCGCCATCTTTGCGGTCCCGTTGGCGTGGCAGCTGCAGCCTGTCGACTCTAAAGAGGTTGCGCAAAGGGTGGTCGATGTCGTTCTCGGCAAGCCGGCCGGCATGCTGCCCGACTTTGGCGGCCCGGAGATCCGCGAGCTGCAAAGCCTGGCACAGGCCTGGATGCTCGCGCGCAAAGACAATCGGCGCCTGGTCAACCTGAACCTCCCGTTCAAATTCAGCCGCCAGTTCGCGCAGGGCCTCATCACGTCTTCTGATCACAAAGAAGGCAAGATCACGTTCGACGAGTATCTTGCTGAGCGGTACCCGATGTCATGACAGGACTTGTCGATCGTTTTGGCCGGACCGGCTTCGCCGCGCTCTCGAGCCTGATCTGGGCCGTTCCGATGGCGGCGTGGGCCGGCTCCGCCGACCTCTCGCCCATCGACCAGACGGCCTATCCGTGGATCGCGCTGGCGATTGGGCTTGCAATGCTGGTGGTCTGGATCGTGTTGTTGACCCGGCTGCGCAGGATTCCGGTGGCGCAGCGGGAGCGCCGCTACGACATGCGCCAGATGTCCCGCTCTGAAAGGCGATGGACGCTCGGGGTCATCGCGTTCGGCACCGGCTTGATCGCTTGGCTCAACGGCGCGGCGACCGTCGACTGGGCTCCGCTCACCAGTGCGGTCGGAAGTGGCAAAGTCGGTCCTATGCTGCTGGCCTTCGCGCTGGCGGCGTG
>VBDS01000149.1 GCA_005889085.1 Chloroflexota bacterium | reverse complement strand
GCCTTCTTCATATACACAAAGAGAACAGACGGAGCGGCTCGTCTAATCCGGGACGGCGGCCCCCACGGTTTCCGCCGCGAGCAGCTCGACCACCGCACGAGTGTCGCCGCCGTTCTGCAGGACCTTAAGCTGGCGGTCCGCGCTGGTCCCATCCGCCAGGATCGTGTGGACGTACTCGACCGCCTGCCGCGAGCCCAGCTCATCCACGACATCGTCGACGAACTCGACGAGCTCGATCGCGAGGTCTCGCATAGGGACCTCCGCCTGCTTGCCGAAGTCGATCAGGTTACCGTCGATGCCATACCGAATCGCTCGCCATTTGTTCTCGGCGATCAGAGCCGGCATGTACTTGCGAAAACCGAGGTTGCCCGCGCGGAGCTTCAGCAGCTTGGCGCAGATGGCCTGCATCAAGGCGGCGAGGCAGATCGTCTCCTCGAGCCGGGTCGGCATGTCGCACACGCGGAACTCGAGGGTTGGAAAGCTCGGGTGGGCGCGGAGGTCCCACCAGATCTTCTTGCCGTTGTCGATCGAGCCGGTCTTGACCAGGAGCTCGACGTAGTTCTGATACTCGTCGTAAGAGGTGATGTCCGGTGGGATGCCGGTGCGTGGAAAGTTCGACCAGATCACGCTGCGATATGACTTCAAACCCGTGTTCCGCCCCATCCAGAACGGGCTCGACGTGCTCAGCGCGAGGAGGTGCGGAAGGAAGTAGCGCGCCTCGTTGAGGACCTCGATGCGCAGCTCCGGATTGGGGATCGCAACGTGCACGTGCAGGCCGAAGATCACCAGCGAGCGGACCACGTCCTGCAGCTCTTCCTCGAGCATCTTGTAACGCTCGTTGTCCGTGATCTGCTGCTCGTTCCACCGCGAGAAGGGATGCGTGCCCGCGCACGCGATGCGCATGCCTTCGGGCTTCAACAGCTCGGCCAGGGTCTGACGCATCTCGGCCACTGCTCCCGCGCCTCCTCCACGTTCTCGCAGATGGTGGTGCCGACCTCGACCACCGACTGCATCATCTCCCGCTTCACCTTGTCGCCCAGCCGTGGCGCGGCGGCGGCCAGCAGCGTGTCGATGTGGGAGTGCAGCTCACCCGAAGCGTCGATGATCTGGTACTCCTCTTCGACGCCGACTGTCAGAAAGCCGTCTCGACTCAAGCTCTGCCCTCGACCACGAATGTTGGCACGACGCTGCCCGCCCCGGCCGTCACATTCAGCAGCGCCGCCGCAGAGACGCGCGTCATGAAACCGCGCACGCGGCCATCGAACAGGTACGGGTCGAGGTCGACGGCGAGATCGAGGTAGCGCAGGCCGTCGAGGACCACCGGGAACGGAACGCGGGGAATCTCGACCGCCTCCTGGACGACGTAGCTCTGCGTGGCGGCCACCTCGATCGCAGCCTCCCACTCCGCCTGGTCCACGGTCCAGCCGAGGATCACGCCCCTGCCGCCGTACTCGTCGTTTGGCTTCAGGACCAGGGTCTCGCGGCGGCGTGCGATCTCGTCGGCCAGCTCCGGCACGACCCTCCGCGTCCAGGGGATGTGGCTCCGGATCGCCGCCCGCTGCGCCGGCGTGTAGAGGCGCCGGTAGCGGTCGTCGGAGAGCATCGCAAGGCTCATCTTCTTGTGCAGAAGCTTGGCCCGAAAGCTGTTGACGACACAGACGGCCCCCGCCACATATGCGTCGCGCAAGGCGCGCGTCTCGTCGCCTCGGGCGAGCAGCTCGCTCGTGAGGACGCGCCGGTAGACGAGGTTGACCGCCTTGCCCTGGGCGTAGAGCCTGCCTCGCCGCAGCTCGAGCGAGCGCGGGTCGCAGATCACGGTCTTGACACCCGCCGCCTCGAAGAAGGCTTTGAACATCTCGAACTCCGGCGCGGTCGGCAGGCCTTCCCAGTCGACGATCGCGATCACCGGCCGCGTGCCTCTGCCCCACTGCCGGAAGGCATGCAGCATCGCGCTCAGCTGACGCCGCCGGGTCGGCAGAAAGCGGCCACGGAATCGCTTCCGGAACGCCTTCATCACCGGAAGGCGGGCGAAGATCGCGGCCAGGTTGTCGCTGTACGCCATGCCGGCGGGGGACTCGGCGTTGTACTCCACGAACCTGATCTGGCCGGCGAAGAAGCTGTCGAGTCTGGCCGATGGCGACGAGTACGCGAACCCTGGGTCGGCGAGTGCGAGACGTTCCTCTTCGGGTTCGAGTCCCAGCTCGAGGCGGAGGTCGGCGTCTTTGAGGACCGCCTTCTCGAGCGCGGCCAGCGCGCCATGCACGCCCTCAGCCGCGGCAACCGCCTGCTCGTAGCGGCGGCGCGTCATGAGCTGGGGCCGGACGGCGACGCACAGAGGCCTCTCGCCGAACATCAAGCGGCGCTCGCGCTGCCCTTCGGCGAGCGCCTCGGCGCTCGCGGCCACCAGGTGCTCGTCGTCGAGCAGCGCATGGTAGGCCGCGACCGGGTCCGTCACGCCTGCACGGGATCTCGGGACGGGGTCTTCCTCACGTAGCTCCACCAGCGGTGCTCGTCGCGCCACGGCGGCGTCGCCTCGCCTCGCGCGTAGCTGAGGACAAGGTCGGACATCTGGTCGATGACCCAGCGGAAGTTGTCCTCTTTGATCGAGAAGTTGTCGAAGTCCGGCGCCGGGTTCAGGAAGTCGATGGCGTAGAGAACGCCGTCGCGGACCGCGAACTCGACTGTATCCATGTCGTAGCCCAGCGCCTCGACGAGGGTTCGCGCGTCCTTTATTGCCTGGTCGCGGAGCTTGCCCTCGACCGGCCGGTTGATCTGGTAGCGCTCTTCGAAAGGCGCGCGCGGGTTGTAGCGGATCGGGAGTATGTGCTCGCGTCCGACGCAGATGCAGCGGACGTAGTCGTCCCAGTCGATGAACTCCTGCAGGATCATCGTCTTGAGGCCGGTCTGGTCGTAGGCCGTGATGAGCTCTTCGATCGAGTGGACGATGAAGACGTCTTTCCATCCGCCACCGGTGTTGGGCTTGAGGACCGCGGGAAGCCCCGTGTAGGCCACGATGTGATCCCAGTCGAGCGGGAACTGAAGGTTCCGCAGCGAGTAGCGGTGGTCGATATCCGGTATGTATTGCTTGTTCGGGAGCACGACGGTCTTCGGCACAGCCACCCCCAGCCTGCGGGCCAGCGTGCACTCGAAGAATTTCTCGTCCGCCTCCCACCAGAAGGGGTCGTTGATCACCGTGGTGCCCATGAGCACCGCGCTCTTCAGGTGCGCGCGGTAGTACGGCACCTCGTGGGAGATGCGATCGATCAGCACCGCGTGGTAGGGCTCCGCCAGCTCCGCCGTGCCGCCCAGGACCGCGAGCTCCGCCGTGATGCCATCGGTCGCGCCCTTCTCGTTGACGAGCTCGATGAACGGGCCGGGAAACGTGTTCTCGCGTCCGACCAGAAGCCCGATGACCTTCTTGTGAGCCATGCCCCCTCCCTTCCTATCGGCGATTTCGGCGATGCGGCGAATCAGCTCGAAAGGTACGTGCGCATCATGTCCTTCCAGTAGGGCCAATCGTGCGCCCATCCGGGCCAGATTTCGAGCCCGACGTCCAAACCCCTCTCGTGCAGCAATGCCGCCAGCCTTCTCGAGTCATCGACGTTCGGGTCCTCCGCGCCGGTGGCGATGACCTTGGGGTGCATCGCGCGCAGCGGGCCCAGGTACGCCTCATCGGCGAGTCCTGGCAGGAACTCGAACAGGTTCGTGAAGTAGGTGCTGTCGTCGTGGAAGCCGTCGAGCCAGCGCGCGGTGTCGTACGCGCCGCTCAGGGCGATGAAACCGCCGACCTGCGCCGGGTGGCGCACCGCCAGGAGCACGGCGTGGAGCGCGCCGAACGAGGCGCCGCACGCCAGCGGCGGGCCGGGGAGGCGCGGAAGGATCTCCTCCAGGAGGTAGGCCTCGTACTGAAGGTGCCGCCTCACGCGGTCGGCCGGCGCACGGTCCCTGGCGTACCAGGACTCGCCGTCGACGCTGTCGACACAGATGAGCTGGATCGTCCCCGATTCGATCAAGTCGCTCAGCGCGCCGACCAGGCCGAAGTCCTCCCACTGGTAGAACCTGCCCATCGAGGTCGGGAAGACCAGCAGCGGCCTGCCTGCGTGTCCGAAGTGCAAGAGCTCCATATCCCGGCCGAGGCTCCGGCTGTATTCCTTTATGTAGTCGCGCTGCATCTCAGTGGTGGTGATGGTGCTCATGGTGATCGTGAACCATCTCATGTCCGGCGGTCGGGGCGCTGTTCATCGCCCTGAGCATGTCGATCCCACCCGTACGCAGGAAACGCCAGCCCAGGAAGCCCGCGACCACGAGCGCCGCGAGGTCGAGGAAGGTCGTGTAGTTCCATGACGGGTGGGTCTGGAACACGGCGATGAAGTGGTGGGCCGGGACGAGGCCGAACAGCTGGAACAGCCCGCCGATGACAAGTCCCGCCACGACCATCGCCACATAGGAGGTGCCAAGCAGGTAAAGGCTCACGCGGCCGCTGTAGTACTTCCGGTAGATGTCGAGGATGGGGATGATGATCAGGTCGGCGAAGATGAAGGCGATAACCCCGCCGAAGCTGATCCCGCCGTTCCACAGCACCACGGCCAGCGGGACGTTGCCCACCGAGCAGACGAAGCTGAGGAGGGAGATGATCGGCCCGACGATCGGCCCCCAGACCGCGCCGAGGGTCGGGTTGTTGGACAGGAAGAGCGCCTGCCAGAAGCTGTTCGGCACCCAGGCGGCGAGGGCGCCCGCGATGAGGAAGCCCAGGAGCAAGTCGGTCCACAGGCTCGCGATGTCCATGTAGAACAGGTGGCTCACAGACGTGAAGCCGCGCGGCGAGAACAGGCGGCGCAGGAAAGGCCCGTCGCTGATCGACATGTCCATCTCGCCGTGGCCCTCCATTCGGCCGTGAAGGCCCTTTGCCGCCTGCAGCCGCGCGGCCTCGACCAGGTTGGCCCGCAAGGTGTACTTGAAGACCACGGCGAGGAGCGCGATCATCAGCAGCCCGCCGGCGAACTCCGCCGCGACGAACTGCCAGCCAAGCAGGACGAGCAGCACCAGCCCCAGCTCGAAGACGAGGTTGGTGCTGGCGAACTCGAAGAGGATCGCGTTGGCCAGCGTCGCGCCTTTACGGAAGAGGCTGCGACCCACCGCAACCGCCGCGTAGGAACAGCTCGAGCTCGCCGCGCCGAGAAGCGTTGCGAAGGCCACGCCGCGCAGGTCGTCGCGGCCGAGAACCCTCCCGACAGACTCGCGCGAGACGAGCGCCTGCACGATTGCGGAGATGAGAAAGCCCACCGCCAGCGGCCACAGGACCTCCCAGAACATGAAGAAGGCCATCTGCAGCGCTTCCGAGATGGCCTGGAGGACGAACACGCTAGCCTCGGACTAGCCGCTCGACGGCGCCGTTCAGCTCCTTGACCTTGGCGCCGCCGCGGCCGGCGCGGATCGCCTCCGTGACGCAGTGCTCGGTGTGGTCCGCAAGAAGCTGCAGCGCGATGCTGTCGAGCGCAGCTTTGGCGGCGCCGACCTGGGTCAGGACGTCGATGCAGTATCGATCGTCCGCGACCATCTTCTGGATTCCCCTGATCTGCCCTTCGACCCGCCGCAATCTCGCTTGAACCTGAGGCTTGTGGGAGGAGTACCCGGGCATCGCGTTCGCGATTATACCCCTAGGGGGTATGCAAGGAGAAACGTTCTCGTGTAGTAAGTGCTGAATCAGATGCGGATCAGGATCTTCGTCCTGGCGCTCCTCACCTTCGTCGCGGCGTTCGGCGCTCACGAGGTGATGCATCTCGTGGTGATCTTTGCCGTCGGCGGCCGGGGCTCGATTATCGTCCGGCCCTGGCGGCTCGGCCTGGTCGACTTCCAGATCCCTTCCCTGCATGCCCAACCGGTAGAGCCTCTTGGCCTTGTCCAGCAGGCGTTGGTGAACTTTCTTGGGCCGGCGCTGGCCGCGGTCCCGTTGGTCGCCTTGTGGGCCGGCGTCCGCGAGACGGCGCCGCGACTTGCCCTGTGGGCGAATGTCTTG
>VBDS01000006.1 GCA_005889085.1 Chloroflexota bacterium | reverse complement strand
GAAGATCGCGTACCACGACTCCTGCCAGAGCCTCCGCCAGCTCGGTTTGAAGAGCGAGCCGCGTCGGGTGCTCGAGCTCGCGGGCTACGAGGTCGTAGACCTGCCCGACATCGCCAACTGCTGCGGCTTTGGCGGCACGTTCAGCCTCGAGTGGCCGCGAGTCGCTGACCGCCTCGCGGAGTGGAAGCTCGATGCCATCGCGAAGACGGGCTGTGAGGTGATCGCATCCGACAACCCAGGCTGCCTGATGCACATAGCCGCGGCGGCGCGGAAGCGCCACATGAAGCTGCGTGTGGCCCACGTGCTCGAGCTGGTCGCCGAACACCTGGCCTGACAACCAGGTCGCCCATTTACGCTTAACGAGGCCGTGAAGATCACCCTGGTCTCGGCGGGGCCCGCCGAGCTGAACGTCGACGCCCTCGCGGTCCCGGTCGTCACCGGCCAGCGCCTGGCCGGTGCGGCACTCGAGCTCGACCGAGTCATGGGCGGCGTGCTCTCCGAGATGGTCGTCAACGCCGAGTTCAGGGGCCGGATCCACGAGGTCCTTCCGATCCCGTCCCACGGCAAGATCACCCCTCGCCGCGTGATCCTCTACGGCCTCGGCGCCCTCCACGACCTCGACGGGCAGCGCCTTCGCTCCGCCCACCACGAGCTGGTGCGAGCCTCGCGCACGTGGGGCTACAAGCGCATGGCGATACTGCGCACCGAACCGCTCGGCATGGACAGCCTGAAGGCGGTGGTCGAGGGCTCGGTCATGGGCACGTTCGAGCGCCGCTCGCGACAGACCGGCGCGGCGCCGGAGCGGCGCGAGATCGACGAGATCGTCCTCGCCGGCTTCGGCACCGGGCGCGAGCGCGAGGTCGTGGCCGCGCAGGAGAACGGCGAGGCCACCAACCGCGCCCGTGAATGGCAGAACGCCCCGCCCAACGAGCTGACCCCCGACGCGCTGGCCCAGGAGGCGACGCGCATCGCGCAGCGCCACAACATGGAGATCGAGATCCTCGGACCGGCGGAGCTGAAGCACGGCGGCTACAACCTGCTGCTCGGAGTCGGCGCCGGGTCGGCCAAGCCCCCACGGCTCATCCGGGTCCGCCACCACGGCAACCACCAGCAAGGCGCTGCTGACAACAAGGCGCTCGCGATCATCGGTAAGGGCATCACCTTCGACGCCGGAGGCATCTCGCTCAAAGACCCTGACCACATGAGCCAGATGAAAGACGACATGTCGGGCGCGGCGGCCGTGCTGTCGGCGATCGACGTGATCGCGTCGCGCAAGCTTCCGATCGACGTGATGGCGGTCATTGCCGCGGCCGAGAACATGCCCGGTCCCACCGCACAGCGGCCGGGCGACGTGATGGTCAGCGCCGACGGAAAGACGGTCGAGGTCGTGAACACCGACGCCGAAGGCCGGCTGGTCCTGGCCGACGCGTTGACGCATGCTCTTCGCAACGGGGCCACCCACCTCATCGACCTTGCCACGCTCACAGGCGCCGCGACGGTAGCGATCGGCCACGCGGCGAGCGCAGCCGTCAGCAATGACGACGCCTTCTGGTCTCTTGTCGACCAGGCCTCGCGCGAGGCCGGCGACCGCGTCTGGCGTCTGCCGATCTACGCCGACTATCGCATCTTGCTGCGCAGCCAGATCGCGGACCTGCGCAACGCCGAGTACGGGGAGGCTGGGACCATCATGGGCGGCATGTTCATCGCCGAGTTCGCCGGCGGCAAGCCGTGGGCCCACATCGACATCGCCGCCTCGGCCTGGAACACGAACCTCGAGCTGACCACGGTGCTGCGCGGCCCGAGCGGCGCCGGCACACGGCTGTGCATCGAGCTGGCCGAGCTCATGGCGCCCCGCACAGCGGAACTCAAGACAATGGCTGAGCGTTAACACTGAGGTGGCCATCCTCGAGACGATCCACTCGCCCGCCGATCTCAAGGCACTCGACCAGTCCCGGCTGTCCCAGCTCGCCTCGGAGGTGCGGGCTTTCCTCGTCGAGCAGACCTCGAGGACAGGGGGGCACCTTTCCCCGAACCTGGGCGTCGTCGAGCTCACATTCGCTCTGCACCGCGTCTTCGACAGCCCGACCGACGCGATCGTGTGGGACACAGGTCACCAGGCTTACGTGCACAAGCTCGTCACCGGCCGGGCGGGTCAGTTCGGAGGGCTGCGCCAGGCGGGCGGGCTGTCGGGCTACCCGTCGCGCCATGAGTCGGCGCATGACCTGGTCGAGAACAGCCACGCCTCGACCTCCTTGAGCTACGCGCTCGGCATCGCCGAGGCACGGCTGCGCAAGCGTCAGGCCGGGTTCGTGGTCGCGGTGATCGGCGATGGCGCACTCACCGGCGGTATGGCTTATGAGGCGCTCAACCAGATCGCCCATTTGCAGCCGCCGAACCTGATCATCGTGATCAACGACAACGGCCGCTCCTACGCGCCGACTGTGGGCGGCCTCGCCCGCCACCTGTCGCAGCTGCGCGTCGATCCCCGATACGAGCGGATCAAGGACGATATCTCGCGCTTGCTGCGCGACCTTCCGCTGGTCGGCGCGACCGCTGACCAGGCGGCGTACCGCGTCAAGGAAGGTCTGAAGCAGTTGCTCCAGCCGTCGACGATGTTCGAAAGCCTCGGCATCAAGTACGCGGGGTTGGTTGACGGCCACGACGAGCCGGCTCTGGAAGAGGTCCTCACACGAGCCAAGAAATTGCGTGAGCCGGTGGTCGTGCACGTGGTGACGGAGAAAGGACACGGCTACGGACCCGCCGTCGAGGATGAGGTGGACAAGCTCCACGGCGTCAGCGCGTTCGACCCCCTGACAGGCCGGCCGCGTTCGACCGAGGTGACGTACACCGACGTCTTCGGCGAGGCGTTGATGAGCGTGGCCGCGCGAAGACCCGAGGTCTGCGCCATCACCGCCGCGATGGCGTCGTCGACCGGGCTCCTGAACTTCGCAAAGGAGTTTCCCGACCGCTTCTTCGACGTCGGCATCTGCGAGCAGCACGCGGTCACCTTCTCAGCCGGCCTCGCGCTGGCCGGCATGCACCCGGTGGTCTGCATCTACTCGACGTTCCTCGCCCGCGCCTTTGACCAGACGATCATGGACGTGGCGCTGCACAAGCTTCCGGTGGTCTTCGTGATCGATCGCGCGGGTGTCACCGGCCCGGACGGTGCATCGCACCACGGGATCTTCGACCTCTCCTATCTGCGGCTCATCCCCAATCTCAAGATCGCCGCCCCGAAGGATGCCACCGAGCTGTGCGCCTTGCTCGAGACGGCGCTGGCGATGGACGGACCAGTTGCGATCCGCTATCCGAAGGGGCCCGTCCCTTCAACCCCGGACCTGCCGGTGGAGCCGCTGCCGGTCGGACGGTGGGAGGAGCTGAGGAAGGGCGGCGACGCGGTTATCTTCGCCGTGGGCCGGATGGTCGAGGTGGCGGGCGAGGCTGCGGAGCGCCTCGAGATGCAGGGCGTCTCCTGCGCCGTCGTCAATGCGCGCTGGGTCAAGCCCATCGACCCGCGCATCGTGGACTGGGCCCGCACGCATCCGGTGGTCATGACGGTCGAGGACAACGTCGGCGCGGGCGGCTTCGGAGGCGCTGTGCTCGAGGCTCTCGCGCCGCACGGCCTGGCGGGGCGGGTGCGCAACCTCGCGCTGCCCGACGAGTTCCTGCCCCAGGGCAAGGCGGCCGATATCCTGCGCGAGCATGGTCTCGACGCGGCCGGGATCGCGAAGTCGGTTTACGAAGCGGTCCGAGGCCGAGTCTCGGAAAGGGCCGAGAGCTAGAGCTTCTTTCTGCCCGAGAAGCCTTCGCCGATCCGGTGCCAGTGCTCGACGCGCTCCTCGCCGAGCTTCCAGCACAGCTCGACCAGCTCGCCGTCGCGATACGAGGGAAAGTCGATGAGCCCTTCGAGCGGTCCTTTGAGCTGGATGCCCATGCTGTTGAGGCTGAGGACCGCCTTCAGCAGCTCCTCTTCGGCCCCGTGCACGGCGTCTTGAGCCTGCTGCTGCCGCTCGCGGTCTGAGCCGTTGGCGCCAGGCCGCTGTATGGCGTAGTCGGCCATCCGGAGCTGCTCTTCGAGGTCTGGCCGCAACGCCGAAAGCTCCGCGATCTGGGCCACGATGGGGCGAACCCGAGTTAGCTCGCGATTCGCCTCCTCAACCGTGTACGTGCGGAGCCTTTGCACCGCTCAACGATACTTCGTTCGATGGACGCCACGGCAATGAAACGTCGCCTCGCGGAGGCGCCCGTCGCCCGCCTGGCGACAGCCGACGTCAACGGACGACCGCACGTCGTGCCGATCTCTTTCGCTATGGACGGCGACACGATCTACTTCGCCGTCGACGCCAAGCCCAAGCGCAGCCGAGACCTCAAGCGCCTGCGCAACATCGCGGCCAACCCCGCCGTGTCGGTGCTGGTCGACCACTATGAAGACGACTGGACAAGGCTCTGGTGGGTGCGCGCGGACGGCACCGCGCGCGTCGTCCAGGACCACGCCGAGGCCGCTCGCGCAACGGACGCCCTCGCCGGACGCTATCCGCAATACCGTCGAGCCCGCCCGGCCGGCCCTGTCGTCGCCATCTCGAACATTCGACTCTCAGGTTGGTCTGCGAGCTGAGCAGGCACAACCCTGCCGGTTAATTCTGAGACTTGACAAGACGCGACGTCTTGTCTAGTCTCGTTGCATGGAAACCGGGGGACCGCGCGAGCGGATCCTGACCCGGGCCCGGGTCGTGCTTGCCATGGGCGGCCGGCCGACGGTGGAGGATTTCGCGACGGCGGCCGGAGTCTCCCGGGCCAGCTTCTACCGCGCGTTCAAGTCGCGCAACGCCCTGATCGAGGCCCTGAACCGGGTCCCCGAGCCCGACGCCCGGGAGCGAATCCTCGCCGCGGCGCTCCGCATGGTCGGCGAACGCGGCCTCGGCTCGCTTTCCATGGACGACCTGGCG
>VBDS01000037.1 GCA_005889085.1 Chloroflexota bacterium | reverse complement strand
CAATCGAGCCGGAGCACACGCCTACGGTTCCGGGCCGCCTGTCAAGGATTCCGCCGGCCATGTTCATTTTTCTCATCAGCTCCTTTCTTCTCGGCGCATCACTGGCCGCGACAGGGAACTTCCTCACCTTGCAGATCAACCTCCTGGGCGGCGGAGCCCTGCTCGTCGGAGCGGCGGCCGCGTTCCAGGCCCTGACCGAGATTCCGACAATGGGCTACACGCACCTTTTGACCAGGCGCCTCAGTCACCGATCCCTCTTCGCGATCGGCTGCGCGATCTACGTGGTGGTCTTCGTCGCGTGGGCTTTCGTTTCCAGCCCACTGGTCGCGGCTTTGCTGAAGCTGGCGATCGGAGTCGCTTTCGCGCTGACCTACGTGGCCTCGGTGGTGATCGCCGACGAGCTCACGCCGGCCCGTCTGCGCGCAACCGGGCAGGCCCTGGTGAAATCGGTCACGTTCGGGCTGGCACCGATCGCCGGCTCGCTAGGAGGCGGGCTGATCTATGGCACGGTAGGACCGCGCGCTATGTTCCTCGCCGCCACGGCCGTGGTGGGCGCGGCCGGTCTCCTCGCACTGGTTGCGACACCCTCCCAGACCCGCCGCCGCGCAGAAGGTGGTGTCGTGCCGGTGGCCGAGCCGGCACCTGCTACGCCTTGACCTGAGTCAGGCGGGGAGCGGGATCCAGAACTCGACCCTCGTGCCCGAACCCGGATGACTTTCGATCCTGTACCGCCCGCCCGCCATCAGGGCTCGCTCCCTGAGCGCAAGCAAACCCAGATGGCCCGGGATGTTGCCGCGCTCCGACACCACGAAGCCCTGTCCGTCGTCCTCGATCACCCCCAAGACGCCGCCATCCTCAACGGTCAACGACACCTTGACTCGCTTCGCCTCCGAGTGCCTTTCGACGTTGCTGATAGCTTCTGACAGCTGGCGAAAAATGGTCGTCTTCAGGTCGAGACTCATGTCTTCAGGAATTTCCAGCACGACCTCATGAGCGATGCCCGACGCGCCGAGCATCACCAGCCGGTCGCGGATCGATTGCGCGAGCCCATCGGGGCTTTCGAGGGCGGGCGGACGGACCTCAAAAACCAACCGCCGCAGCGATCCCTCCGTTTCGTCCAACAGGCCCCGAAGGATCTCGAGCGATGCGACATCTGCCTTGCCCTCCTGGGTCAGGCGCCCAAGCTGCAGCTCGGCGGCCGTCAGCTTCTGGAGCGCGTCGTCGTGAAGCTCTGTGACGAAACGCTTGCGCTCCTTCTCAGCGACGGTGGTCATGTTCTTGAGCAGCATCTGGCGGGCCCCGTCGACCTTGGTCAGGCGTTCGATGGTCTTCCTCAGCTGCTCCTGGGTATGCCACAGCTGCGTCACCAGCCCAGCGGCGAGGCCCGCCTTCTGCAGCACCCAGGTGTCTTGCCTTGAGAAGCCACCGGGCCGCGTCGAGTCGTACGCGGCGACCAGCCCCAGGCGGATGTCGCCGGCGCGCCACGGCACGCTGATCGCGCTCGAAACACCGAGGGTTTCGAGCACGTTGGCAAACTCGGCGGGTCGCTCCCTGTTGTTCGCGCGAAAGATCAAGTCGTGGTGGACGACCTGGCTGGCGAGGTCGTCGCCGCCTGGCTCGCAGCGGGTCGCGCTGAGGCTGGAGAGGAAGGCCTTGTCCACGCCGTAGCCGCTGGCCAGCGGAGCGAGCATGTTGTCATCGCCAAGCCGCCAGAACAGCACCTTCTCCGCGCTGACCAGCTCGCCCATCGTTCGCGCCAGCCGGCTGTAGAAGTCCATCAGGCTCTGGCCCGCGACAGCGTGCGACGACACCGCCAGCAGCACGTCGACCTCCAGGTCGTGTGCTCTGTCGATGGCATCGGCGCCAGGCCGCAAATCGTCCATCAGCGGCCGGTCACCGGACCAAAGCCCTTCATACTTCCCCCCGAACCTAGCTTAACAAAGCTTTACGGCGCCACTCGGCGGACCGAACATTATGATCACCGAGGGGATGGCGACGGGGGATTCGGCGAGCATGAACGTGGACGCGGCGCTGCTCCACTGGTTTCCCGATCATGCCGCGAGATCAACCTCCGGGTGGTTGCGGACGCCGTATCTCTCCTCGCGCCTGGAAGGGCGGGGTGGCCCCGTAATTCACGTGCTGATGATCGAGGACGACGGGTCGATCGCGGAGATGTACCGGCTCCAGCTCGAACATGATGGCTACAAGGTCACCGTCGCGACTACCGGCGAGCTTGGCTTCTCGACCCTATCGGGGTCGGCGCCCGACATCGTCCTCCTCGATCTGCTGCTCCCGGACCAGAGCGGGTTTGAGGTGCTCGCGTCGCTGAACGAGCGGTTTCCGAATCACCCACCGGTCGTCATCCTCTCCAACTATGGCGAGCCGTCAATGATCGACAAGGGTCGCGAGCTCGGGGCTGTCGAATACCTGGTCAAGTCGCGCGTCACGCCCGGAGACATCTCGGGCCAGATTCCGAACTGGGTCGAACGTGGCCGGAGGGGGCCTCAGGAGTCTTGACCCTCGCGGTAACCCTGGTCCAGGACCTGACGGCGGCAGGCTTTGTCGCCCTGGGCCTGGCGATCGCCTATCGCTGGTACCGCGAGCGCGGCCGTGCGCAGGGCAAGCTCGCGCTCGGCCTGATCGCCCTGGGTGTGGTCGCGGCGCTCGGCCGGCTGCCCTCGTCCTTGCTCCTGTCGGTGATCGTCATCGTCGGCTTCATGCTTTCTGGATTCTTCGTGCTTCTGTTCCGGAACGAGTTCATCCCATTGGGACGAACCGCCTACCGGGCCGCATATGCCCTGCTCGGATTCGCGATCCTGGTCGGCGTGTTCGACGCGGTCGCACTCCAGCACGCGAGCCCCCTCGTCACGTCGGCCGCAGCCTTTGTCCTCATCAGCACATGGGCGATTTTCACCGGCGAGCCGATCGTCCGTTTCTGGCTCTCCAGCAACGTATTGCCGGCCGTGCAAAAGGCTCGGATGCGATTTCTCAGCCTTGGGTTCGCCGTCTTGATCGCCATTCTCTTTGTGGACGTGCTGGGCGGCGGAGCGCTGCAGAGTCCTGCGGCGCTCATCGTCACGCAGCTACTGGCACTCGCCGTCGTGCCGCTGATCTACGTCAGCTTTGCTCCGCCACCTCTTTTGCGCCGGATCTGGCGGATGAGCGAGGAGAACGAGCTCAGGTCGGCGATGCAAGACCTCCTCATCTTCAGTCCGGATCGCCAGGACCTCGCCGACCGTGCTGTCTTCTGGGCCGTGCGGCTGCTCGGCGCCACATCGGGCTTCATCGCCGATTCAAACGGCAAGGTCATCGCGAGCGTTGGAATCGATGCCGATCGTGCGGCGAAGCTGATCTCAAATCACGCCGAAGCGTCGGCTCAAGTCGTCCAGGCGCCGCTGCATATGGCCGAGGGAGAGGGGTCGCTCGCGGTGGTGGGCGGTCGGTTCACGCCTTTGTTTGGCAGTGACGAGATATCCCAGCTGAGGGCGTATGCGAACTCCGTCTCAGCAGGCCTCGAGCGCGCCCGTGTCACCGAACGTCTGGCCGCGATAGAGGAGCACAAGACTCAGTTCCTCAATCTCGCTTCGCACGAGCTCCGCGGCCCGGTGACCGTGATCCGCGGTTACGTTTCGATGTTGGAAGGCGGCCTCCTCGGCAACCTCAACGAACGTGGGCGGACGGCGGCGGGTGTCATGGCCGCCAAGGTGTCTGAGATGAATGAGCTGATCGAGGAGATGATCGAAGCGGCGCGCCTGGAAGAGGGTGGGCTCACGCTGCGCACTGTGGAGGCGGACCTCCGCGACATCGCACAATCCGCCGCCTCGACCGTGGCCCCGCTGATCGAGCCGCAGCATCGCATGGTGATGGACCTGCCGGAGCGCCGTGTGCGGGTCAACGTCGACCCTGACCGGACGAGGACCATCATCGCCAACCTGCTGAGCAACGCGATCAAGTACTCTCCGGCGGGGGGAGAGATCATCTGCCAGGTCCGCGCGCGTGCCGGCGTCGCAAGGGTTGCCGTGACCGACCAGGGACTAGGCATCGCGCGAGAAGACTTGCCAACCTTGTTCACCCGATTCGGCCGGGTCATCACGCCCCAAACCGAGCACCTCAAAGGCACCGGTCTCGGCCTGTTCTTGGGCCGGCAGCTTGCTCGCATGCAGGGCGGCGATATCACCGTCGCCTCGGTCGAGGGCAAGGGCAGCACGTTCACCCTCCAGCTTCCGGTCGCCCTCGTGGCGGAATCAGCTTCGGCAGGTCTGCTGGAAACGCCGATGAGCGATGGAGAGCTTCGCACGGACGAGCGACCCAGCGCCACCCGCGCCAGGCGCTGAACCGCGGCCGAACCGATGAGTTTTACTGTTCTGGTTGGTCTATAGCTCTGTCAGGGCCACAGAGGCCGGCCCGCGTCCATCCGTTTCTGAGCAGGTGGGAAGAGAATGAGCAGCGTTCGGGTACTCGTCGGCACGCGGAAGGGAGCGTTCATCTTGAGCTCGGACGCGAGCCGCAAGAGCTGGAAGGTCGATGGCCCGCACTTTGCCGGCTGGGAGATCTACCACTTGAAGGCATCCCCGGTGAACCCCGACAGGATCTACGCCTCGCAGTCGAGCGGCTGGTTCGGCCAGGTGCTCCAGAGGTCCGAGGACGGCGGCAAGACATGGGAGGCGGCGGGCAACCAGTTCCTCTACGACGGCGCAACCGGTACGCACAAGTGGTACGACGGCTCCCCGCACCCGTGGGAGTTCAAGCGCGTGTGGCACCTCGAGCCTTCCCTGAGCGATCCGGAAAAGGTGTACGCCGGGGTCGAGGACGCGGCTCTATTCGAGTCGCCCGACGGCGGCAAGACCTGGAGCGAGCTGCCCGGCCTGCGCACCCACAAGACCGCCGCCGAGTGGGCGCCCGGCGCTGGAGGGATGTGCCTCCACACGATCGTCATCGATCCGAGCAACCACGACCGGATTTTCGCGGCGATCTCGTCGGCCGGCACCTTCCGATCCGACGACGCGGGCGCGTCGTGGCGTCCCATCAACAATGGACTCAAATCGAACTACATCCCCGATCCGGACGCCTACGTCGGCCACTGCGTGCACCGCATCGCCATGCACCCGTCGCGACCGAACACGCTCTTCATGCAGAAGCACTGGGACGTGATGCGCACCGACGACGGCGGTGAGAACTGGCGCGAGATCAGCGGCAACCTGCCAACTGACTTCGGGTTTGTCATCGACATCAACGCCAACGAGCCGGACACCGTGTACGTCGTCCCGATCACGAGCGACTCGCACCATTTCGTCCCGGATGGAAAGCTTCGCGTCTACCGAAGCCGCAGTGGAGGTGACGAGTGGGAGGCGCTCACCAAGGGCCTGCCGCAGCAGAACTGTTACGTGAATGTTCTGCGCGACGCGATGACGGTCGACACGCTCGACCCATCTGGAATCTATTTCGGCACGAGCGGCGGTCAGGTTTACGGATCACCCGACGGCGGTGACACCTGGTCCGCCATCGTCAGGGACCTCCCGCCTGTGTGTTCGGTCGAAGTCCAAACCCTGCTGTGATCCAGGTCGTCCTGCCCAAGAACCTGCAGATCCTCGCCGGAGTCGGCAGGGTGGTCGAGGTTGAGGTCGCGGGCCCGGCCACCCAGCGCTCGGTGCTCGACGCGCTCGAGGCACGACACCCGGCGCTGCTTGGCACGATGCGAGACACCGTGACCAAGCAACGCCGACCGATGATCAGGTTCTTTGCGTGCGAAGAAGACCTGTCCGACGCGTCCCTCGACTCTCCCCTTCCCCAGGAAGTCAACTCCGGCAAGGAGCCACTCCTCATCATCGGCGCGATCGCAGGCGGGTAAGAGCCTCTCGTCCATCCCCAGCGGATTCAGGTCAGAATGACGCGGGTGAGATGAGGGACGACACTCGCTCCGAGCGCAGGTGGGCGGGCGGCGGTCGTCGAGGCTGTCGAGGCTGCGGAGGCGGATGCGCGAGCGTGATCATCGTCCTCACGGTCGGCTTGCTGCTGACCATCTTCAACACCGCGATCAGCATCGGCGTATCAGTCCGGGTCCCCTTCACACAGAGCAACTTGACTGTCGCGGGTTCGGTCGGCAAGAAGGAGAAGGCGCCTGACGCGCTGCCTTCTTACGTGCACGGCAAGCTAGGTGCCAACCAGAACTTCATCAACGGGTCCCAAACACTGACGATATGGGTCGCCGAAGGCACGGCGATCTTCGTCCTTGGCGAGCAGGAAGGCGCCCCCTTGATCGACCTCCACCTCGAAGCGCGTTAGTCGACGACTACCGTCACCTCGTACCTACCCTCCGCTCCGACGCAAGCACGCGCCTCGCCGCAGCTGACTCGGCTGGCGCCCACGACCGCTTTCCCAACTTTGATCGCGCGGAAAAGCGCCGACGTCGCCCCACAGCCCTCGCCGGGGAAGCACGTCCCAGCCGGCGCGGGCGACACCTGCTGCAGACCGTCCTGCTCCAGGACCGCCCCGTCTGAGCTGCCGGAGATCGTCCAGGCGGTGCTGTTCAGCGTCACGTGGACGGTGTCGCTGACGTGCACCTTGACGGTCAGCCCGTTCTGCGCTTCTCCGACGGCGTACTCATGCGACGCCCGCTGCCCAGAAGAGGCACACGCGGCAACGGCGAGGGCCAGCATCGCGGCGAGCCAGAGACGCACACGCTAGGTATACCCCGGGCGTATCGGCACGGGCCACACCTGGTCCGCATGGATGATGTAGCGCTGGGTCGCAAACGCGCCGGCCCAAAGGGGCCAGCACGTCGTGAGCGTCAGGTGGTAGCCGTTCACATCGGTGACCAGCGCCGTTCGGTCATTCGGGCTCACGATCTCCGTGCTGACCAGTCGATAGCGATAGAGCCCATAGCGAGTCTCGAGGTCGATCTCGTCGCCCTTTGCCAGCTGTGGAAAGTTGATCCAGTAAACGTTGTGCGCGGCCACGCCCACCGTGCCGGGATCCCCGGGCCAGCGCGTCGTCGGGTAATGCCCCGGGCTCGCGTACAGGACGCCGCTGTCGATGCCTTCTTTGATGGCGGCGAAGTAGCCAAGCTTTGGAATCCGGATGGCGAAGTCAACGCCGTCGACGGGACGCTTCAGGCTTGGGTCGAGGGCCTTAGGCGCCGCTTTGGTGGGGCCGATCTGGTAGGTCCAGACCTGGTTCAGGTGCTGCTGGTCGGACACGCCCTTCCACATCCCGTAGCCGAAGTTGCTCAGCATGATGATCCCGGCCACCAGGCAGCTCGCCCACAGCACGGTGAGGACTCGGGCCAGCCCGACGCGCCGCGCGGGCGCCAGGGCACGCTGACCAAACGCACGGCGGGCGTGCATCTCGCTTGTAGAACGCCCATTGAAGGCTAAAGGACGAAGTAGAAGGTCGCTCCCTCTCCGACGGCTCCCTCAGCCCAGATCCGGCCCCCATGGCGGTTGACGATGCGCCTGGCGGTGGCCAGGCCGATGCCTGCTCCCGGAAACTCGCTCTGGCTGTGTAGGCGCTGGAAGGCGCCGAAGAGGCGGTGCGAATCGATCATGTCGAAGCCGACCCCGTCGTCCTTGACGAAGATGCGCGCCTCGCCGTCCACCATCTCCCGACCGATCTTGATCTGAGGTGAGCTCTTGAGGCTGCTGAACTTCCACGCGTTGTTGATCAGGTTGGTGAGCAGGATCCGCACCAGGCGCTTGTCGGCGGAGGCCAGTATCTCCGGTGCTATGTCGACATCGATATGGGTATCGGGATTGGCGGCCCGCAACTCCGCGACGATCTGCGTCGCCATCCCGGAGATATCGACCTCTTCGCGGCGCATCTCACCGCTGGTCAGACGGAAGAGCATCTGCAGGCCGTCGAAGACCGACGTCATGCGCTGGCTGGCTTCCCGCATCCGCTTCAGGTAGTCCCGGGCCGTCTCGTCCAGCTGTTCGCCGTAGTTGGCGAGCAGGGTCTGGCTGAGGCCGTCGAACGAGACCAGAGGTCCACGAAGGTCGTGCGACACCGAGTAGCTGAATGCCTCCAGCTCCCGGTTGATCGCGGTGAGCGCGATCGTCCGCTCCTCGACCAGCAGCTCGAGCTGCGTCCGGTACCGGCGAAGCTCCTGCTGGGCCCGGTAGAGTTCGACGAACACGCTCACCTTGGCGCGCAGGATCGCCGGCACCACGGGCGCGAACACGAAGTCGACTGCGCCGAGGTTGTAGCCGCGTCCCATGTCCGTCTCCGCCTGGTCGAGTGCGGTCACGAAGATAAGTGGAGTCAGCTCCGAGCGAGGGCGCTGGCGAATGAGCTGCGCGGTCTCGAAGCCGTCCATGATCGGCATCCTGACGTCGAGCAGCACCACCGCGAACTCGTTGCGGAGCAGCTGGCGCAAAGCGTCCGCGCCCGACGATGCCTCGATGATGTTCTCCTCGAGCGGCGAGAGGATGGTGCGCAAGGCAAATCGCTTGGTCGCGTCGTCGTCGACCACGAGGATGTTGACCTTGGGCTTGGTCGGCGCCACGGCGGGCTCATTCTCGGTCGCTGCGCTCTGCTGGCGGGTCACCATCTCATCTTGCGGAACAGGTTCACCCCGTCCCGCACCTGCTGGTAGTGGTCGCGGTCAGGACAGTAGAGGAGTGACTCGCGCTTGCCGAGCCCCAGATAGCCGCCCCGAATCAGGCTGTCATAGAAGAGTCGATGAGCACGCTCCTGGAGGGAAGATCGGAAATAGATGAGCACGTTTGCGCACATGATCAGGTGAAAGTCATTGAACGACCCGTCTGTCACCAGGTTGTGTCGAGACCACATGATGCTGTGCTGGAGCCCGGAGTGGAAACGCGCGCTGCGCCCGACGATCGAGTAGTGGTCGGCCAGGGATCCCCTGCCGCCGGACATCTGGTACGACTCGTCATAGCGACGCACGCGTTCAACCGGATAGGAGCCGAGCCGCGCCACAGCTAGCATGTCTTCGTTCAGGTCCGTCGCGTAGATGGTGCTCCGGAGCAGAAGCTCCTCTTCCTGCAACAGCACAGCCAGCGAGTAGACCTCCTCACCCGTTGCGCAGCCGGCGACCCAGATCCGGCATGAGGGGTAGGTCCTGAGCAGAGGAATCACGTCGTCACGGAGGGTGTGCACCAGCTCGGGGTCGCGAAACATCGTGGTCACGTTCACGCCGACCACGCCCAAGAAACGCTGCATGCACGCGGCGTCGTGCAGCACGCGGTCCTGGAAAGCCGATACTGTGCGCACGTTCTCGCGCGCCATCGCAGTCATGACTGCGCGCCGCAGCGGGCTCAGCGCATATTCACGAAAGTCGTAGCCGTAACACAGCCGGATTCCGTCGAGGAGGAGCCGAATCTCGACTTCCTCTAGCTCGGTACCTGTCCCTTCCAGCCGGAGTGCTGCCCCATCACTCCGAGTCACTGAACCAGCCATGACTTGAGCATGGAAAGTAGGTGCGCGTTGTTTATCGGTTTGGCGATGTAATCGGATGCTCCCGCTTCGATGCATTTCTCGCGGTCTCCTTTCATTGCTTTGGCGGTCAGAGCGATGATCGGCCGCTCCCCGAATGAGTCGAGCTCACGCATTTTCGACATCGTCACGTAACCATCCATCTCCGGCATCATCACGTCGACGAGGGCGATGTCGAAATCGTCCGCTTGCTGCAAGAGGTCCAACGCTTCCTGGCCTGAGTCGACCGAGACAACCTCCATCTCCTGCCGCTCGAGCATCGCAGTCAGCGCGAAGATGTTCCGGATGTCGTCATCCACGACCAGCACCTTCTTGCCGGTAAGCGCGCCGTCCGTGACCTCGGTGCCGTTCGACCTCACCTCCTCAACTCTTTCGTTCTCCTGATCGGCGTCACGTAGGACCGAAGTGATCTCCTGCTTCAGCCGCTGTGGCGAGCGGGCGTCCTTGATCACGATGCTCTTGGCCGCCTTTCCCAGCTTGAGCTCCTCCCTGCGAGTCAGGTCTCTGGCCGTGTAGACCAAGAGCGGTGTCGAGCCGAGCGACTGGTTCGCCTGGAGCTCCTCGATCACCCGCCAGCCGCTCATACCCGGAAGCCCGAGGTCGAGGACGACGCAGTCGAACCGCTCCTTCTGGAGCAGGGTCAGGGCTTCGTCACCCGATGACACCGCGGTCGTCCTGGTGTTGGTCGGCGCCATCAGGTCGATGATGTACTGCCGCTGGATTGGATCATCCTCGACGACGAGGAGCGATTTCGCCGCCGCGAAGCCATTGCCGCCAGACGTCTGCTCTACGGCCTCTGACTTCAACGGGCCGTGACTGCCGGCTCCCACCAGAACAGGCTGCGGCGCGATGCCGGCCGCGGCTTCCATCGTTTCAGAAGGGGCTCCGCGACGCGGGTGCGCGGGCGCGATCAGCGGCAGGTAGACGGTGAAGATGCTGCCCACGCCCGGCTCGCTCTGGAGCCGGATCTCGCCGCCCAGCAGTCGGGTCAGCTCGCGGCAGATCGAAAGACCGAGTCCGGTGCCGCCGTACTTCCGGCTGGTCGAGCCGTCCGCCTGAGCGAACGATTCGAAGATGGACTGCTGCTTGTCGATCGGGATGCCAATGCCGGTGTCGATCACGCGCAGCGCGATCACTTTCGGCGAGTGGTTCAACGCCTCATTGGACGGGCTCCAGCCGGAGGTCGCCATCTCGGCGACGAATTCGACCTTGCCGCGCTCGGTGAACTTGAAGGCGTTGCTCAGCAGATTGTTCAGGATCTGCTGCAGGCGCTGAGGGTCGGTGGGAATTGTCTGCGGCAGGTCCGACCGGAGATCTATCGCGAAAGCGAGCTTGGTGGCTTCCGCAACGTGGCGGAAAGTGCGCTCGAGCATCGGCTTGAGCTCCTCGAGCGGCCAGTTGCTGATGTCCAGGGCCACCGTCCCTGACTCGATCTTCGAGATGTCCAGGATGTCGTTGATCAGCTTCAAGAGGTCGGTGCCGGAAGACCGGATGATCGTCGCGTACTCGATCTGCTTGGGCAGCAGGTTGCCGTCAGGATTGGCGGCCAGCTCCTGAGCCAGGATCAGCAAGCTGTTCAGCGGCGTGCGCAGCTCGTGCGACATGTTGGCCAGGAACTCCGACTTGTAACGCGAGGTTATGGCGAGCTGCTCCGCCTTCTCTTCGACCAGGGCCTTGGCCCCTTCGACTTCGAGCCGGCGCTGCTCCACTTCGGCGTTCTGCTCCGCCAGCTGGCGAGCTTTCTCCGCCAGCTCCTCGTTGGTGCGCTGCAGCTGGTCTTGCTGGCTCTGCAGCTCGGTGGCGAGGGACTGCGACTGCTTCAGCAGATCCTCGGTGCGGCTGTTCGCCTCGATCGTGTTGAGCACGATGCCGATGCTCTCCGCGAGCTGGTCGAGAAAGTCGATGTGGGTCGGACTGAACGGCTGGAACGACGCAAGCTCGATGACAGCTCGAACCTCGCCTTCGAAGAGGACCGGGAGCTCGATGATGTTCGCGGGCGTCGACTCGCCGAGCGCCGAGGCGATCTTGATGTAATCCTTTGGGACGTTCGTCACGACGATTCGCTTCTTCTCGAACGCGCACTGGCCGACCAGGCCTTCGCCCAGGGCGAACTCCATCGGGATGTTCTTGCGCTGCTTGTATGCATAGGCGGTTTGCAGCGCGAGGTGAGCGGGCGTTCCATTCGCCCCGACCATGCCGTAGAAAACGCCGTGCTCAGCATGCACCAGCGGCGCCAGCTCGGACAAGATCATCTTCGAGACGGTCATCAGGTCACGCTGGCCCTGCAGCATGCGGGTGAACCGAGTCAGGTTGGTCTTCAGCCAGTCCTGCTCGTTGTTCTTCTCGGTGGTGTCGCGAAGGTTGCGGATCATCTCGTTGATGTTGTCCTTGAGGTTGGTGACCTCGCCCTTCGTGTCGACCCGAATCGACCGCGTGAGGTCACCCTTCGTCACGGCCGTAGCCACCTCCGCGATGGCACGGACCTGGGTCGTCAGAGTCGCCGACAGCTGGTTCACGTTGTCGGTCAGGTCGCGCCACGTGCCTGAGGCCCCAGGCACGCTCGCCTGCCCGCCCAATCTTCCTTCGGCGCCGACCTCGCGGGCCACCGTCGTGACCTGCTCGGCGAAGACGGCAAGGGTCTGGGTCATGCTGTTGATCGTGTCGGCGAGCTCTGCGATCTCGCCCTTCGCCTCCAGGGTCAGCTTGCCTCTCAGGTCTCCGTTGGCGACCCTGGTAACGACGCGGGCGATGCCACGCACCTGGTCGGTCAGGTTGCTCGCCATCGTGTTCACGTTGTCGGTCAGGTCCTTCCAGGTGCCGGCCACGCCTTCCACGTTGGCCTGGCCTCCCAGCTTGCCGTCGGTGCCGACCTCGCCGGCCACGCGCGTCACCTCTTTGGCGAACGCGTTGAGCTGGTCGACCATCGTGTTGATGGTGTTCTTGAGCTCGAGGATCTCACCGCGGACGTCGACGGTGATCTTTTTCGACAGGTCGCCCTGCTGGACCGCGGTCGTGACCTCAGCGATGTTGCGGACCTGGCTTGTAAGGTTGCCGGCCATGATGTTGACGTTGTCGGTGAGGTCCTTCCAGACGCCGCCCACGCCGACAACCTCGGCCTGACCCCCCAACCGGCCTTCGGTGCCGACCTCGCGGGCCACGCGCGTCACCTCGTTGGCGAACGCGTTGAGCTGGTCGACCATTGTGTTGATCGTTTGCTTGAGCTCGAGGATCTCGCCCCGGACGTCGACGGTGATCTTTTTCGAGAGGTCACCTTGCTGGACCGCGGTGGTGACCTCAGCGATGTTGCGGACCTGGCTCGTCAGGTTGCCGGCCATGAAGTTCACGTTGTCGGTGAGGTCCTTCCAGACACCGCCGACGCCCTTGACGTCGGCTTGGCCGCCCAGCCGGCCCTCGGTGCCGACCTCGCGCGCGACACGCGTCACCTCACCGGCGAACGCGTTGAGCTGGTCGACCATGGTGTTGATCGTCTGCTTGAGCTCGAGGATCTCGCCGCGGACGTCGACCGTGATCTTCTTTGAAAGGTCGCCTTGCTGGACCGCCGTGGTGACCTCGGCGATGTTGCGGACCTGGCTCGTCAGGTTGCCCGCCATGAAGTTGACGTTCTGGGTCAGGTCTTTCCAGATGCCGGCCACACCCCTCACATCGGCCTGGCCGCCCAAGCGGCCTTCGGTGCCCACCTCGCGGGCCACACGGGTCACCTCGTTGGCAAAGCCGTTGAGCTGGTCGACCATGGTGTTGATCGTCTGCTTGAGCTCGAGGATCTCGCCCTGGACGTCGACGGTGATCTTCTTCGAGAGGTCGCCGTTCGCGATACCGGTGGTGACCTCGGCGATGTTGCGAACCTGGCTCGTCAGGTTGCCAGCCATCTGGTTCACGTTCTCGGTCAGGTCTTTCCAGATGCCGGCGACTCCCTTGACCTCGGCCTGGCCGCCGAGCTTGCCCTCGGTTCCGACCTCGCGCGCGACACGCGTCACCTCGCTGGCGAAGGCGTTGAGCTGGTCGACCATCGTGTTGATGGTGTTCTTGAGCTCGAGGATCTCACCGCGGACGTCGACGGTGATCTTCTTCGACAGGTCGCCCTGCTGGACCGCGGTCGTGACCTCTGCGATGTTGCGGACCTGGCTTGTCAGGTTGCCCGCCATCAGGTTCACGTTCTCGGTCAAGTCCTTCCACACCCCGCCGACGCCGCGGACCTGAGCCTGGCCGCCGAGCTTGCCCTCGGTGCCGACCTCTCGCGCGACACGGGTCACCTCACCGGCGAACGCGTTGAGCTGGCCGACCATGGTGTTCACGGTCTTGGCAGTGTTCAGGAACTGACCCTGCAGCGGCCGCCCATCGATCTCCAAGGGCATCGTCTGCGACAGGTCGCCGTTGGCGACCGCGCTGATGACGCGGGCGATCTCGGAGTTTGGCCGACCCAGGTCTTCGACCAGATCGTTCACCGCGTCGAGGGTCGAGGCCCACGCGCCGCCCGCCTGACCGATGGAGGCGTGCTGGACCTGGCCTTCCTGACCGATATGGCGGCTCAAGCGCCGGATCTCGCGCTCGAGCCGCTCGTTGGATTCGATGATCGAGTTGAGCGCCGCGGCCACCTTGCCGGCCGAGCCGGACCAGTCCGCGGGCATACGCACGGAGAAGTCGCCGCGGCGCACCGCCGCCAGGACCTGGAGCGTGACCTTGCTGTCTACGTCCGCTCCGTTCTTATCTCCGTTCTTGTGCTGGGTCCCACCTCTGACTGCCGATTTGGTTGCCATGTCCCTTCTTCCTTCCTTGCCTACTGCTGTTTTTTCGCTCTCACAGGCTGCGTGGTACCCAGAATTCGACCTTGGTTCCGGTGCCGGGATCGCTCTGGACGCGGCACCAGCCTCCGGCGAGCTGCGCGCGTTCCCGCATGGCGACAAGTCCGATGTGACCCGGCACGCGGGCTGACTCGGCCACGACAAAGCCGGTCCCGTCGTCGCTGACCTCGACCCGAAGGCCGCCGTCTCCCGTCGCCGCGACGACGGTGACGCGCGTTGCGCGAGCGTGCTTCTCAACGTTGTTGAGCGCCTCCGAGATGTTCTTCAGAGCAATCGCCTGGATCGCCTGCGGGACCTCCTCGCTCAGCCGGATGTCGATGTGCGGTTCTATTCCCGCACGTACGCGCATCGACTCGAGACGCTCGCTGATCGCTTCGCGCATGTCACTCGGAAGCTGCAGCGGTTCAGGGCTTACGTTGGTGAGCAGGCGACGGAGCGAGTCCTCGACCTTGCGCAGCGTGTTGCGGAGTTGGTCCAGCTGGACGATGTTGTTGATGTTCGTCTCAGTTCGAATGCGCTCGAGCTGCAACTCGGCTCCAGTCAGCAACTGCAGGGAATCGTCGTGCAGCGCGCTGGCGAAGCGGCGGCGCGCCTCGTCGCCACCCGCGGCGATGTTGTTGAGAAGGTGGCGTCGCGCGGACATCGCCTCTTCCAGGCGCACGGCCGTGTGGCCGAGCTCGTCCTCTGACTCCTTGTACTGCCACACGAGCCCTGTCGCCATGCCGGCGAGCCGCAAGACACATAGGTCGCTGGCGGTGAATCCATTCTGTGAGTCGTAGACGACCACTGCACCGATCCGCCGCTCACCGGCGATCCAGGCCGCGGCGATCGAGTTCTTGACGTCTCCGAGGCCGGATTTGCGCCAGATGGCATCCAGCGCTGGCGCGGTTCCTCTGACCAGGTCGAGCTGGTCTTCGAACACGACGCGCTCGATTTCGCCCAGGCCTGCCGCGCCGAGCTCATGACGCATCCTGAAGATGGGCGAATCCTTGGCGAAGCCATAAGGCATCGGCTGCAACGTGAGCGTGCCGCGCGGACCCAGGCGCCAGAAAGCGGCACGCCGGGCGTGGCTCAGCTCTGCGATCGTTGCGCCCAGCCGAGCAAAGAACCCGGGTAGGTCGTCGTCGGAGTCCAGGTAGGACGAAACGGCCGCCATAGCCGCGAGGGCGGACTCGTGAAACCGCTCGGGCTGATGGCCTGAGCGCCTCGAGCGCCGACCGACATCAGGGTCCAGGGGCACCTTGCCCTCGACCGGCAGAGCAGCTGTTTCCACATTACCCCCTGGGCGCGATTTTCCGACCTACATCAAATCGCCTGGGGGTGGCCTTCGTCACCGTACAAGTGAGGTAGGCGAAGCCCCTGGGTCCTTGCGCGGAAACTGGTGTGCCCACCTCTTGCGAGGCGGGCACGTCTAAGAAACGCGGCGGCTGGGCGCGGTACCGACTCCAGACCGAGCTCCCCAGAAAAGAAAAGACCGGGCTCGCGAGTTGCGAGCCCGGTTCCTTTCGTTCCGCTTAGCGCCGCCGGTTCCGAAGCCCGAGGCCGCCGAGCAGGAATAGGATGCCGCCCAGGATGCCGCCCAGGATGGGCGTGCCCGTTGCGGCGAGGACCACACCTTGGCCGGCCGTTGCCGATGCGCCAAGGGTGCTGCCAGTTTGGCCGGAAACAGTGCCGCCACCCGTCTGTGCCGGGACGGATGCCGTGTTAGACGATCCGCTGGTCGAGCCCGTGCTGCCCGCCGGGACGGATGCCGTGTTGGACGATCCGCTGGTCGAGCCCGTGCTGCCCGCCGGGACGGATGCCGTGTTGGACGATCCGTTGGTCGAGCCGGTGCTACCTGCCGGGACTGAAGCCGTGTTGGCTGACCCGTTGGTCGAGCCCGTGCTGCCCGCCGGGACCGAAGCCGTGTTGGCCGATCCGCTGGTCGAGCCCGTGCTGCCCGCCGGGACGGATGCCGTGTTGGCGCACCCGTTGGTCGAGCCGGTGCTGCCCGCCGGGACTGAAGCCGTGTTGGCTGACCCGTTGGTGCTGCCGGTGCTGCCCGCCGGGACGGATGCGGTGTTGGCCGACCCGTTGGTGGTGCCCGTGCTGCCCGCCGGGACGGATGCCGTGTTGGACGATCCGCTGGTCGAGCCCGTGCTGCCCGCCGGGACCGAAGCCGTGTTGGCTGACCCATTGGTGCTGCCGGTGCTACCAGCCGGGACGGATGCTGTGTTGGCGCTTCCGTTGGTCGAGCCGGTGCTACCTGCCGGGACTGAAGCCGTGTTGGCTGACCCGTTCGTGCTGCCAGTGCTACCAGCTGGGACGGATGCCGTGTTAGACGATCCGCTGGTCGAGCCCGTGCTGCCGGCCGGGACGGATGCGGTGTTGGCCGACCCGTTGGTCGAGCCCGTGCTGCCTGCCGGGACAGACGCGGTGTTGGCCGACCCATTGGTCGAGCCGGTGCTGCCCGCCGGGACGGATGCGGTGTTGGCGGTTCCGTTGGTCGAGCCCGTGCTGCCTGCCGGGACAGACGCGGTGTTGGCCGACCCATTGGTCGAGCCGGTGCTGCCCGCCGGGACGGATGCGGTGTTGGCGCTTCCGTTGGTCGAGCCCGTGCTGCCCGCCGGG
>VBDS01000005.1 GCA_005889085.1 Chloroflexota bacterium | reverse complement strand
CGCAAGCCCTGGGTCATGCGAGAAGGACCCGCGCCAGCGCCGCTGTCGCGTTCGCCGGAGTTCTGGGCAGCACCATCCTCGGGCCTGTCTTCTTGACCGGCGTCATCACCAACTTTCTGATCCTCGGCTTGCTCCCCGCCAAGGAACAGGCGCGGTTCGGATGGGCCGAATGGCTGGTCGCCGCCCTCCCGGCGGGCTTGCTGCTGTTCATCGGGGCAGCACTGATTCTGCTCGCGATCGATCCACGATCCCGGATGCGAGCGAGCAGAGTCGCCACGCGAACGCAGGAGCAGTCGATCGGTCGCGTGTCGCGGCACGAACTGGCGTCGCTGTTCGCAGTGGGAGTTTTCATCGTCGGTTTGCTGTTCCAGCCACTTCTCAGAGTCGACATCGCGGCAATCGGTTTGGTGTCGCTGCTCGTGGCCATCGGCGGAGGCGCGCTGGATCGTCAGACCTTTCGATCCGGGATCGATTGGGCGACGCTGGTGCTGTTCGGTGTGCTGCTGGGCGCGGGGGGCGTCTTGCGTTCGGGAGGGGTCGACCGATGGATAGGGGAGGTGATCACACCTATCGCTCGGTCGGTCGGCAACCCAGAGCTTGTGATTCTCCTGTTGGCTCTCTTCGTCATCGTCGTGCGACTTGTCCTCCCCATGGTTCCGGCAGGATTCCTCCTCCTGGTCGCTCTGGTGCCGTCAGCGCCGCATCTAGGTTTGAGCGGCTGGGTCGTTGGCTTCGTGGTTTCCGTGATGGTGCTGACCTGGGTGCTGCCGAGGCAGTACGTGGTGCTCCGAATGTTTCGCGGGATGACCGACGATGAGATGTTCAGCGACCGCCAAGCTCTCGCCGTGGGCGTATCGACCACGTTTATCGCGCTGTTGATCGTGGTGATCTGCGTCCCCTACTGGCGAGCTATCGGGATCTTTTAGCCGCACGTGAGCTGCGCACGCCGCTCACGCTTCGCGGGCATCGAGCTCCAACCCCTCGTCGGCGAGCGCATAGGCTACCGCCTGCTCGAGCGTCATCGCCTGCCCGTCGGCTCGCGCGGCCGCCTCCGCGTCTGACAGAGCGGCTCCCTTCCTCCAGCCTTCCCTCGTTCCGACCACGGTCCCGAGTCCAGCGCCGCTGGTGGCTTCTTGAGCCGCCGCGGCGCCGGCGAGGCGCTCCGCCCTGAGACTCGTGCCCTTGCGACGGGCCACCTCTGCCATGGACTCGAGCACCAGCACGACCCCGGTGACATCGCGGGCGTCGGCAAAGAACTTCAGCGCCTCTCGATCAATCGAACCGGCGGTCTCGGTGTCATCGGTTTTCAACGCGATCGAGGCGCGCACGAAAAGCGCCCACCCAAGACCAAATCGATCGTCCAGGCGCCGGAATAGGTCGATGGCCTCTTCGATCGCATTGATCGCTCGATCGTTCGACTCGAGGTAGGAGTAGATCTGGCCCAGGCCCCAAAGACACCGGGCAATTCCCGCCTCATCGCCAAGCCGGCGATAGATCGCAACCGCCTCGTCCAGCAGCGCCTGCCCTTTTGGAAGATCCCTGCGCATGACATTGGATGGAAAGGAGTCGTTGTAGAGCGCACCGGCGATGGCTCGCTCGTCGCCGGTCGCCCGGGTCAGCTCGAGGCACTCGTCGTAGAAGGCCTCTGCAGCTTCCATATCGCCCTGCCAGTAGGCAACGCCACCCGCCGCCTCGAGCGCTCGCGCGCGATCCTCCGGACGATGCTGGGCGCCCGGCATGCGGAGAATGGTGTCGAGGCGCATTCGGCCCTCACGCAGGTGTCCGCGCATCTGCCAGAAACGCCAGAAGGCGGCACCAAGTTTCAACGCCAGAACAGCATCGCCGCGAGACACCGACCAGTCGAACGCGGTTCGAACATTGTCCTGGTCCAGCTCGAGGCGGTCCAGCCATTTCTTCTGCTCGGCTCCGAACAGCTTTGGCGCCACCTCCTCCGCCAGGGACAGATAGGCTGCGGCGTGGCGGTCCTTGATCGAGTCGGCCTCACCGCTCGCTGTCAGCTGTTCGGCTGCATACTCGCGGATCACCTGAAGCATGAGGAGCCTCGGCTCGTCATAGTCGGGCATCCTGCGCAGCAGGCTCTGCTCCGCGAGCTCGTCCAGGCCGTCCAGCACCTCCACGCCAAGCTCGGACGCCGGGCCGCAGACCGCCTCCGCCTGATCGAGGTTTGCGCCGCGACCAAAAACCGAGAAACGGCGGAACGCGCGCCGGTGCGACTCATCGAGCAGGTCGTAGCTCCAGGCGATCGCACCCTGGAGGGTCTGCTGGCGGCGCGGCAGGTCGCGAGAGCCTGAGCCAAGCACCGCGACGCTGCCGTCGAGACGGCTGAGCAGCGCCTGCGGGCTGAACAGCTTGACCCTTGCCGCAGCAAGCTCGATGGCCAGGGGCAAGCCGTCCACGCGCTCGCAGATACCTGCGATTGCCGGTGCGTTTTCGTTGGTGACTCGAAAGTCGTGCTTCGCGGCGACGGCGCGGTCGATGAACAGCTTGACGGCTTCGTACTGCGAGAGCGCCGCCAGTGACGGCAACGTCCGCGGATCGGGTGTGCGGAGCGGCTCCAGCGCCATCTCCTGCTCTCCGTACACGCGGAGCGTGGCGCGACTGCTCACGACACATCTGGTTCCTTCGACCGCGTGCAGCAGGTCCGACACGACCGGCGCGCCGGCGGGCAGGAGCTGCTCGAAGTTGTCGAGCACCAGGAGGACGCTCTTGCCGGTCAGGTACTCGACGACCGCCTCGAACGGAAGGCGATTGCCCGCGACCGGAATGCCGATCGCCTCGGCGACGGCGGATGAGATCAGGCTCGAATCTCGGATGGCGGACAAGGGCACGAAGTACACCCCATCCGGAAAGCTCTGCACGACCTCGGCCGCGATTTGCAGGCTCAAGCGAGTCTTGCCCATCCCACCAGGACCGGTCAAAGTCAGCAGGCGAGTGCCGTGGAGCAATCGCTTGGCCTCGGTCACGTCGGGCTCGCGGCCCACGAAGCTCGTCAGCTGAGTCGGCAGGTTGTTGGGAGTGGAATCGAGGGTGCGCAGGGCTGGGAAGGTGCTGGGCGCGCCGTCGATCACAAGCTGGTAAAGGCGCTCGGGGCGCGCGAGGTCCTTGAGCCGGTGCAGGCCCAGGTCGCGCAGCGTGAGATGCGCCGGCAGGGCCGCCTCGACCAGCGAACGGGTGGCGTCGGAAACCACCACCTGGCCTCCATGCGCCGAAGCCGCCACCCGCGCAGCGTGGTGTACATCGACCCCGATGTATTCCTCGCCGACCAGCGGCGCCTCTCCTGTGTGCACGCCGATCCGTACGCGAATCGGCTTTCCGTGCGGCCATTCGTGCTTCGAGAGCTCTCTCTGCGCCTGGGCGGCCGAACCGCATGCGTCGAGCGCGCTCTGGAACACACAGAAAAAAGAGTCACCCTCAGTACGCAGCTCTCGCCCGTTGCCGCTCCGAAAAGCCGCGCGAAGGATCTCGTGATGAGTCAGCTGCGCCTGCACGTACTCGTCGCCAAGCTCCTGCATCAGACGGGTCGAACCCTCGATGTCGGTGAAGAGGAACGTGACTGTTCCGGTCGGCAGGCTCACATCGCGGACCCGGCGAGTGCCCCACCGAGAACCGGCTTCAAAGCCGCAGTCAGCTGCGCGCGATAATCCGCACCTTCGAAGTCGAGCAGGGGATGTGGCGGCAAAAGATGTTCGCTCAACGCGCCGCCGGCCCGCACGTAGATGGCAGGGTACGGGTCGTCTTTCCCGTTGGCTTCCAGCGCCACCGCGACTGCGTTCACCTCGCCGCCGTCGACAAAGTGGGCCAGCGGCTGGATGCCTTCGTCAGTGATCCCCTCGCTCGGCTCGATGCGGAGCACCCGTGCCAGGTAGGAACGCTGATGCCACAGCTCCGGAGCGCGGCTGGCTTCTGCCAGCAGAAACCCAACCACCTCGTCCGCCGCGAGCCGACTTCGCTCCAACCTCCGTCCGAATCGCGTCTCAGCCAGGTGTCGCGCGAGCACGCGAGCGTTGTAGCGATAGCCCTGAACCGCACCAGAGTTGCTTGGGATCCCGTGTTTGCGAAGCCCCTGCGCGCCCTGCATGATCGTGCCCGCAAAGTAGAGGCCAGGAACCGTCGCGCTCTCCCAGAACGGGGTCTGGGTCGGAATCCGGCTCTGCCCGAAGGTGGCCACCCCCAGCCCGGGCAGATCGCGCAGCGGCGACACGAAGCCGGTCGCCGCGATGACGTCGTCAACCTCGAACTTAAGGGCGCGCCCGTCGGCGGCGCCTCGAGTCTGGACTGCGTATCCGGCTCCGGCGCGCTCCACGCTCTCGATCGATGCGTCGAGGATCACGACGCCGCCGGCCAGCGCCCAGTCCTCGTAAGGCTGCACGTAACGCGCGCGCACGCCGACCAGCGTGCGCGTTTCAACCGAAAGCCGCGTCCGGCTCGGCGAAGCCAGGACGATCTGCCGCGCCCAGGGCAGGAGGCCAGACGCGATCTCGAAGCCTGAATTCTGCTTGCCGGCGATGAAGATCCGCCGGCCGGCGTAGGTTTCCGCCGGGCGAAGATCGCCGTACTGCTGGACGCCATCGAGCTCGAGAATCGATGGGCGCCACGGCTGAGCGATGCCCACGGCAAACACGGCCACGGGCGCTCGGTACCCTCCATCAGACGTCGTCAGCACGAAATCTTCGCCGTCCTGACGTGTCGAGTCCCAGCGGCAGCCGTGCCGGATCCGAAGACCGGTGCGCTCCGCGAACGTTCTCAAACCGAGCTCCATCTCGGGCCGCGACGGAAAGTACGAGGTGCCATCCATGACGCCGGGCATGATCGAACGGTTCGATTCTTCGTCCGCCAGAAGGCTGTTCCAGTCGTATCTCTCGTAGGCCGCGGTGCCACGCTCAGGCTCGGCGTACGGCTTGGTCCAGCTGAGCATTCGCTGGAAGATGGGCCAGCGCCGGAACATGCCGCCAGGCTCAGAGTCGTCCGAGATCACGGCATGATCGATGCCGAGACGGCGCAGCGAGTACGTCAGCTGAAGAGCCCCCGGGCCGCTGCCGACGACGATGAGCGGATACCGACCGGGCGGAAACGGCCGCTCTGTCAGCTCAACCACCTGGTGGTCGCCCGAACCTTCCGCGCCTCGCCCTGGAGAAGCCGAAACATCACACGTGGGT
>VBDS01000004.1 GCA_005889085.1 Chloroflexota bacterium | reverse complement strand
CTTTGCTTTGGCGGTGTGCTCCTTCAACGTGTTTGGCGCGTCGAGCTCCTCTTCGGTGACCGTCTTCAGCCACTGGCTGACCTGCGACCTGACTGCGTCCGCATACTCGACAACCTCGGCCGGAACAACCTCGGCCGCGAGTCGATCGGCCTCCTCGACGGTGTAGCCGGTTCCGCCTTCCGGCCGAGCCCAACGCTTCGCGGCCCAGGGCTCTGATTCGATCAACTCGGGCACACCCCGGATTCCCATGTTGACCGTGGAATCGATGGTCCGGGGGACGTGCCAGAAGGTGAACGCGGGCAGGTTTGTACCGGGGACGCTGCGGCGGAGCCAGTCGGCCGGCTGCATCGATCCGGCGACCTCATGGAGGTGGAAGTTCAGCGCGTTCAGCTGGGTCGACAGAAGTCGATGCGGCTGCACAGCCATAGTGTGCACCGCGGCTCGCTTCGGGACGAAACGCTTCTGGCGCACAATGATTGGCGACGTGAGGGCACGGATTGAGCAGATACCCGCCGATCAAGAGGCCACCTGGGGCGCCGTTTTTGCCGCCCTGTCCCTCAACCACCGAGCCGATTGGCGTTTCCACTGGACCGGCTATCGCAAGGGGCACCCTGACGAGTACTCGTTCATCGAGATCGAGGCTGGGGGCGAGGACGTCGAGGGGATGCGGGCGGAGATCGTGGAAGTGGTGGACCACGTCAACACGGTGGTCAAGCGCGACCCGCTCGCCAAGATGGTCGCCATCGACGCGGGGCGGGTCGAGGTGCTCGTCTCCTAGCCTCGACAAACACGAGGGAAGGTTCCTTCAAATCGGGCGGTTTAGCTGGTAGATGAGCGAAGCGACGAAAGCCCGAGTGGCTGCGGCGGCCGATCGGGAACGGCTGAAGGACGGAGTCCACATCGAATACAGCCCGCGACGCGTCCGAGCTTATTTCGACAACCAGCTTCTGGCAGACAGCCAGAGGGTGCTGTTGGTGTACGAGAGCAAGCGCCCGCCAATGTACTGGTTCCCAGTGGCGGACGTGCGCATGGACTTGCTGGCCGCGAAAGAGGCGGGGCCGGAGACCGGCTCTGGAACCGTTCGCTGGCGTTCCAACACGGGTGGACGCATCGAAGACAACCTCGCTTACAGCTACGCAAATCTCGGCGGGGACCTCGCGCCGCTGGAAGGTCATATCGCCTTCTACTGGAACGCCATCGACTCGTGGTTCGAAGAGGACGAGGAAGTCTTCGTCCATCCGCGGGATCCCTACACCAGGGTGGACACCGTCCACAGCTCTCGTCACGTGCGGGTCGAAGTGGACGGCCATGTTATCGCCGAGACAAGGCGGCCGGTCCTGCTTTTCGAAACCGGCCTGCCGACTCGGTACTACATCCCCAAGCTCGATGTGCGGATGGACTTCCTGGAGTCAACAAGCACCGTCACACATTGCCCCTACAAAGGCGACGCCAGCTACTGGTCGCTGCGCGTCGGCGGCAAGACGTACAAGGACTTCGTGTGGAGCTATCCGCGGCCGATCCCCGAGATTCCCAAGATCGAAAACCTCCTGAGCTTCTACAACGAAAAGGTGGATCTATATGTGGACGGGGTGCTGCAGGACCGGCCGGTCTCGCCCTTTTCGTGAGCCTTCACTCGAGCTGCCGCCCGTCACCCTGACCAGCTCGATACTCTGATCGGTGCCGAGCAGCGCGGAGGTTCGCGCCTCGATGGAAGAGGTGTGCGACACCTGCGCCCGGGATGGACTATGGCCAGCGATGCAGAAGTTCATGACCCTGGTCGGCATCCAGGGCGGGCCCCCCGCGGACCAGGGCGAGCCGACTCCCGAGATCCTCGAGGCCCAGGCCATGATGCAGGGCAACATGGAATTCTTCTTCGGCCGTTACATCCGAAACATCGCGCGCTACGAACCCGACTTCGCCGCGCTGAAGTCGTGCTCGTGCCGGATCGTCCCAGCGGTCGGCGAAGAGTCCGAGGGCCAGCTGGCCCACAAGGGTGGGCTCGGTCTCGCGCAGCGCCTCGGCGTGGACGTGGCCGTATTTCCGGGAGACCACGGCGGCTTCAGCGGCCGGCCGAAAGAGTTCGCCGCGAAGGTGCGCGAGGTGCTCGCTTAGCTCGGACGCGAGGGCAGCCTCGTGGTCAGGAGAGCAGCGACCATGGAGATCGCTGCTCCTGCCCATAGCACCGTGTTGAGGCCGTTGCGCACCAACAGCGCACCCACGATCCCTCCCGCTATCGAAGAGAAATAGATGGGAAGGAGGACCAGGTTCAGCGTCGTGGCGCGACGCTCCTCAGGCACGGCGGTGGCCAGGAGCGCAAACACCATTGAGATCGCGGTCGCGCTTGCGGCGCCGAGGAAGACCGCGCCGACAGTGAGCAGGACCAGGTTCGGCGCCAACGCCAGCTCGGCCAGGCTCGCCGCCGCGAGCACGCAGGCCCCTGCCAGAAGCGGCCGGAAGCCATAGCGATCGCCGGCCGCCCCGGCGACCGGCGACAGGAGCGCTCCAACAAGTGCCGAGGCGCCGAAGACGATGCCGATCTGGCCGGCGGCCCCAGACGTGCTGCCGACAATTCTCACCACCAGAAGGGGCAGGAACGGGTTTGCGATCTGCTGCGCAAAGTAGGCGAGACCGAAGACGCCGAACACGATCAGGGTCACACGTCCTGTGAGGGCGAGCCGCAGGGCGCCGAGCGCGAGCTGTGTCGCTGATCCGGAAGGCCTGGGCGGGCGGGATCCCTCCCGGGCGCATGCCACAACGATGATGCCGGCCGCGAGCGACAGCGCGGCATCAAGTGCGAACAAGGTGTGCAGGTTAAGGACGCCGTGGTCGACGAGCCAGCCGCCGGCGGCGGGACCAATCGCAAAACCAAGCGAGGGCGTGATGCCAAAGATTGAGATCGCGAACCCGACGCGCTGCCGCGGGGTGACCGCGCGCAGAGCGGTCAACATGACGCCAGTGTTCCCGAGCTGGAAGCCGACCAGGAGCATGGCGAAGGCGGCCTGCCACCGGTTCTGCGCAATCCAGAGCACAGCGAAGACGACCATCTCGACGAATGCGCTGCGAGCGATGATCGGGATGCGCCCGTAACGCTCCGCCCAGACTCCCCAGAACGGGACGAGGGGCAAGCCGAAGAGGAAGAACGCGGCGTTCAGGTATCCGGTCCAGGCCGGAATCTCCGACACCGGCACGTGGACCGTCGCGAGGTACAGCGGCATGAAGCGGAACACGTGGGAGACCGTGAAGGCCTCGACCGTCGACGCGATCCCGAAGAGAACCAGGAGCGTGATCCACCCGGATGCCAGGCGGGTCGATGTAGTCGCCACGGGACTCGCTGACATGGGAACCGACTCTAGGGGTCCGCGGCCAGGCGAATCCAGCAGAACCAGGACCGGGATAGCTGGACTAGGGAGACGACCAGTTGCCGGAAGGATTCATGTTTGGGCTCGTTGTGATCTGCTGGCTCGCGACGGAATCGAGGCCGAATGGATGGTCGATGTCTAGCTCTTGCCGCCAGATGCTGTCGGCTCAAGTTCCTCGTACCTCACGCCCGTCAGTTTCTCGGAGATCTGCCACAGGCGCCTGGCGTCCTCGACGTTTATCGCCCTGTCGCTGGGCTGGACGAGAGTCGGATAGCCGCGCATCTCGGCCGGACCGTCAGGGCCGACATACGAACCGCCGGGCAGGTCCGGATAGGTCGCCGCGTAAAGGAGAGGAAGAGCTCCCACCTCAGCCGACTGGGCCATAGCCGCGTTTGCCACCCGCGCCAGGAATCGCAGCTGCCGCGGCATCACGTTGAGCTGCAGGTTCGTGGCCGAATAGCCAGGGTGCGCGGCCACGCTGATCATCGGCAGCCCGGCGGCTTTGAGTCTTCGATCCAGCTCCAGAGCGAAGAGCAGGTTGGAAAGCTTCGACTGCGCGTACGCGCCCCACCGCGAATAGCGCTGCTCTCCCTGCAGGTCGTCGAAGCGCATCTGCCCAGCCTTGTGGTTGTTGCTGCTGACCGTGACGATGCGGCTTCCAGGTTGCCGGTTGAACGCCGGCATCAGCAGTCCTGTGAGGGCAAAGTGCCCCAGGTGGTTTGTTCCGAACTGGAGCTCGAATCCATCCGGAGTCAGCCGGTGCGGAACCGCCATGACTCCGGCGTTGTTCACGAGCAGGTCGAGCCGGATGCCGGCACCGAGAAAGCCCTGTGCAAAGTCCCTGACCGAACTGAGGTTGGCCAGGTCGAGCTGCGCGAGGTCGACGTTTGCCGCCGGGTGGGCCGCCTTGATCTCGCTGATGGCCGTCGCTCCCCGCCCGGCGTCGCGGGTCGCGACGATCACATGGGCACCAGCCCGGGCGAGCTCGCGCGCGACGATGAAGCCCAGCCCGCTGTTGGCCCCGGTGACGATCGCCGTGCGACCTTGCTGATTGGGTATTTGTTCAGCTGTCCATCTGGTGTTCACGCGCTCATGGCTCCTTCGCATGCAAAAACCCCTCTGTCCTCAGGAACATTCATTGCGGATCAGAGCGGAAATTCAAGAGACGTGAATCACGTACCTCCACCTCGCTAACAGCCCAGCTTGTCAGCCAGGTCCGTGAAGTCGGTCGCCTCCACGTCGGCGTCCGGGTCGGGTAAGCGGTCAGCCGCTCCGCCTGGTCCTTTCTCGAGCGGCCGCTCGACGAAGGCCGCGCGCAAGCCTGCGGCTTGCGCGGCCCGCAGGTCGCCCTTGTGCGCGGCCACCATCATCACCTCGTCTGGTTTCAGCCCCAGCGCAGATGCTGCGCCGAGGTAAACCTCGCGATCAGGCTTGTAGTGGCGGAAGTCCTCCGCGGACAGCGAGCGCTGGAATGACAAATCGGCGAACTGGATGAGGGCGGCCTGCTGGGATCGATTCCCGTTCGAAAGCGTGGCGACGGTGAAGCGTTTGGCAAGCCGCGCCAGACCGGGCGCCGCGTCAGGCCACGGAGGCAGGCGCTCCCAGGCAAGCGTCAGCTCGTCGCGAGCGGCCGGGTCGAA
>VBDS01000003.1 GCA_005889085.1 Chloroflexota bacterium | reverse complement strand
ACCGCGACGTACTCGACCCGCTCGATGTCGCGCAGAAACGAGTGCTCCGGTCCCACGCCCGGATAGTCGAGCCCGGCCGAGATGGAATGGGTCGGCAGGATCTGGCCGTCGCCGTCCTGCAGCACGTACGAATACGCGCCGTGCAAGACACCGGGACGCCCGCCGACCAGCGATGCGGCGTGCTCACCCGTCCTGATCCCCTTGCCGGCTGCCTCGACGCCGACAAGTACGACGTCCTTGTCATCCAGGAAGGCGGTGAACATGCCGATCGCGTTGGACCCGCCGCCGACGCACGCCACCACGACGTCGGGCAACTTGCCGTCCAGCGACAGATACTGCTCGCGCGCCTCGTCGCCGATCACGCGCTGCAGGTCGCGCACCATCTCGGGATAGGGGTGCGGCCCGACGACCGAGCCGATGATGTAGTGGGTCGTGCGCACGTTGGTCACCCAGTCGCGGATCGCCTCGGTGGTCGCGTCTTTCAATGTCTTGGAGCCGCTTGTCACCTCGACGACCTCGGCGCCGAGCAGCTTCATGCGGCGAACGTTCATCGACTGCCGCCGCATGTCCTCGGTGCCCATGTAGACGGTGCACTCGAGGCCGAACCGGGCGCAGACCGTGGCGGTCGCCACGCCGTGCTGGCCCGCCCCGGTTTCGGCGATGACCCGCTTCTTGCCCATGCGCAGGGCGAGCATCGCCTGGCCGACCGCGTTGTTGAGCTTGTGCGCCCCCGTGTGGCACAGGTCCTCGCGCTTGAAGTGGATGTGCGCGCCGCCGAACTTCTCGCTCAGCCGGTTCGCGGCGTAAAGGGGAGTGGGCCGCCCGATGAAGGCGCGCCTGTGCCCGGCCAGCTCGAGCTGGAACTGTGGGTCGGCCTTGGCCTCGTGCCACTCGTCTTCCAGCTCGTGCAGCGCGCTCATCAGCGTCTCCGGGACGTACTGCCCGCCGAAGGCGCCGAACCTCCCGTCGACCGGGTGCGTCAGCCCCGCGCGGATGCTCATCCGAGCGCCTCCGCGAGCCTGACAGCGTGGACGAAGGCGCGCATCCTGGCGGGGTCCTTGACCCTGACTCGCGCCTCGACGCCGCTGGACACGTCAACTCCATAGGGCTTGAGCTCGCTCACGACCTTGCCCACGTTACCCGGTTCCAGACCACCCGCGATGAACACCTTGCGTGACGCGAGCAGCGGGCGCGCGAGCTCCCAGTCCCAGGTCCGGCCGGTCCCGCCCCGCTGGTCGGCCGACCAGGAGTCGAGCATGATCGGGTCGGGCCATGCGTCCACATCGGGCACCGCACCATCCCGAATCTTCAGCACCTTCATCACAGGCCGGCCCGCCTCGAAGCCCGGCGGCTCGGAGCCGTGGAGCTGCAGCAGGTCGAGGTCGAGGTGGTCCGCGATCCGGCGCACCTCGTCGGGCGACTCGTCGATGAAAACCCCGACGATCTTCGGCCGCACGGACAGCTCGTCGAGGATCGCGCGCGCATCCTCGGGCGAGATACGCCGCTCTGAGGTGCAGAAGTGGAACCCGATCATGTCCGCGCCCGCCTCGACGGCCGCCATGGCGCTGTCCAGGTCGCAGATGCCGCAGATCTTGACCCGGATCATGCGCCCTGCACGCGCCCGGCGACCCTGATCAAACTGCAAGCTCCCTGATCTGAGCCGCCGGGTCGCCGGCCCGCATCAGCGCCTCGCCCACCAGGATCGCGTCAGCGCCGGCCTCACGCATGCGCCGCGCGTCGGCCGCCGTGTGGATCCCGCTCTCCGCGACGAGCACGACTTCCTTTGGCACCAGCTTGCGCAGCCGCTCGGTCAGGCCGAGGTCCACCGAGAAAGTCTTCAGGTCGCGGTGGTTGATCCCGATCACCTGCGCGCCCGCCTCCACCGCCGCCTCCGTCTCCGCCTGGTCGTGGACCTCGACGAGCGCCGCGATACCGCGGCTCCTGGTCAGCGCGATCAGGTCTTTGAGCTGCGCCCGCTCGAGCGCCGCCACGATCAGCAGCACAGCGTCGGCGCCGCACGCCCGCGACTCCGCGATCTCGTATGGATCTGTCACGAAGTCCTTGCGCAGGATCGGCAGCTGTGTCGCGGCTCGCGCCATGCGGATGTGCTCGACGCGCCCACCGAAGCCTGCCATATGGGTCAGGACCGAGATCGCCGCAGCGCCCCCGTCCGCATAGGCGTGGGCGAGGTCAGCGGGCCGGTAGTCCTCGGACAGGACTCCCATGCTCGGCGTGCGCTGCTTCATCTCGGCGATCACCGCCAGGTTGGGCTTGCGCAGCGCGCCGATGAAGTTTTTCGGCGTGTACGCCGCCACCGCCAGCTCGAGCTGGTCGGAACCGAGCAGGAAGCGCCGGCGCTGCAGGTCCATTTGAGCATCCAGCACCAGGCGGCGCAGGAGATCGTCAGTCACTCCTGCGAGATTCTGGCCCACCGCTGCAGAACCTCGCCGGCCCGCCCTGAATCGATCGCCTCCGCGGCGAGGCCGAGCCCGTCCTTCCAGTCACGGGCAAGACCCGCCGCGCGCAGCGCGGCCGCCGTGTTGAGGAGCACGACGTCGCGCCGCGGCCCCTTGTCACCGGCCAGCACCTCGCGCGCGAGGCGCGCGTTCTCGGGCGGCCCACCGCCGCGCATGGACTCGACTGGCGCATGCTCCAGGCCGAGCTCGGCCGGGTCGAGCTCATATTCCTTGCGCTGCCCGTCGATCTCGATCACGAACGAAGGCGTCGCGACCGACAGCTCGTCCATCCCGTCGGCCGCGTGAAAGACGATCGCCCGCTCAACGCCCAGCCGAATCAACACCTCGGCCATCTTGCCCGCGACCTTGGCGTCGGCCACGCCCAGCGCCTGGAACTTTGCGCCGGCCGGGTTGCACAGCGGGCCGAGCACGTTGAACACCGTGCGCAGCCCGAGGTCCTTGCGCGGCACCGCGGCGAATCGAAACGAGGGATGGAAGATCGGCGCGAAGAGAAAGCCGATGCCGGCCTCGTCGATGCACCTCGCCACGCCCTCGGGCGGCAGGTCGATCTTGACGCCGAGCTGCTCGAGCACATCGGCCGACCCGCACAGCGACGAGGCGGCGCGGTTGCCGTGCTTGGCGACGCGCGCGCCGCACGCGGCGGCGACGATCGCTGAGAGGGTCGAGATGTTGAAGGTGGCGAGACCGTCGCCGCCGGTGCCGCATGTGTCGAGCAGCGCGCCCTCGACCTGGATCGGCGTCGCGATGCCGCGCGCCGCCCGCGCAAATCCAGTGAGCTCATCGACCGTCTCGCCCTTCATGCGCAGCGCGACGACGAAGCCGGCGATCTGAGACGGGGTCGCGTCGCCGCGCATGATGACCTCGAACGCCGCGGCGGCCTCATCCTCCGAAAGGTTCTCGCACCGGACGAGCTTGGCGAGCGCTTCGATCACCGAGGGGAGAGTCCTTCCCCTCCCCGCTCGCCGGGGAGGGCCAGGGTGGGGACGTTCGCATTTGCTGCACGTCTCAAAAAGTTACCCAGGATCTTCTTGCCTTCCCTGGTCAGCACGGACTCAGGGTGGAACTGCACGCCGTAGGTCGGATGCTTGACGTGGCGCAGGCCCATCACCGTCCCGTCGTGGGTCCACGCGGTGATTACGAGCTCGGGAGGCACCGACGATCGCTTGACGATGAGCGAGTGATAGCGCGTCGCCTCGAACGGCTCGCTGACCCCGGCCAGCACACCGGAGTTGTCGTGGTGGATCCACGAAGTCTTGCCGTGCGATGGCTCGTTGCGCACCACCTCGCCGCCGAAGACCTGGCCGATGCACTGGTTGCCCAGGCACACGCCGAGGATGGCAACCTTGCCGCTCAGCGCGCGAATCGCATCGTTGGACACGCCGGCGTCATCCGGCGTGCCAGGTCCCGGCGAGATGACGATGCCATCGAACTTCGCGAGCTCGTCGACCGTGACCTCATCGTTGCGGAAAACGGTCGGCTCGGCACCGAGCTCGGCCATGTACTGGACGAGGTTGTACGTGAAGGAGTCGTAGTTGTCGATCATCGCGATGGCCATTACATTCCCTCCGCCATCTCGATGGCCTTGAACATCGCGCCCGCCTTCTCGAGCGTCTCCTCGAACTCCCGCTCGGGCCTGGAGTCAGCCACGACCCCCGCCCCCGCCTGCACGTATGCAATTCCATCGGCGACCACCACGGTGCGCAGAGTGATCGCCATGTCGAGGTTGCCGCCGAAGCTGACGTAACCCGCCGACCCGGCGTACACGCCGCGCTGATCGGGCTCGAGGTCGGCGATCACCTCCATGGCGCGGATCTTCGGCGCGCCGGACACCGTGCCCGCGGGAAACGCGGCCCGCAGCGCGTCGAGCGAGGTCTTGCCTTCGCGAAGCTGGCCGCTGACCGTCGATGAGATGTGCATCACGTGCGAGTAGCGCTCGACTTCCATCAAGCGGTCGACGTTGACCGAGCCGGGACGCGCCACCCGACCCACGTCGTTGCGGCCGAGATCGACGAGCATCACGTGCTCGGCTCGCTCCTTCAGGTCGCCGAGCAGCTCCTTCTCGAGGCGCTGGTCCTCGGCGGAATCGGCGCCGCGCCGCCGCGTTCCCGCCAGCGGCCTGGTCTCCACGCGCCGCCCCTCGACCTGGACGAGCTTCTCAGGCGAGGTGCCGACCACGTGGCGGTCGCCGCCGAGCGCCAGGAAGAACATGTATGGCGACGGGTTGATCGCCCGCAGGCAGCGGTAGACGTCGAAGGGCGTCGCCTCGAGACGTTTGTGGAAGCGCTGCGACATCACGATCTGGAACGCGTCGCCGCCCTTGATGTGCTCCCGCGCGGCGTCGACCATGGCGTGAAACTGGCCGGGGGTGACATTCGACTCCCACCTCGCGCCGTCGAGGCCTCGCGCGTGCGCCGGAGGCTGATCGCCGGCAAGGCTCCGCTCCATGGCGTCGATGCGGGCGACGGCATCGTCGTAGTCCTCGCGGTCGGGCCTGTGAATGGTCAGGAGCTGCAGCCGCCGGGTGACGTGGTCGAAAACCGCCAGGTCTTCAGCGCGTACGAAGGCGCTCTCGGGCATCGGAGGCGGCGCGCCTTTCGCGACTGGCAGCCGTTCGAAATGTCGCGCCGTCTCATAGCCGAGATAACCGACCGCACCGCCATGGAAACGCGGCACGCCTTTGACGGGCGCGGTCTGCTCCTCGGCCACCCTCGCCAGCGCGACTAGCGGATTGCCGCCGCCGAGGTCGAGGTCGCGCGCCTGTACGCCGATGAACGAATAGCGGGCGAGGCGCTCGCCACCTTCGACGCTCTCGAGCAAGAAGCCGGGCTCGCCGGGCGGGCAGAGCAGTGAGTAAGCGCGGACAGGCGTCAGCATGTCGGCGAGGACTTCTCGGTAAACCGGGATCAGGGCGAACTGCGCGCCAAGCGCCCGCGCTTCTTCCCTGGAGGGCGTGCAATCTCTCATCTCGTTCCTCTCATCTAGATCTTTCCGCCGAGCTCTCTGCGGCGCGGCCGGAGGCAAAACCTTATCAGATCAGTGTTTCGCCTTCATCTCCCGCTTCACCTCGCGAGCTTTCGCCATGGTCTCGACCGAATCGACGTCGGCCACCGTGTGCCAGGTGGCGGCGTGCTTCTCCCACCCGGCCGGCTTGACGTCGAACTTCTTCGCGAGCACCGCGACCAGGATGCGCACCTTCATATCGCCGAAGCCGGGCAGCTTCTTGATCCGGGCCGCGAGGTCGTCACCGTCGCGCGCGTCGCGCCAGACCGACCCGGCATCGCCGCCGTAGTCCTTGACGATCGCGGCGCACATCGCCTGCACGCGGCTGGCCATCGAGCCGGGAAAGCGGTGGAGCGCCGGCCTCTCGCGAAAAACTGCGTCGAGACGCTGGGGATCCATGCTCGCGATCTTCCGCGCGTCCAGCTGCCCGAGCCGCCGCTTGAGCTCGTACGGTCCGGCGAAGGCCTTCTCCATCTTCACCTGCTGGTCGAGGACCATCCCGATCAGGAGGGCAAGCGGGTCCGTCTCGAGCAGCTCGTTGGCGGCCGGGTCTTCCGTCCAGACGATGGGCATGTTCAAGTAGCCTAAGCCGTTATTCACTGCTGATGGGGGAGGGCTACAAACCCGGTTCGCGGGAGGATTTCGACCGGCTGTACCGGACTGCGTACCCACGCGTGTACCGGACGCTGTCGGCCATCCTGAGCGATCCCGAAGCCGCCGAGGACTGCACCCAGGACGCCTTCGTGCAGGCGTTCCAGGCGTGGAAGCGATGGCGGCCCGACGCACCCGCTGAAGCGTGGATCCACCGCATCGCAGTCAACCGCGCCATCTCCTACCGACGAAGCGCAAAGCTGAGGAACGTGGGCGAGGTGCTGCGGAGGCTGGGAAGGCCAGGGCCTGGCGTCGACCCCGCCGATGCGGCCACGAGGCCAGACCTTCTGACCGCGTTGAGGGCTCTCCCGCCCAAGCTGTCCGCAGCGATCGTCCTGCGCTACTACCACGGCTACAACAACCGCGAGATCGCAGCCGCGATGGGTGTTTCGGAGCGAACCGTGGGCTCGCGCTTGCAGCAGGCAGGAGAGCAGCTTCGCGCCATGCTGGATTCGCCCTTCTCACTCGAGGAGCCACCGGCGTTTTCTTCAGAAGGTCATGAGCTCTATGCCGAAGACTGATCGCGATCCACTCGGGCCCGAGCTCGGTTGGCGACTGCGCTCCGAGCTCGACCGCGTGCAGCCGCGCTTCTCGACGCCGCGCTATCTGAACCCGACGCGCGTCCGCCCGTGGCGCCTTGCGCCGGCCGCCCTGGCCCTCGCCCTGACCGGCATCCTCGGCCTCACCGCGTACGCGGCGACAGGCAGCGCCAACCCGGCCGTATGGACGGAGCGCATCGTGACCGTGGTCCACCCCATCCCGCCGACCCCGACGCCGGAAGTCACCCCCACCCCAGCTCAGCCGAAGGCTGCTCCCGCACCCAAGCCCACTGCCGAGCCAACGGAAAGAGCCGAACCGACGAACCGGCCGGAGCAATCAGCTTCGCCCGCGCCTCCGGAGTCGCCCGAGCCAGGCGGCGAGGGTTCGGATTCAGGTTCGATCGCTGGCGAGCCGACCCCAACGCCGACCCCGGGCGACCGCTGAACCTGACTTCCGACATCGGCCTCAACGGGCGTTTCTAGTTCCATGAAAAGACCAGTCGTCCTCATCGTTGGAGCAGCGGCGGGAGCCCTGCTGGTCGCCGCGATCGGCGCCTCAGCACACACGGTTTTCTCGCCGACCAAGGCGCTTGGGGTTCACTCGAGCGTCCTGGGCGACGAGGCCTCAGGCGCTCGCACCGAGACCCCGGAACCGACAGACACGCCAGAACCTGCCCCGAACGCGG
>VBDS01000002.1 GCA_005889085.1 Chloroflexota bacterium | reverse complement strand
AACCCACTCAAGATCATCCTGGTCGCGATCGCCACGATGCTGGTAGCGATCGGTTTAGCCGCCCAGACCGGAACCGTCCATATACCTGGCGAGGGCCATTCAGGAACGTTAGGGAGCGGTGCCGTGGAGGCGCAGCAAGCGAGCGCCTCGCCAACTCCCCCCACACCTGAGGCCAGCCCGACAGCCGCGCCAACGCAGGCGCCGGCCCCCCCGCCACAAGCGGGACCTCCGCCGGGCAAACAAAAGAAGCACGGAGGCTAGGCCGCCCAGCGGACTCCCGGTCCACGAACGCGTC
>VBDS01000001.1 GCA_005889085.1 Chloroflexota bacterium | reverse complement strand
CGAGTACCAGGCCCCGATCCCGAGCGCACAGGTGAAGTCGGCCATCTTGCTCGCCGGCCTGTACGCGGACGGGAAGACGCAGGTTGTCGAAACCGTTCGGACCCGCGACCACACCGAGCTCATGCTCGGCGCGATGGGCGCGGCGGTCTCGGTCGACGGGCTGCGGGTCACTGTCGAGAGAACCGAGCAGCTCCACCCGGTCGACATCTCCATCCCCGGGGACTTCAGCTCGGCGGCGTTCTGGCTGGCGGCCGCCGGTCTCGTCGCGAAGTCGCGGGTCCGCCTGCTCGGTGTCGGCGTCAACCCGACGCGCACAGCGTTTGCCGACACGCTGGCCTCGGTCGGTTTTCGGATCAAACGCTCGCACCCGCGCTTCGAGGCGGGCGAACCCGTCGCGGACCTGGAGGTCTCATCCGTCGACCTGGTCCGGCCGATCCGGATGGACGGCCACCTGGCGGCGGAGATGCTGGACGAGCTGCCGGTGCTCGCCGCGGTGGCGACACAGCTGCCCGGCACGAGCGTCATCTCTGGCGCGGAAGAGCTTCGCGTGAAGGAGTCCGACCGGCTCGCCGCGATGGAGCAGGGCTTGACGGCGATGGGGGCCGACATCGTGGCCCAGCAGGACGGCTGGATCATCAACGGACCCCGCTATCTCGAGGGGGCACGCGTGGACTCGCTCGGCGACCACCGCGTGGCGATGGCGCTCGCGATCGCCGCCCTGATCGCAGGCGGAAACACGGAGATCGAAGGCGCCGAGTGCGTGGAGATCTCGTATCCGGGCTTCTTCGACCACCTCGAATATCTGTGTTGAAGGTCCGTTGTGAGATCGACGTGGACGTGGTCGCGTTCGAGCTCTACGAGCTGGAGGTCACGCCGCCGCGCGACGACTTCGAGCTCGAGATAAAGCGGTCGGCGCAGGCCGTTCGGTCGGCCGACGCCGGCCAGGTCAAGCGGTCCCGCGAGCTCTTTCGCAAGTTCAGGATGGACCCGACTCGAATGCGCCCATCATCGGAGGCGCTCCTGCGGCGGATGCAGAAGGGTGAGGCACTACCGCGCATCAACTCGCTCGTCGATGTCGCCAACGCACTTTCAGTTCAGCTGCAGGTGCCGGTGGGCCTGTACGACCTGGAAAAGGTCAAAGGCGAAGAGCTGGTGATCCGGCTCGGGAACGAAGGCGAAAGTTACGAAGGGATCGGCAAGGAGCGCGTGAACGTGGCCGGCCGGATCTGCGTCGCCGACGCCGACGGCCCGATCGGCAACCCGAGCGCGGATTCGGCGCGCACGATGATCACCACGGACACCGAGCGAGCGGCCTGGATCTATTTCCTCCCGGTGCGTGAGGACGACGTCGACCGAACGGCGGAGCTGATCGCGGTCTTCGGCCGCGGCCTGATGCGGATGGCCGGCGATTGAAAGCGGCGAACGAGCAGGTCCTGTGCGTGAAGCGGGACGACATCTTTCCCGACGGCGCGTGGCATGGATTCGTCAGCGAGAACCTGGATCGTCTTCAGTCGGTGATCCGCGAGAGCCACTCTTTCAGGCCCCGGGCGGAGGTCGAGAACGACCCCACGTACCAACAGATCATTCCGTACGTCGTCTTTCGCCACGGCGACCGGTACTTCTTGACGCACCGTTTGCGCGCCTCGTCGGAGAAGCGCCTGCGCAAGCAGTACTCGCTAGGTGTCGGGGGGCATATCAACCCGGGCGACCTGGACGCCGGCGATCCGATTCTTGACGGGCTCAAGCGCGAGTGGGAGGAGGAGGTCGTGTACGACGGGCGCTTCGAGGCCACGTTGCTGGGCTTTTTGAACGAGGACTCCTCTCCGGTCTCGAAGGTTCACCTCGGCGTCGTGTTCATCGTCGACGGCGATTCGCCGAACATCCAGATCCGGGAGACCGACAAGCTTGCGGGCGAGCTGCTTACGCTCGACGAGATGCGCCTGTACTACCTCGCGATGGAGTCGTGGTCACAGATCGTGTATGACCGTCTCGTGGCGGAGAAATCGTGATCCAGGCGGAGGTGTTTGCGGGCGAGCCCCTCCGGCGGCTTCGCCGCCACCTCCCCATGAATGGGGAGGAGCCTCGTCCGCGAGCGAGCCCCTCCGGCCCTCCGGGTCACCTCCCCATGAATGGGGAGGAGCCTCGTCCGCGAGCGAGCCCCTCCGGCCCTCCGGGTCACCTCTCCATAAATGGGGAGGACACATGAGGCTCGAGGCCGTGGAGATGCGCCGGATCGAGATGTCGCTGGTGGCTCCGTTCGAGACTTCGTTCGGGATTCAGACCGAGCGGGACATCCTGCTCGTCAAGGCGATCACGAGCGAGGGAGAGGGTTGGGGGGAGTGTGTCGCGGGTGAGGAGCCGACATACTCGTCCGAGTACGTCGACGCGGCGCAGCACGTGCTGATCCACCACCTGATCCCGCGACTGCTCGGCCGCGAGCTAGAGGCGGCGGACGTCTCGGCCGAGCTCCGCCCCGTGCACGGGCACCACATGGCAAAGGCCGCGATCGAGATGGCGGTGCTCGACGCCGAGCTGCGCGCACGCGGCGAATCGTTCGGACACTTCTTCGGCGCGGTGCGGCGCGAGGTCGACTGCGGTGTTTCGGTCGGCATCCATGCCTCGATCGCAGAGCTGCTCGTGACGGTCGGCAGCTACCTCGACCAGGGCTACAGGCGGATCAAGCTGAAGATCAAGCCGGGCTGGGACGTCGAGCCAGTGCGCGCCGTACGGGAAAAGTTCGGCGACGTGCCGCTGCAGGTCGACGCCAACACGGCCTACTCACTCTCAGACGCAGAGCATCTCGCAAAGCTGGATCCATACGGTCTGCTCCTGATCGAGCAGCCGCTGCCCGAGGAGCAGGTGCTCGCCCACGCGCAGCTGGCGAAGAAGGTGCAAACCCCGATCTGCCTGGACGAATCGATCGAGTCGGCGCAGAACGCAGCCGACGCGATCGAGCTGGGCGCATGCAGGGTCATCAACGTGAAGCCGGGGCGCGTCGGCGGCTACCTCGAGGCGCGCAAGATCCACGACCTGTGCGCAGAGAGAGGCGTGCCGGTGTGGATGGGCGGGATGCTCGAAACGGGGATCGGCCGCGCCGGCAACGTGGCGATGGCGGCGATGGCGAATTTCACGCTGCCCGGCGACACCTCGGCCTCCGACCGCTACTACCACCGTGACATCACCGAACCGTTCGTGCTGCACGACGGGCGGTTGAAGGTTCCGGCCGGCGCGGGATTGGGCGTCAGAGTGGACCAGGAGTATCTGGACTCGATCACGCACTGGAAGCAGAGGGTCGATTAGGTCTTGTTCTTAAGGGGCGCCGACGGGACGGCGGCCATGAGGTCGGTCATCGGAGTCGCCTGGGCCGCCGCTCCGAGGCGCTCCACGCCTAGCGAGTCCTCGATCGTGGCGAGCAGCGAGTAGTGGTCGTAGGCGACGGTGCTCTGGTGGCGCAGCGGGTCGTGGTGGATGACCAGCGTGAGCACTGAGTTGGCGTTGTCCTCGCCTTCGTCCCAGGTGATGAACAGCACGCCGTTGTCCTGCCACGCGTCGGAGGCGAGGATCGTCGGGACGGTTTGCGAAAGCCAGGCGTTGACCGTCGAGTTGCCGCAGTCATGTCCGTCGTGACAGAGATCGGGCGTGATCCACACGAAGCGCGGGACGGCGCCGCTCATGTCCGAGGCGAATTGACTGAATGGGACCACCTGCGATGGGCAGGTCCCGCCGTAGTAGGCGAACGGATTGTGTTTGAGGGCGTAGCCGTTGCCGTTCCGGTAGCAGCCGTTGTTCATGCCCTCCATGTAGGCGCGCCAGTCGATCCCCGCCGACGTCAGCTGGGTACCGAGACCGCCCGCGGGCAGATTGTGCCAGCCGTCGTCGCCGATGCCCCAGGTGCTGCCCGAGGTCATGGCCAGGTAGTTGGGCAGGCTCGGATGGTAGACGCCGTGGTAGTTGGTCGCCACCCCGTACTGCTGGGCGAGCTGCGCGATGTAGCCGCTGCCCGAGACCTGGTCGGCGCTGCGGTTCTCGAGCACGATGACGAAGACATGGCTCGGATCGGGCGTCGACGTGGGGTCAGGCGTGGCGCTCGGAAAGGTCACCACGGTGGGCGGCGCGCTTGGGGTGTGCGAAACCTGAGCTTGCGGGGCGCTGCGTGAGCAGGAAGCAAGCATCAGAGCGCAGGCCGCGACGGCGATGAGCCTCATCGGCAACCAGCCTACGGAACAACCCCCTGTGAAGTTGCAAAGAAGTCCCTGGGACCTCGAGGTGCGGCCCGAGCGCGGAGGGCGGATCACCTCGCTGAAGCTCCGCGGCGAGGAGCTGCTCGACCAGGGCATCGGCGTCGACGACCCGGCGGCCGAGGACTTCGTCGAGGGTGGTGCGTGGGGTTGGGACGAGATGGTGCCGAACGTCGAGGCAACCGATACTCTGCCCGATCACGGCGAGGCGTGGCGGATGTCGTGGGAGGTGCCCTATCTGTCTCGGCACTCGGTCTTCATGCGCGCGACTGGTCGCCTGGTGCCATGGATCCTGGACCGGACGATCGAGCTGACCGACCAGCTGCGTCTTTCGTATGTCTATCGCAATGTGGGCACTGAAGCTCTCCCCGCGTACTGGTGCGCGCATCCCCTGTTCAAGTACGAGCCGGGGATGGCGGTCGGCGCGCCGGCTCCTGGCGAGGGGTCGAGCGCGAAGGTGCACCTGGCGCCCGGGTCGATCGATCGCATGACGCTGCGTTGGAGGTCAGGAGCCGGCGTCGAGATGAGCTGGGATATGGCCGTGACTCCGTACGTCGCGATCTGGGTTTGCAACGGCGA
>VBDS01000205.1 GCA_005889085.1 Chloroflexota bacterium | reverse complement strand
GTCGAGGTACTTGATCTGGCCTTTGAGCTGCTCGATCTGGGCCGTGATCTGGCCGATCTGGTTCTGCACCGCGATGATGTCGTTGATGTTCTGCGCCCTGGTGAGCAGCGCGAGCATCGCCTGGTGCTGAGCCTCGGCGTTGGCGAGGCGGGCGTTGAGGTCAACGTACTGGGCGCTGACGTCCGTCCCGGTGATGTGCTCGCTCTGCACCTTGCCGACGCTCGACAGCTGGTCGATGGTCGCGTCGAAATGCGCCGCCGGGACCATGAAATTGATCACGCCTGTGCGGATCGTGCTGTCCTGCGGGTTGGTGCTCGGACCCGCCTGCGCGTCGGTGCCGGCGATGTAGCCGCCCTCAGTCTCGACCAGGGTGCGGACCTGCGCCAGCTTGGAGTCGAACGCGCCTGAGCCGACCTTGAGGCTGAGCTGGGCCTGGCGGATCACGGGCGGCCCCTGCAGCGCGGGCACCGTGTCGGTCGGCAGGGTCGCGCCGCCGCCGGTGGTCGTGCCGTTGGGCTGACCGACGCTCTTCGACGGCTGGCCGGCGCCGGTTTGCGGGTTGGAACCGCCGTACTGGGATGTGGTGCTCCCGGCACCATTCCCACCGCTTGCTCCGCCGCAAGCGGCGGCGGCCACGAGGATGGCAACCACGACCAGAACATTCTTCATTTGAGACGGCCTCCTGGGCGCAAAGATTTGACTGACCAAACGACCAGTCGCCTCGGACGTAACATCTGGCGACGTGTTGCAGGTCCGAGGTCTCGCCATCGATGTTGTCGCGCGCCGGGTTCTGTCGGACGCGAGCTTCACCGTGGCCGCCGGAGACAAGGTCGGCCTTGTCGGCCGCAACGGCGTTGGCAAGACGAGCTTGCTCAAGGTTCTGGCCGGTGAGAACGACGCTGCCGGCGGGGTCGTGCTTCGCCGCGGAACGCTCGGCTACGTGCCTCAGAATCCGCGGCCGCGGGCCGAGGCGGCCCAAACGGCCCTGTCTCACATCCTGTCGGGTCGCGGGCTCGATCGGGCGGCGGCACGCCTGGCCGAGCTGCATCTCAAGCTCGAGCACGACCACTCCCAGGCGACCATCGAGAGTTATTCCGAGACCGAGGAGCGCTACCGGCTGGACGGTGGCTACTCGAGCGAGTCGGACGCGCGCCGGATCGCCGCCGGGCTTGGCTTGCGCCTGGACCGCGTCGACCTGCCGCTGAGTGTGCTCTCGGGCGGCGAGCGGCGGCGCGTCGAGCTCGCGCGCGTCCTGTTCGCCGATCCCGACGTGCTGCTGCTCGATGAGCCGACCAACCACCTCGACAGCGATGCGAAGTCGTGGCTGATGGACTTCCTGCGCGACTACCGGGGCTCAGTGATCGTGGTCAGCCACGACCTTGGCCTGCTTGACTCGTCGATCACGCGGGTCTTGCACATCGATGCCGGCCGGCTGATCGAGTATCGCGGCACCTATTCTCAGTACCAGGCAGCCCGTCGCCTCGAGGAGAAGCGCCTCACCTCGCTCGCTCAACGCCAGGAGTCGGAGATCAAGCGCTTGAGCCTGCTCGCCGAGGTCATGCGCCGACAGACCGCCAAGCGGGCCAAGCAGGCGCATTCGATCTTCACCCGTGTCGACCGCCTGAAGGCGCAGCGCGTGATTGCGCCGCGCCGCGAGCGCAAGGTCAAGATCACCTTTCCCGAGCCGCCGCACAGCGGCCGGATCGTGCTCCACGCCAACGGTCTGGCCAAGGGTTACGGCGGTCCGGTCGTGTTTCGCGACGTGACCTTCGAGGTGGAGCGGCATGAACGCCTGCTCGTGATGGGGCTGAACGGCGCGGGCAAGACCAGCCTTCTCCGCATCCTGGCCGGCCAGAGCGAGCCGAACTCCGGGTCGTTCCGCCTCGGCCACGGTGTCTCGCTCGGTTACTACGCGCAGGAGCACGAGGGGATCCGGCCCGGTGTTCCGGTGCTCCAGCACATGAGGGAGCAGTCGGATGCCGAGGAACGGGTCCTGCGCGCGCTGCTCGGCATGTTCAACCTGACGGGCGATATCGCGCGGCAGGACGCGGGGACGCTGTCCGGCGGCGAGAAGACCAAGCTCGCGCTGGCCCAGCTCGTGGCCGGCCGGCACAATCTCCTGCTCCTCGACGAGCCGACCAACAACCTCGACCCTCCATCGCGCACAGGTGTGGCGCGGGCGCTGGCCGAGTGGCCCGGGACCATGGTGATCGTCAGCCACGACCCCGAGTTCGTCGAGGCGCTGCACCCGGGCCGGGTGCTCTTCATGCCCGAGGGCCGTCTCGACTACTGGGAGGAAGACCTGCTCGACGTGGTGTCGATGGCCTGAGAAAGGCTGTCCTCCCCATTCATGGGAGGTGTCGGGCTGAGCCCGACGGAGGGGCTCGTGCCACTTGGTCGGCGACAATGACCAGATGAGCGTCGAGATCCAGGAAGTCGTGATGCCCGAGATGCAGGGCGCGGAGGAGATCACGGTCGGCGCGTGGAGCAAGCAGCGAGGCGAGCACGTGGCTGAGGGCGAGACGTTGATGGAGGCGCACACGGACAAGGTGAACGCCGAGATCCCATCTCCGGTCGCGGGCGTCGTGGAAGCTCTGCTGCTTGACGTCGGCGACCTGGTAGTGCCCGGACAGCCGATCGCTCGCATAGCGCCGGACTGACGGAGTGTCGCGACTCCGGGGATCCGAGGAGATTCGCGGCATCGGCGGTCGGAGGCAAGGAAAGGGTGGCGCGGCTAGGAGCGCATCGTAGATGCGTGACGACGCGGCGCCGGGCCCCTTGACGCAGCCTTCAGCGCCGAAAGCGCCCGGCCGCCTAGGCCGCGAAGATCCGCGGAGTCCCGGAGGCGCGACACTCTAGTGAGGGTCGCGGTGATCGGCGGCGGCGCGATGGGCGCCGCGACTTCGTGGCGGCTCGCCAAGCGCGGCGTCGACGTCGTCTGCTACGACCGGTACTCGCCGCCACACCCATTGGGTTCGTCGCACGGTGAGTCCCGCATCATCCGCACTGCGTACTTCGAAGGCGACTGGTATGTCCCGCTGCTCGAGGAGGCATTCACGCTGTGGCGTGAGCTCGAGGCCTCGAGCGGCAAGAGGCTCCTCACGATGACCGGCGCGCTGATGATCGGCGACGCGTCATCCGACGTGGTGGTCGGCGCGCAGGCCTCGGCGAAGAAGCACGGCCTGGACGCTGAGTTCCTCGATTCCATCCAGTTCCGCCGCCGCTATCGCGGCCATGTCGTGCACGACGGGGACGTCGCGGTGCTCGACCGCAAGGCGGGTGTCCTCAACCCCGAAGCGGGAGTGGCCGCGATGCTGGCGCAGGCGCCTCAAGTCGTTCGCGACACCGAAGTGAAGTCCGTCGCGGAGCTGCGCTCGCGCTTCGATGCGGTGGTCGTGGCCGCCGGGCCTTGGACGCCAGAGCTCATCGATTGGATCCCGCTCGCCATCGAGCGGCAGGTGCATGGATGGTTTTCGATAGCCCGCGATGCCGACTGGTTTGGCCCCGATCGGTTTCCGGCATTCGTCCGGCAATCGCCAGACTCGGGATTCATGTACGGCATCCCCAGCCTGGACGGCAAGTCGCTCAAGATCGGGCGTCATCACGACGGTGAAACGACGAGCCCGCAAACGATCCGCCGCCGCGTCGACGATTTCGACATCGACCCGCTGCGTTTGCTGGCATCGACCTACCTCCGAGGGGTCAGCGGTCACGTGACCAGGACGCTGACCTGCATGTACACCAACACCCCTGACGGCCATTTCGTCATCGACTTCGCGCCCGATGACAGGGGCGTCGTCGTCATCAGCGCGTGCTCAGGTCACGGGTTCAAGTTCGCGCCCATCATCGGCGACATCGCGGCGGACCTGGTCGTCGATGGAGAGACCAGGCGCGACATCTCACGCTTCTCGCGTGCGCGGTTCGCGGCCCCGTATGTACCAGACGACCACGACAGCGACAACGAGTAGCGCGATGACGATGGCTCCCTTCTCGACCGGGCCGCTGATCCGGTCGTAGTTGCGGCCCAGCGCATAGCCGACGATCGCAAGCGCGGCACACCACGGCAGCGCGCCGACGAACGTGAGCAGGGAAAACTTCGCGAGGTCGATCCGCGCCAGGCCGGCGGGGAACGAGATGTAGGTCCGGATCACAGGCAGGACGCGGCCGAGCAGCACCGCCAGCAGGCCCCACCTCCGAAACCACCCGTCGGCGATCTCCAGGTGATGGCGGCGGATGCCGATGTACCGGCCGGGCCCGAGCAGCAGGGGCTCGCCCCAGCGCGCGGCGATGCCGTAGGCGATCAAAGAACCGACGAGGTTCGCCGCCGCGCCGGCGAATATCGCTGCCACCAGGTTCATGTGGCCGCTTGCGGCGAGCAGTCCGCTGGTCGGCATGATCACTTCGCTTGGGAACGGAAAGCCGCAGCTCTCGCCGACCATGAGGACGAACACGGCGACAAGACCGTAGCTAGCGATGAAGTTGCTGACGGCGGCCGTCAAACCGTCTGGACCGCCGCTGCTTTCACCGCCCTGAACGGCAGGGTGCGCACCTGCTGGTCGTCGATCATGATCTCGAAGTTGTAGAAGCCGGGTCGCTCGATGGGCACCGTGGCCAGGTTGATGACGATGCTCGCAGAGAGGTCCCAGCCGTGCGGATATTCGCTCGGAACCTGGCGCGGCGGCAGGTTGAGCACGATCGGCTTGGCCAGCACCGCCCTGCCATCTTCATCCGAGCCATGCACCTCGACCTTGTGCGGGCGCTCCGTCTCAAGCCTTGTGGTCTGGAGCCGGAGCACGATCACGCCACCGAACGGGGTCGGGAACTGATCGCGGATCAGCGTGTCGAAGCCCGCGCCGAGGATGTAGACGAGACCGTTGGGCGGCGCTTCAGCGGCGTTGGCGAGCAAAGCCCAATCGAGTCTCATCTCCCGGCCATTATCGGGCGCTGCCGAATTCGGTCGCTCAGCGCGCCTGGTGCTTGACGACCTCGCCGCCCTTGACGACCAGGTGAACGTTGTCGGGTCTCGCGAGCAGCTCCAGGTTTGCGACGGGGTCGCCCGGCACGCCGATGAGGTCGCCCCACGAACCCGCCTCCAATGACCCGACCCCCTTCATGCCGATGGTTTCTGCGGCGACCGTGGTCGCGGCTCGAATGCAGTCGATCGGCTCCATGCCAAGCTCGCGCATCAGCAATAACTCCTCGCCGTTGGAACCGTGCGGTCCGACGCCGGTGTCGGTGCCGAACGCGATCTTCACCCCCGATTCGATCGCCTGGCGGACGCTCGATTTGTGGTCGTCGATCACCGCGCGCGCCTTCTGGATCGCGTAGGCGGGCATCTTCCCCGCCTCGGCGTGGCGGATCACCCAATGGGGCGCCACCAGCGTCGGCACGAGAGCATTGCGGCCGTCGAGCATCATCTCGATCGCGTCGCCGTCGAGCCAGATGCCGTGCTCGATGGTGGCAACGCCGGCCTTCAACGCGTTCTTGATCCCGGCGTTGGCCTGCGCGTGGGCCATCACCTTCCGACCCTGAGCGCGCCCCTCCTCCACCGCCGTCCTTATCTCATCGAGCGTCAGCGCGGAGTGGTGCGGCTGGTCACCCGGCGAGAGCACGCCGCCGGAGGTGCAGAGCTTGATCCAGTCGGCGCCGGCGCGGATAACCTCACGGACTCGAAGACGCATCGCCTCGACCCCATCGACCACCTGGTGCGGCCGGTCGGGCAGCGGGATGTCGAGGTCGGCGCCGCACATGAAGTGTGCGTCGGTGTGGCCGCCAGTCTGGCTGAGCGCGCTGACCGTGACGAACATGCGCGGTCCGGGAAAGTAACCGGCGTCGATGGCCATGCGGACGCCCGCGGGAGAACCGGATGCGTCGCGCACCGACGTGAATCCCGCTTCGAGCGTCCGCTTGGCGGCGCGCACCGCGCGCATGAGCTCGAAGGTCGGAGGCGTGATGAGCTCGCGCGTGAAGTCGAGGCCTTCGCCCAGGGATGTGAGGTGGACGTGGCAGTCGATGAGCCCAGGCAGAAGTGTGAGCCCCGCTGCATCGATCGTTTCCGCGTCGCGCGGGACCTGGGTTCCGTCACGAGATCCGGCCCTGGTGACGCGCCCGTCTTCGATAAGTACGACCGGCTGACGCGTTACTTCACCCGTTGCGGGTTCGAGAAGAGCGTCACCGAAAACGGCGCGGATCACGAGCCGATGTTAGATGTTCGTTGGCGCGTCAAACCTTCGTGGTCAGTGGTGCCCGCCACTGAACGGAACAAAGTGAGTCTTGCGCAAAACGCGCCTTTGGAAGCGACAAGTAACGTGCGTCTTGCGCAAAGCGCGCGTAAAAAGTGCGCTGAATTGGAGTGGGCCCGGGTGGCCTCGATCCACCGACCAGCCGATTATGAGTCGGCCGCTCTGACCGTCTGAGCTACGGGCCCTGAGGGCTGAGTCTATCTAGACCGTTGGAGGGTCCCGGGCCAGCCAGGTTTAGCCCCGGTCGGATTGTGGGAATTTCCTTGCAGATGCAAATGTTTGGATTTGTGAGGTGATTAGCTGATGGTTGCGTTGGGATTGTTGATTCTCCGTCTCGTGATCGGTTTGATCCTGGCCGCGCACGGCGCCCAGAAGCTGTTCGGCTGGTTTGGCGGTCCGGGCATGACCGGCTGGACCGGCGCCATGAACCGGATGCGCATTCGCCCCGCCACGCCGTGGGCGTGGATGTCCGCCCTCGCCGAGTTTGTGGGCGGGATCGGGCTCGCGCTCGGTCTCCTCTTTCCTCTTCCAAGCGCCGCCATCGCCGGCTCGATGCTCGTCGCCATCGCCCTGGTCCACCTGCCGAAGGGCTTCTTCGTCTCGAAGGGCGGCTACGAGTTCAACCTGGCGATCATCGCCTCGGTCGCGGCACTCGCCCTGACCGGTCCTGGCTCAGTGTCGCTCGACTCTGCGGTCGGCATCCACCTGCCGGAACCCATCTCGGTGATCGTGGTCACGATTCTGGTCCTGGTCGGAGTTGGGGTAGCGCTGGTCACCCGCACGCCTGTCGCGGCAACCGAGACCAAGCCGCAGACCACCTAGGCCAGGGCGCGACGGCCGCCCTCCGATGGCTCCGGCCTCAGGAGCGAGCGGACCCAGGCGGCCGTGGCAGACATCGGCGGTATGTGTGCCCTGACGAGAGCGACCGTGACCTCGGGCAGAGTCGCTGTGCTCGGGACGACCAGGTACCGGTCCTCCCAGCGCGGGCCGAACTTTTCCTTGAAGCGTTGCAGCGTCCGGCTGCGCTGAAACCGGTCGAGTCCCCAGTACATCGCCCGCCACGCGCCCTCGAGGCCATGCGCCCCGTTCGATGAGGTGATGATCCGCGGCGTCATACCGAGGCTTGCCTCGACGATGCCCCGGCGCCGTGCCTCTTGGATCGATCTGACGATCAGGGCCTCGACCACGCCATACGCGCTGTCGGGTCGGCGCCGCATCAGGTCGAGCGTCCAGGCCTTGCGAGCGGGGACGGGCAGCCAGGTCACGAACGCCTCCAGTCGCCCGTCCGCGTCGAACGCCAGGCCGACCACGATGTCCGGATCCGAAAGCGTCGCCAGAGTGCCGAGGCTGTAACCCAGCTCCGGTGAGTGGCGACTCTGGAGCCACTTCCCAGACACGCCCTCCAATTGCTCGGCGTGCTCAGCCGCGACCTCCGGACCGGGTGCGAACACGAACCGCATCCCAGCCCTCTCGCATCGGTGCAGCGCGTATCGAAGATCGGCGCGTTTCTTGCCCGACAGCCCAAACGTGGAAGGCTGCAGGATCGCTTCCGCACCGATCGGCACCAGCGTCAGGCCCAGCTCTCGATACGGGACGGGATCGTCGACCTGGTAGAAGGCCGGGATCCAATCCTGCCGGTCACAGAAGGACACGAAATCGCGCGCCGCGTCCGCGACCAGCGCAGGGGGCGCGATCGGGTCGCCAAGCGCGAGCGCGGTGCGACCGCGGAGCATGAACGCCACGCACCCCGTGCCGTCGAGCCAGTGATAGCTGCTCGCTCCATGGACCGCAAGGTGTGAGATGTAGTTGCGACCGAGATCTTGGAGGAGACCGTGCAGCCGCTCGCGTTCGGAAGCCGCAGCCCGAGGCGCGAGCACCGGCCGCAGGAGCTGGGTC
>VBDS01000190.1 GCA_005889085.1 Chloroflexota bacterium | reverse complement strand
GGAAATCCTGTCCCAGGTCGACGGGCTCGAGCCGGCCGCGCACCCCTTCGAAACCAGCCAGCCCCTGACCGACGTCCTCGAGCGGCACGCCGAGCGCCAGGCAGACTCCCGCCGCGCACAGGGCGTTGTAGATGTTGAAGCGAGCGGGCACGTTGAGGATGACCTCCGCCTCGCCGAGCGGAGTCTTCATCCGGAAGCGCGATCCCGAACCCGTGATCGCGAGGTCGAGCGGGTGCAGGTCCGAGGCGGTGGTCATGCCATAGGTCCAGCGCCGTGAGATCTGCCTGCGCGCCAGCCGCTCATAGCTCGGATCGTCGCGGTTGAGCACCGCCGTCTTCTCGACGCCCTTGTCCGCGGCGTGGCTCGTCAGGTCGATCAGTCGCGCCTTGGCCTCGACGTACTCCTCCCACGTGACGTGGTAGTCGAGGTGGTCATGGCCGACGTTGGTGAAGGCCGCGACGTCGAACTCGCACGCCCGCACGCGCTCCTGGACAAGCGCGTGGGAGGTCGTTTCGATGACAACGCACTGCGCTCCCGCCTCGACCATGCGCGCAAGCCACGCCTGGACCTCGGGCGCCTCGGTCGTCGTCTGCCCGCTGAGGTTGTCGACCTCACGGCCGCTCACCTTGAAGGCGACCGTGCTCATCGCGCCGGCGACGATCCCGCTGGCCTGAAGCACGTGCTCCGCCATGTGCGTCACCGTCGTCTTTCCATCGGTGCCTGTGACACCCGCCAGCCTGAGGCGACGCGAGGGGCGGCCGAAGAACTCGGCGGACAGGTCGGCCAGGCCGATCCGCGTCGAGGGCATCCGGAGCACCGGCACGCCTTCCGGGAACTTCACGGCCCGTTCCACGGCGACGGCCGCGGCCCCCTTGGCCACCGCATCGGCCACGTAGTGGTGGCCGTCAACGCGAATACCCTGCACGGCGACGAACAGGTCTCCTGGTGCAACCCGACGCGAGTCGTAAACGATCCCGGTGATCTCGACGTCAGGGTTGCCCTCGAGCACGGCGCCGGCGCCGCGGGCGATGTCGGCCAGCCTCATCTCGTGTCTGAGGATAATCGGCTCGTGTTTACCGAAATCGGGGGCCGGCGTTTCGAGTGGGGCTCTCGCACGTATGTGATGGGCATCGTCAACGTGACGCCCGACTCGTTCAGCGGCGACGGCCTCGGGTCCGACGTCGGCGCCGCGGTAACGCAGGGGCTGCGCATGGTGAGTGAAGGTGCGGACATGCTCGACGTCGGCGGCGAATCGACACGTCCCGGCCACGTCCCGATCACCACCGTGGAGGAGGTCGCGCGCACGGAGGACGTCGTGCGCCGGCTTGCGCGAGAGGCCAGTGCCCCTGTGTCGATCGACACATATAAGGAAGATGTGGCCAAGCTCGCGATCGCGGCCGGAGCCACGATCGTCAACGACGTTTGGGGACTGACGCGATCGCCCGCGCTGGCTGACCTCGCTGCGAGAAGCGGCTGCGCGCTCGTCCTCATGCATAATCAGGACGGAACTGAATACGCGGGCGACATCATGGATGCGATCAAGGAGTTCCTCGCCGGCGCCGCGGCGCAAGCGATCGGGGCAGGGGTGCCGAAAGAAAAGGTGATCGTCGACCCAGGGATCGGGTTCGGTAAGACAGCGGACCAGAACTGGGAGGTGATGCGCCGGCTCGACGAGCTGAAGGAGATCGGGCAGCCGATCCTGATCGGCACCTCGCGCAAGTCCTTCATCGGCAAGCTGCTCGACCTGCCCGTGACCGACCGTGTCGAGGGCACCGCCGCGACCGTGGTGGCTGCGGTTTTGCGCGGCGCGGACATCGTCCGCGTGCACGACGTGCTGCCGATGACGCGGGCAGTCCGGGTCGCCGACCGCATGCGGTGATACTTCCCCGCTAGCGGGGAACGTGGCCCGCCGCTACGCGGCCGGCCGGATGGGGAGGTGTTCTTGGCAACCACCGTCTACCTCGGTCTCGGATCGAACCTCGGATCGCGGCTGCGCAACCTCAGCGCCGCGCGCAGGCGGCTACGTGAAAAAGGAATCCGTATCCGGCGTCAAAGCCGCGTCATCGAGACCGAGCCGTGGGGAATCACCGACCAACCCCGTTTCCTCAACCAGGTCGTCGAAGGTGAGTGGTCCGGCACGCCACGACAGCTGCTGAAAGCCGCCAAGGAGGTCGAGCGCGAAGGCGGGCGTACAAGGACGAGACGCTGGGGACCGCGCGTGATCGACGTCGACATCTTGCTGTTCGGCGACCAGCGCATCGCGATGGGCGATCTCGTGATTCCGCATCCCCGCATCACGGCGCGACCGTTCGTGGTGCAGTCGCTCGAGGAGCTCGGCCTTAAGAAATCCCCACGAAGTCCGAGGCTACGCCGCGACTTCGCGGCGACCCCTAAGCGGGCCGCGCGTTAGTGAAGCGGTACCCGATGCCCGGCACGGCCAGGATGTAGTAGGGCCGCGATGGCTGCGTCTCGATCTTGCGGCGCAGGTTTCGGATGTGGACGTCGATCACGCGCGTCTCGATCGGATATTCGTAACCCCAGATCGAGTTGAGGATCTTCTCTCTGCTCAATACCTTGCCCGCGTTGCTGGCGAGGAAGTTCAGCAGGTCGAACTCGGTGTGCGTCAGCTCGACCTCTTTGCCGCCTTTATAGGTGCGGCGCTCGTTCACGTCGATGACCAGGTCACGAAACTCGAGCCGGCTGCGCATCGCCTCCGCGTTCTCGAGCCGCGAGCGCCGCAGGTGCGCCGCCATCCGCGCGACGAGCTCGCGCAGCCGCAGCGGCTTGGTGACGTAATCGTCCGCGCCGATCTCCAGCGCGACCACCGCGTCGATCTCGTCCGACCGCGAGCTCATCATGATCACGGGCACGCCGGGATCCACCTTGCGAAGCTCGCGGCAGACGTCAAACCCCGCCACGTCCGGCAGCGTGACCTCGAGGAGCACGACGTTTGGGCGCGCGCTCTCAACCTGGCGCAGGGCCTCGGAGCCGGCGTCGGCCTCGACGACCTGATAGCCGTCTTGCTCGCAAACCTGCTTGATCTCCCTCCGCGTCGTGCTGTCCGGCTCCACGACAAGGACCTTGCGGGAAGTCTCCGCCACAGCCACCAGATCATCCTAACGTAATTGAAGGATTGTTAGGGATTGTTGCGTTTCAGGCCCCGAACGTAGGCTCGAGTTTTACGTTCGATACCGATGAGCGTCGCGCCCGCTGCGGAGAGCACGAGCTCCCAAGCGCCAGGATAGGAAACCACCTCACCGCCGAACTCCGACTTGAAGATCCCGATGCCGTGCCACCGATGATCGTCGCCGGCATCGGGTGGCGGCACCCCCCACAGGTCGAAATCCGTGCATCCGGCCTCGGCCGCCGACGAGATCGCCGACCACCAGGCGAGGTCATTGCCCATCAGCTCCCGGTGCCTGCCGCTCCGGCCCGCGAACAGGCTGTACGCACGTCCGCCGTGACGCGCGACCAGGACGGTCGCGAGAGGCTCACGCTTCTCGGGCGCCAACGCGGTGTATGTGCGGCACCACGGAAGCAGCTCGAGCAACAGCTCGTAGTAGCGGCGGTCCGGCAGGTGGATCGATTCGCGTCGCTCGACAGCCGCCGACTGGTGCGCAAGCTCTGCTGCGTCCTTGCCTTCTTCGACGATGACACCACGCTTGAGGCCGGCGCGAATGTTGTAGCGGCGCCCGTGACGAAACGTCGCCAGCAGCTCGTTCGGCGGCGTCAGCGCGACGATACGCGTGTGCTGAGGTTGGATTTGAGCGATTTGCTTGAAACCTTTTTCACTCAGCACCTCGCTGAAGGTCTCCGGCGCTTGGGGCTCGACGACTAGACGTGCCACGCCTGAATTTCGCGCCCAGGCCGCCAGCCAGTCGAGAGTTTCTGCCGATGCCGGCACCGGTCCACGCGGGACATACGCCTCATGGGCCGGACCGACTTTGCGAATTTGAACGCTGGCCATCCCGGCACGCGGAAGTCTTACGCGCTCAACATTCCACCCAGTCCGAACCTGGACCTCGCCCCACGCCCACGTCTGAAGCAGAGGCACCTCCGGGCCGAGGTCGTCGAGCTCGCGGTCCCAACGTTCCGAGTCAGAGGTCATCCAGGTCCGACATCCGTCACGAGCGCGGCTTCCAGGTGAGCGATATCGTTGACCCCGCCGATGACCATGCGTCCGTTGCGCTTCTCGATCAAAGAGATGGACGCGTTCTGGATCTTGAACGGAAACAAGCCGCGGCTCGGCCGGCCGACCACGCGGTGCAGGGCGATCTGGATCACGCCACCGTGCGTGACGACCAGGACGTCACCTTGAGGATGCACGCCGAGGATTGCTTCCAGCGCAGCGCCGACCCTCGCATCGAATGGCGCAGCCCCCTCGCCACCCGGCACAGTGTCCCAGTCCGGCTCCTCCACCCAGCTCGCCCATGCCTCTGGGTAACGCACGGCGATCTCTTCGGTGGTCAACCCCTCCCACTCGCCAAGAAAGATCTCGCGGAGGGACGATGCGGCCTCGGGCCGCAGGCCGATGCTCGGCGCGAGGATCTCGGCTGTCTCAAACGCTCGCTTGAGGTCGCTCGCGTAGAAGCCGGCGACTGTGCGGCCGGAAAACCTGGGGGCGAGGAGCTCGGCCTGGCGCCGGCCTTCGGTCGAAAGCGGCGGGTCGAGCTGGCCCTGGATGCGGTGCTCGTGGTTCCAGGTCGACTGCCCGTGGCGGATCAACACGAGGCGCGCCGGGGCTGGACGGGAGGGTAATGGGAGGTCCGGAGGCTCCGGACGCGCTGCTGCGATCTCGATGCCTATACTAACTTTCTCTTACATCCCGATCGGGCTGCCGATCTCAGGAGAAGACTGTTGCAATCTCACGGCTCTTTGGCCGAGACCCCCCTTCGATCACTTCTGGAATCCGCTCAGGGAGAGCGGTCCACCGGTACCCTTATCGTCCGGGATGGGAACGGGCAGTCAGCCTCGCTTTACTTCCTGTTCGGACATCTTTTTCATGCCCAGGGCGATGGGAAGTCGGGCGACGAGGCGGTCGTCAGCGCGCTTCATTGGACCCGGGGCGATTTCGAGTTCGACGCCAAAGCCAAGCTGCCTGCGGATGAGACAGTCAAGGCCGGCATCCCAGAGCTGGTCCACGCCGCGGAGGCGGTCCCGAAAGCGGCTCCCGCGGAGCCGCAGCCAGAACCCCAGGTGGAGGCACCAGAGCCTAAAAGTGAGAGGAAGGATCATGCTGAACCCGAGAGAAAGGTGGAAGCCCCCCAGCCGAGACGTGGCGTGAAGCACCGCCCGCAGCCGAAGCACGGCCGCGAGCCGATCCCAGTGCCCGCCGGCCAGATCCTGTATGACTCGCTGAAGACGTCGTTCGTCGACTTCGCGCGCCTCCTCACCACACTGGAGCGTGAGGGCTACACGGGATACGTCCGGCTGCTCACCGACGACGCGGCGGGCTTGATTCTTTTCCGCGAGGGCTCGGCGCTCGAGTGCCTGTACGACGGCGCCGCCGACGCCGGGAGCCTGGTCCTCGGCAAGCAGGCCCTTCAGGAGTTCAACGACGACGTGACCGCCGGGCATGGAGTGCTCGACGTGGTCGGGCTCTCTCCAGAGCTCATCGACGGCCTCTACGAGCTGACCGTCTCGAGACCGATGTACACAGAGCTGTACGCCGGATGGGTTGACATGAAGGCGCTCCTGAACTTCCTGAGCGAACGCAAGCTGAGCGGCAGCGTGATGATTCGCTCGAACGCAGGGACTGGCGTCATCATCCTCGCCAACGGTGAGCTCGCCGGCGCCTACACCAGCGAGTCGCGCGACATCTCGGACAAGCCGGACCGCGCGCTGGCCCTGTGCGACGACCCCAACGCGATGATCGAGGTCAAGTCGGCCGACACGACCAAGCATCCACCGCTCGACGTCGAGGAGATCGTGGTCGGGCAGAGAACGCGGCAGGGCCAGTCGTCGGTGGCCGCGCCGCCGCCGCCGGAGCCGGTCGCGCCGACCAGCCCGACGATCCCGGTCATGCCTGCCGAGCCACCCACCGCGCAGATCCCGACCGGCTCGTTCTCCTCCGGATTCGCCCAGCCCTCAACCGCGCCGACGCAGGTCGCGCCGACCGCTCCGCCGCGTTCCGGCGGCGGTGGGCCCCAGCTCGATTGGGCCGCGATCACGGCCGAGCTGCAGGCGATGGCCGAGGACGCGCTGGGCAACCGGGCGCGCAAGGTGAAAGACATCCTTGGGGCGGCGGATCCGTCACTCGCCGGAATCGAGGCCGCAATCGACCAGATACCCAGCATCTCGCTGCTGTTCGTCGACTCCTCGCGCCTGGAGCAGCTGGCGCAAGAGATGAGGGCGCGCCTCAAGTCCCACCTCTAGGCGCCGGTGTACACCCTTAACAGGGTGGTTTGGCGCGTGCTGCTGTCCAGGCTAGGCTGGCCCTCGGTTGGTTCGGCTCGGGTCAGGGAGCCGTCGGGAGCGCCGGGCGCGCGCAGGGCGCATTCCCCAATGGGAGGGCCCAGCAAGAAGTTCGCGTTTCTCGCGGCCGGCGCCATCTGCTTGAGCATGGCCCTCACAGCGTGTGGCGGCGATCCGCCGCAGATCGTGGACTACTCCCCCCAACGCAACTCGGTCGACGTTTCGACAGCCGCCCCGCTCAGCATCACGTTCGACCACGACGTCGACCAGGCATCGGTGGCGAGCCGCCTCCGCCTCGCCCCGGCGACGACCGGCTCCACGCAGTGGGTCAACGGGCACGAACTCCTGTACCACCACGAGACTCTGCGCACCAGCACGACATATGAGGTCATCCTCGAGTCGGGCTACCATGACCGCGCGGGCAACGTTTACACCCTGCGCCACCACTGGTCGTTCACGACCGAAGGACCTCCGGGCCTTGCCGGCTCGACGCCGACCAACGGTGACAGTGGCGTCGACCCGGCGACTTACCTCCGCCTCGACTTCACACGCGCGATGGACGCAAAGAGCCTGAAGAGCGCGCTAGCGATCAACCCCAACGTTCCCTTCGACGTCCGCATCGACCCAACCGACAACCACCGCGCGATCATCGCCCCGTCGCAGCTGCTCGCGGCCAACACCGACTACCAGATCCTGGTCAACACCGCCGCGCTCGACGTCGACGGCAACATGCTCGGCCGCGACCAGACGGTGAGATTCACGACCGGGGCGCAACAGGCTCTTCGTCATTGGATCGCATTCGCAACCGACGGCGTCAACGGTTCGCCCGGCGGAGTGTGGATGGTCAACGACGAATACGCCTTCCCGCGCCAGCTCTTTGACGCGAGCGCGGTCCGGGCTTTCAGCTGGTCTCCGGACGGCGAATCGCTGTTGATCGAGGACCAGAAGGAAACATGGTGGCAGTTCAGCCCTGGCGGCAGCACCGCACGCATGAGCTTCAAAGGGCCCTGGGCCGCCGCGCTTGCGGCGGGAATGGGATACGTCTACATCGACGATGCCGGAGCGCTTCACCGCCAGGGGGCCGGCGGATCTGATGACGTGATCGCCACCGACGTGGCCGAGGCCGCCGTCGCCCCGAACGGCGTTCGCGTGGCGTTCATTCATGCCGTGACCGACCCCGACGCGATCTGGGGTTACGACGTCGGGCTGCGGGCGCGCTATCAGCTGGCGCTCGACTCAGCGCCGGTCAGTGCTCTGGCATGGGATCCCGGGGGCAAGCGGATCGCTTATCTCCGGCAAGACGTGTCCGGAATGAACCTTCGCCTGCGCAGCCTGACCGGGGCCGCCGCCACGACGACTCTGACCGGCGGTGACATCGTCGGCCGGCCGGCGTGGCTGCCTGACGCTACGCATCTCGTCTTCTCAGCCGCGATCTCGAGCACGAGCGCCACCGGCGTGCTGCACAAAGCGTTCGTCGTCAATGTGGCCTCGCCCTCTGCGGCGCTCAGCCCTACGTCAGGCCTGCCGTCAGATCCGACGATCGACGTGACGTCGCCGGTGTCCTCGCCGGATGGTCATCAGATCGCGTTTCTGAGCGGCGACCAGGTCTGGCTGATGAACGCCGACGGCACAAGGCCGACAGCCCTTACGAAGCAGGACCCGGCGTCCTTTCCCTATTCCTGCCGCGCGCTGGCATGGACGCGGAGCTGAGCCCGCTCGACGACGCCTTCGAAGAGCTCCTGCAGCCTGTCGGCAGTGCGCGTCCACGAGTAGCGCTGCGCGAGCAGCCGTCCTCTGCGGCCCATCTGCTGCGCGAGGTCGGGACTGTTGAGCAGGCGCCCGATCCGTTCCGCAAACGCAGCCGCGTCGTGACTATCGATCAGGTAACCGCTCACCTCATCGCGCACAACGGAGCGCAGACCCGCCACCCCTGAGCCCACGACCGGGCACCCACACGCCTGCGCCTCGAGTCCAACCAGGCCGAAAGATTCGCTGTATGAAGGCATCACACAGACATCCGCCGCCGAATAGAAGAACGGCAGCTCGTGGTGAGCGACCGAGCCCAGGAAGTCGACCCGCTCGCGCACTCCGACCGCTGACGCGACTGCCTTCAGGCGTTCCTTCTCGCTCTCGTCGCCGTCCGTGCTGTCCTCGCCGAGGATCAGCAGGCGGAGGTCATCATGCGCCCGGTCGCTGAGCAGCGCGAGGGCGCGAATCGCAACCTCGACACCCTTCAGGCGCTCGAGCCGGCCCACGAAGAGGAGCAGTCGACCGGCGCCGTATCCGATCTTGCGGCGAGCCTCGGCGCGGTCGATCGGCTGGAACATCGAGAGGTCGACGCCGGGCGGGACGACGAAGACTCGAGCCGGGTCGGCGCCGTATGCGTGGACCAGCTCGGCGCTCTCGTCGTTCGTCGACGTGACCAACAGGTCCGCCTGCCGAGCGATCTCGCCCTCCACGACGATGCGAAGCTCTGGTTCGGGGCGAGCGCCGTCGGCCAGCGTCCTGTTTTTGACCAGGCCGAGCGTGTGCGCCACGTGCGCCCAGCCGGCGGCCAGCTGCGGCCGGATGACGCATGCGACCTCGCCGGACAGCCAGTAGTGGGAGAAGACGAGGTCGTAGCTCACGCCTTCGCTTGCCGCGAACTCCAGGACGCCGTTCGCAAATGCGGGGACCTGGTCGAAGAGGGCGTATTTGTCGACGCCGGCACCGATGGGCAGATAGATGACCCGCGACAAAGCCGCCAGGGACTCGCTGTCGGGGTCGTCTGAGGACTGCCGCCGGGTGAACACGTCAGTCGCGATGCCACGGTCGCTGAACGCCGTGCAGATCTCGTGGACGTACACGTTCAAGCCGCCGTTGGCGTTGTTGCCCAGAGACGCGGTGGGCGAGGTATGCATGGAGATGACCGCGATCCGCGGTGCGGCGCGGCCGGTTACAGGTCCGGTTTCCTCAGCCACGGTACGCCGATCTCGAGTCAAGCCAGCGTCTGGAAACGCAGCAGAAGCCGGAGCCGGAGACCGGCGAGCAAGAACCCATAACTGCTAAAACCTACGACGCCCGCCCGTATTCCCGCCCAACGGCGGGAACGGGGCTAGATATGATTTGGCCTGAATGCGGGTGAGCAGAGGTCTCCTTCTGGCAGTCGGGATTCCAGCCTTCTTCATCCTGACGGCACTCTCCACGCTGGCCGACACCTCTCCCTCGCCGGGCAGCACGGCGAGCGGCGCGACGACGCTCCCAGGCGACCCACAGAAGGGCGCCACGCTGTACGCCCAGAACTGCGCCACGTGCCACGGCGCGAGCCTGGAGGGTGGCATCGGCGCAGTGCTCAATCCGATCGAGAAGCTGCCTGGGGTGGCGAACCCGCTCGACCCGGCGTTCCTGATCGGGGTCATCACCAACGGGCGGTCGGACAATGGTCGAACGATGCCGGCGAAGGGCGGGAACAACTCGCTGACCGACCAGGACGTGAAGGATCTCGCCGCCTACATCATCCAGCAGAATCGAAATCCCGGAGGCGGCGCCCTGTCGCCGGGCGAGCTTGCAAAGCGCACGATCCTCTGGGTCTCCATCGCGATCATCGCGATGGGGTTCATCACCTACCTGCTGGCCACCTACAACATGCGCTGGATCGCGCGCCGCGCCGCAGCGCGACGCAAGTAACGGAAGCGGCGTCCGGCTCGACGCAGCACGCCCCGCCTCTTCGTCCGACACCGGCGGGGGGCTCGCCCCGGATCCTGATCCTCTTCAGCGACACCGGTGGTGGCCACCGTGCGGCGGCACGCGCCCTGACCGACGCGCTCAAGGCGCTCGATCCCACATGCGTGGTGACTGTCGCAGACCCGCTGATCGGCCAGGGGCCGGGCATCACTCGCCGGCTTGCGGCGCTGTATTCGCCGATGATCCGCCGCTCGCGAGCCGCTTGGGGGGCGCTGTATCACACAAGCAACACGCAGGCCACGTTCGCCGCGATCCGCGCCATCTTCGGGCCCGGGGTGCGGAAAGTCGTCCTACATCTGTTGCGGCAGCACGACCCTGACGTCGTTCTCTCGGTCCACCCGCTCCTCAACCATGTTGCGCATCAGGCGATCCGGCGCAGCGGACGCCCGCGAGCGCTGATGACGGTGATCACCGATCTCGTGGACTTCCACCGAGGGTGGACGTTCAGCCAGGCGGACCTGGTGATCGCGCCGACCGAGCGTGCGCGAAGGGTTGCTTTGCGTAGGCGCGTCCCCGCGGACCGCGTCAAGCTGCTGGGCCTGCCGGTCGACCTTCGCTTCCGTCCGCCCGCCCCAGGCGAGAAGCAAGCGCTCCGCCGCCGGTTCGGGCTCGACCAGGACCGGTTCACAGTCCTGGTGATGGGAGGGGCGGCGGGGGTCGGACATCTCGCGGCGCAGGTTCGTGAGCTGGCCCAGGAGCCGCACCCCTGGCAGCTCGCCGTCGTCTGTGGCCGAAACGAAAAGCTGCGGCGGCGGCTCTATGAGCTCGAGGTCTCCACTCCGATGCTCGTGTTCGGCTTCGTCGACTACATGCCGGAGCTGATGCGCGCGTGCGACCTGGTGGTCACCAAAGCGGGGCCGGGCGCGATCGCAGAGGCCCTGGCCACCGGCCTGCCACTCGTGATAACTGGATTCTTACCGGGCCAGGAGTCGCCGAACGTCGACTTCGTCGTCGAATCAGGCATAGGCGCGTTTGCGCCGAAAGAGTCAGAGTTGCTCGACGAGGTGCGTGTGTTGGCGGAAGGCGGACCAACATGGCGCGAGATGTCGCGCAAAGCCGATGAGCTCGCGCATCCTTATGCCTCATCAGACATTGCGCGCGAGTGCCTGTTGCTGGCCGCGCGCTACAGGGCGTCGGCGCAGGCGAGCCGGTAGGGGCATAACCGGCAGCGACGTCGCTCGGGTTTGGTTTCGAAGCGTCCCGCCCTGATCCCCTCGGCCACCTCGGTTCCCTCCGCCTCCGCGTTGCGCATGAGGTCGGCGACCTTCCCCACCTGCGCCGACTCGCCCGACGCCAGGTAGACGACTTCCAGCTCGACCGGTTCGAGCTTCATGGCTGAGGTCGCACCCAACGCGTAGAGGGCCACCTGCAGATCGCGGCGTCGGCGGGCGATGGGACGTCCGCTCTTGTAATCGATGATCCGCCACCCATCGGCGGTGCGGTCGATGCGGTCGATCACTCCGCGCAGGTTCCAGCCGTCGACCGTGAGGGCGAAAGGCTGCTCGAGGTATGCCGGCACCAGCTCGAACCCGCCGCCGGACCGATACGCCTCGAGCTCGGCCGCGCCGTTGCGCTTGAACGCGGGCGCCCGGCGCGGGTCGGGAAATGCCGTCTTGCTCCACACGTCGGTGTGGATGGACCTCAGTCTCGCCGCGCTGACCGGCTTGCCCGCTTGTCTCAGCTCGCCGGCCCTACGCAGCACCTCATGCAGGATCACGCCGTGCACAGCCTCGGCGCTCTGGATCGCTGGCAGCCGTTCGACGTGGCGATACCAGTACTGGCGCGGACAATCCTTGTAGGCGGTGATCGCGCTGTAGGAAAGATGGATCTCGCCCGTGTGCCCGTCGACCACGGCCTGGGGCGGAGACACGGGCGCGGCCGCGACCTCCGTCTCGACCACGGTGCGGGGTCCCGCGGCGCGTACCTCGTCGAGGAAGCGCGACTCCCTCCATCGCCTTCCGCCTTCGTAGTGAGTGGCGCGCGTCAGGTAGAGGCGCCGTCGTGCACGCGTCATCGCCACGTACAGGAGGCGACGCTCCTCTGCCACGACGTCCTCGCGGCCGCGCACAAGCGGCTCCAGCACCGAGGCCGGCAGCTCGAACCGCGGCGAGCGGCCGGACTGGGGGAGCCGGCCCTCCACCAGCGATGGGACGAAGACAACATCGAACTCAAGACCCTTTGACTGATGGATCGTCATGACCTGGATCGCGTCAGTGGCGTCGACGGACGCCGGCTCCTCGTCTTCGCCGGAGAGAAGGACCAGGTCGAGGTGGCGCATGTAGGCATCGAGCGAGTGGTCGGGGGATGTCTCGCAGAACTCGGCGATGTTTTCGGCGAACCGGCTGACGTTGGCCGTGGTGTCCGGCCACGCCGCAAGATAATTGGACTGTTCCATCAGCTCGAAGAAGAGGTCACGCACGTCGACCTGCCGCGCCACCGCAGCGATCCGCTCGAGCAGCGGTTGCAGCGCGGCCGCCGCGGGCCGCGCCAGCGCGACGAGATCGCCCGGATCGCGAATCACGCGGAGCATCGCGATCATGTCCCTGATCTCGGGAAGGTCGTGGAATCCATGGCCGCCGATGACCACGTGAGGTAGTCCGTGAGCTGCAAATGCGGCCGCGATCGGTCGCGCGATCGCATTGGTTCGACACAGCACCGCGATTGAGGAAGGCCGTGTTCCGGCCTCCACGAGCTGCTCGGCTTCCTGCGCGATGGCGTCTGCCTCGGACGTGCCGTCCTCACAACTCCACAGCTGCACTGCCGCCCCGCCCTCCTCGGACCGGAGGTGCTTCGATAACCGGTCGCGGTTGTGCTCGATGAGCGTGCCGGCAGCGGAGACGATCCGCCGCGAGCTTCTCCGGTTGCGGCCCAAGGTGATGGTGCGCGCGGATGGAAAACTGACCAGGAATCGCTCGAGGCTGGCTCGGGAGGCGCCGCGAAAACGATAGATCGACTGGTCGTCATCGCCGACCACGAATGGATCGCATTCCCGCGCCACCAGCTCGACCAGCCGCTCCTGGGCCAGGTTCAGGTCCTGGTACTCATCGACCAAAACGTGCGGGAAGCGCGCCGCATAGCGCCGGCGCAGCGCGGGGTTCTTCTCCAAAAGCCGGACCGCGAGCACGAGCAGATCATCGAAGTCGAGGAACTGGTGCTTCCGGCAATCCCTCTCGTAAGCGCGGAAGAGCCTGATGCAAGCGCTCATGAGGTCGGCACGCTCCTTGTCATCCGTGGAGGCGGCCCAGGACTCGAGCCGCTCGAGCGGAACGAGCTCCTGTTTCATACGCTCGAGCATCTGGAGCGCCGGCGCGACCAGATCGTCAGGCCGCTCATCTCCCGTCAGCGCGGCGTCGCCGATGCCCCACATCAGCTCTCGGGCCAGGATCCAGCGATCCGCGCCCATCAGGATCCGAAAGCCTGGGGGCACCCCGATCGCGCCGCCGTCCTCCCGCAGCCAGGCAAGCGCGATTGAGTGGACGGTCCCCACCGCAGGCGCCTGCGTGTCGATCAGGTCTTCGATGCGCTCGCGCATCTCGCGTGCAGCGCGCTCGGTGAAGGTCATGACGAGGATCGAGGCAGGCGAGATGCCGGTCGCAACCAGGCGCCGGAACCGCTCCGCGATGACCGCCGTCTTGCCAGTGCCTGCCCCCGCCACCACGCGCACCGCTCCGGCACCCAGCGCCGCTGCCTGCTGCTGCTCCCGACCCAGATTCATGTGAGGGTTGGCCGGCCGATGCGGACGCGGAGCGTGCGCACCTTGCGGCCGAGGTCGGGACGGTTAAGCCGGGCCAGAATGGTCTCCGCGTCGAGCCGGAGCTGATGGGCGAGGGCCGGGCTGGATGTGGTTACCAGAAGCGTGCCGGAACGCAGCTCGACCTCGTCGCACAACCTGGCGACGTCGGGTCCCATGATGGTCCTGAAAGCGGCGGCCACCTGGGCGCCCATGAGGCGGGCTCCACCAGGCTGCCGGCGCACGATCTTGGGCAGGATATTGCCCAACTTATCCACAGGGTTGGATCCTGCCGTCGGTGACCGTCCAGACCATCGCCTTAGCGATCAGGTCGCGCGGAAACGGCCCTGCTTCGACCGATGTGATCACGACCTGGCCGCCGGCAGCCACCTCCGCCAGGAGGGCGCCCCGGCGGTCGCTGTCCAGCTCGGAGAGGACGTCGTCCAGCAAGAGCACCGGCCGCTCGCCGGTGCGCTTCTCGATCAGCCCGGCTTCGGCCAGCTTCAGGCTCACCACCGCCGTCCGCTGCTGACCCTGCGAGGCATAGGAACGGGCGTCCTGGCCGTCCAGGAGGACCAGGAGGTCGTCCCTGTGCGGACCGAGGCTGGTGGTGCCCCGACGCAGGTCCTCGGCCAATGAGTTATGCACAGCTTCCGCGTAATGTTGCGGAGGCGCCAAATATTGGATCTCGAGGCGCTCACCGGAGGCGATTTCGGCGTGGCACCTGGCTGCCTCAGGACCGAGCTCCGACACCGCCCTGGTCCTCGCCGCGACGATCTCCCCGCTGACCTGGACGAGCTCGTGATTCCAGGCCTCCAGCATGTCCTCGCCACCCTCGCCGGCGGCGATTCGTTTGAGCAGGCTGTTGCGCTGCTCCAGCACCCGGCGGAGATTCGCCAGGGCTCGGGCGTATCCCGGCTCGACCTGGACGAGCATCTGGTTCAAAAACCGGCGGCGAAGCTCGGGGCCTGCCTTCACCAACCCGAGGTCGTCCGGCCAGAAGAGCGCGGCCCTGAAGTTGCCCGGCAGGTCGAACGCCCGGCGCCGGATGCCGTCGACCTCGATCGTCCTCCGGGTCCGCTCGTCCTCGACGGCCAGCGTGATCGCGATCTCGCGGGTCGTGACGCCGGTCTCCACGTCGGCCTCGATCCTCGAGCCAGGCCCGGCCGGCCCGACGAGCTCGGACTCCCGGCGCGCCCTGGGCGACGACGACAATGCGAGCATCGCGACCGCTTCCAGCAGGTTGGTCTTGCCCTGGCCGTTGGCGCCGATGAACACGTTGACGCTGGGTCCTGGGGTCAGGTCCAGCTGGCCGTAGTTGCGGTGGTTTCTGAGCTGCAACCGACGGAGGCGCACTCCGTCAGGACATCGCCACCCGCACGGGCATGATCACGTACTGGTAGTGCTCCTTGCCCGGCGGTCGCATGAGCCCTGGGCTGAGAGGGCCGTCGAACAGCAGCTCGACCTCATTCTCTCCAATCACCCCCAGGGCGTCCAGGACGTAGCGGGCATTGAAAGCGATCTGGATATCGGAACCGTCGACCTCGGCGGTCATCTCAGCCTTGCTGTCGCCCACCTCGTTGGTGGTGGCCGAGAGGGTCAGCGCGCCGGCCTGCGCTTTGACCCGGATGACGTTGGCGCTGTCCCGGGCGAACAGCGACACCGCGCGCACCGTCTGGGTCAGCTCGCTGGTCGAGACCTTGACCTTGGTCGAGCTCTTGCTGGGGATAACCTGTGCGTAGTTTGGATACTTGCCGTCGATAAGCCTGGAGGTCAACTCCGAGCTGCCGGCGCGGAAGAATACCTGATTACGAGCCTTGGAGATGATCACCTCCACCTTGCCAGGCTCGCCCTTGAGTACCCTGGCGAGCTCCGCCAGCGCCCTGGCCGGCACGATGAGGCTCGCCTCCAGCTCCGAGGGCGCGGCCGCAGCCAGCTTGCGCACCGCGAGTCGGTGGCCGTCGGTCGCGGCTAGCGTCAGGTTGCCGCCCTGCACCATGACCAGCACGCCGGTGAGCACGGGTCTCGCCTCGTCCGTCGACGCGGCCATCTGCGTCTGCTCCACCGCGCCGACCAGGTCGTCGAGGGCAACTTCCAGCTTGTCGCCTTCGTCCGGCCGCGGCCCAGGCGGAAATTCCTCGGCCTCGATGCACTTGATATGCGTGTCGAATCGCGCGCAGCGCAGACCGAGCGACTGCGTGCTCGCGTCCAGCGTCATCTCGAGGTCGTCGTCGGGCAGCGTGCCGACGAAGTCGGTCAGCAAACGGGCGGGTGCGGTGGTCGAGCCTTCGACGGTGACCTCGGCGGGGACGACCTTGCGAATCCCGATCTCCAGGTTGGTGGCGGTCAGTGCCAGACCCTCGGAGGTGGTCTCGATGAGGATGTTGTTCAGGATCGGCAGCGTGGTCCGGCTCGAGATCGCTCGTGAAACGACCTGCAGAGCCTGACCAAGGACCGCCGGCCTACAGGTGACCTTCATTTGAGCTGTCATCACTTTGGCATTCACGAAAGTTGTCCCCCGTTGCTAAAGATTCTCTTAGTAGAAGGAATTCGTATCCGATAACAGTAAGCGCTGTGCGTACTGTGGATGTCCAGATCATTTACCGATCGAAATGATCTGTGCGTAAGGTCTGGGGAATCGACGTCCGGACCAGGGATCGCTGTTGATCCGCTGGGGAGGAAATGCCTGCCTGCGCTCCATCCAAGCCGCGTCCCAAGGCGATTCTCATAAAGTGTTGAAAGCTTCGTCATTGGACGTAGAGCTTCTCTCGGATCGCCTGCACTTCGTACCGGAGACGCTCGTCTTCCTTGAGCTCGTTGGCGATCTTCTCGATCGAGTGCAGCGCGGTGGTGTGGTCACGCCCGCCAAAGGCTTTGCCGATCGCGGGCAGTGACGATGGCGTCTCTTCTCGGACGAGATACATGGCGACCTGGCGTGGAAAAACGATGTGCTTGTCGCGCCGTTTCCCCTTCATATCGTCGAGGGTGACGTTGTAGTAGTCGGCGACGAGGGCCTGGATTCGCTCGACGTTGATGGGTTTTCGTGTGCCGGCCGGGATGATGTCAGAGAGAAGGCGCGCGGCCTCTTCTTCGTCGACCTGGCGCTGATGCACCGCGGCGAAGGCCTGCACGCGCGTGAGCGCTCCCTCGAGCTCGCGGATGTTGCGCTGGACCTTGTGGGCGATGAAATTGAGCACGTCTTCCGGGATGAGGCTGGTGTTGGCGCCGAGCTTGGAATGGAGAATGGCAAGGCGGGTCTCGAAGTCCGGGGGCTGTATGTCGGCGATGAGGCCCCACTCAAACCTCGAGCGCAGTCGGTCCTCGAGGGTGGGGATCTCTTTGGGTGGGCGGTCCGACGAGATGACGATCTGCTTGTTGATCTCGTGCAGCGCATTGAAGGTGTGGAAGAACTCTTCCTTGGTGCGATCTTTGCCTGCGAGGAACTGCACGTCATCGATGAGAAGCACATCGACCGTGCGGTACTTATGCCTGAACTCCCCCATGCGGGCGGTGGCGATTGAGCTGATCACCTCGTTGGTGAACTGCTCGGAGGTGAGATAGACGACGCGCTTGCGGGGGAAACGCTCGTGGACTTCGTGGCCGATGGCGTGCATGAGGTGTGTCTTGCCCAGCCCCACTCCCCCATAGAGGAAAAGAGGGTTATAGCTGTCGCCGGGCGCTTCGGCGACTGCTTTCGCCGCGGCGTGTGCGAACTGCGAGTTATGACCGACGACGAATGATGAGAACCGAAAGCGCGCATTGAGCTCTGACGGCGCGACGGCCGCGACCTCTGCCACCTCGACTCCGTTGTCGTGTCCGTTCTCGGTGCGGTGATCGTCGTCATCGAACATCGCGTGCGCTGGTCGGTGGCCGGACGGGGCGATGACGAAATCAATGTCCACCTCGGAACCCGTGACGGCCTGCAGCGTCTCCTGGATGAGGCCCGAGAAACGATCTTCGAGCCAGTCCTTGGCGAGCTTGCTCGGCACGCCGATCCGGAAGGTGCCCCCGTCAGCCGAAACCACCGAGGTGTTCTTGAGCCACATGTCATAGGTTCGCTTGGCGAGCTGGAATCGCAGCTCCTCCTGGACCTGTGACCAGATCTGGTCCTGATTCACCCCACCTTCTCCTTTGCCATGCCGCCCGACACGCCATGGATGAGCCCCGCCAGACCTGTGGAGCGAAGCCGCCGCCGCTCTGCAAATCCTGTGGACAACCCCGATCCGTCTCTCCTGCTGCCGGCACCCGCGGCCTCGTCCCAGCAGCGACCCCACGTTCGCGCCCTGGACGACCGCGGATTCAACCGAAGCTCTTCAAGCATGAGCTCCGCCTCCTTGGTCCTTGTGGAAAAGAGCGGACCGGATTTCCACAGGCTGGCGGCGCCGACCTGTCCGAAATCCACCATCCGGTCGATCCCGAAATATGGAAGCGGGATTGTATGACTAAGTGTTAGCTGTTAGTAGGTGTTTGGCTAGACTGAGTGGCGCGATCTGTACTGGTGCTCTGGATAGACGCTTTGGCTTTGCTGCTTCCGGCCGGGGAATATAACACCGGGCTGTGGATACCGCAAGGCCGCCGCGCACACAATGAAGTTATAGAAGCGGTATCACAAGTCAGGCGCATTGCCTCGGCTACACTGGCCCGATCAAAAGGACCTATCAACCCAAGAAACGGTATCGCCGGCGCGTCCACGGATTCTTGCGCCGGATGAGCGCTCGTGGCGGGGTCCGCGTGCTCCGCAATCGCCGTCGCAAGGGCCGCGCGCGGCTGACCTAGCTCCAAGCTGGTCGCGCCGTAACTGGCGCATTGAAGATGAAAAGGCGCTCGCGGGTCCGTCGGCGGTCGGACTTCCAGGCGGCTATCAGCGGCAGGCGCTTCCACAGCGGGCAGGCCCTGGTCGGGTTCGCCGTTGCGAGCGAGCAGCCGGAGAGCCGGGTCGGTGTGACGGTCAGCCGGGCAATCAAGAGCTCGGTCGAGCGCAACAGGGCCAGGCGTCGGCTGCGCGAGGTCGCGCGAGAGGGATTGCTGGGACCTGGTTCGCCGCTGCGCCGGGTGGGAATACGATATGACGTGGTCCTGATCGCCCGCCCGGCGGCGCTCGAGGTCTCGTTCGCCGATCTCAGGGCGGAGGCTTCGCTGGCTGCGCTCAGGCTCGCACAAATAAAGCCATGACGAAGCCATGACCAAGCTCTTCCTGATTTTGATCCGCGGTTATCAGCTGTCCATTGCGAAGATCCTCCCGCCTGCCTGCCGTTACTACCCGTCTTGCTCGCACTACACCTACGAGGCGATCGAGCGCTACGGCTGGCTCAGAGGCGGATGGATGGGTGCGGCGCGCATCGCCCGCTGTCACCCCTTCGCGCGGGGCGGCTACGACCCGGTGCCCTGACAAGGAGTCACTGACATCCCACTGGCCTCGTTCACAGACATCTTCAAGTTCTTCAGCCCGATTCACGACGCGTGGTGGGCGATCTTCGGGGTGACTCTGAACACCGCGCTGGGCTTCATCTACTCGAACGTGCAGGGGGTACCGGTGGTGAGCGTGATCGGCGCCTACGGCGTCGCGATCATCGTGCTGACCATCCTGATCCGCCTGCTGCTTGCTCCGCTGCAGCAGTTTCAGCTCGTCACGCAGCGCAAGACCCTGGTCGAGCAGCGAAAGCTGGCGCCCCAGGTCGCCGAGCTGCGCAAGAAGTACAAGAAGGACCCGCAGCGCCTGAACACCGAGATGATGAAGATGTACCAGGAGCACGGGGTCAATCCATTGGGCGGCCTTATCGGGTGTCTGCCACTGGTCGTACAGCTGCCGATCCTCACCGCCCTCTATTACGTGTTCACGGGCTTTGCCCGGACCCACGCGGTGGCGACGCACTTCCTTTTCATCCCGAACCTGAACGACAACCCCAACCACCACCTGATGTTCGCGGGCCTGCCGATCCCGGTGCTGGCCTACCTGGTGTTCCCGCTGCTCGCCGCGATCACGACCCTGATCCAGTCGAGGATGCTGCAGATGCCGGCTCCGCCCAACCCGACCGAGCAGGAGCAGCAGACCCTTCAGATGCAGCGCACGATGGTCCTGATCTCGCCGCTGATGATCGGCTGGTTCGCGCTCAACGTTCCGGCCGGCCTCGGCCTTTACTGGTTTGTCGGGAACTGCGTCAGTATCATTCAGCAGAGCTTCGTGGTCGGCTGGGGGAACGTGCTGCCGGTTCGGTTCCGCAAGGCGGCCGGTGGAGCGCCCTTGGTGTCCAAAAAAGGGGCGACCAACGGCCAGAAGGCGCTTCCGCCGACCGGCACGAGCTTGAACAGCTCAAAAAAGGCGAAGCGCAAAGCTCAAAGACAAGGCAAGGAGAGTGAACGCACGTGAGATCCGCCGAAGGCCGCGGCCGCACGCTTGACGAGGCGGTCGACGCGGCGCTGATCGAGCTTCAGGAAAGCCGGCGCAACGTCGACGTCAAGATCCTCAGCGAGACATCGGAGGAGACCCTTGTCGAGGTCACAGTCATCGACCAGAGTGCACCCGCGATTGGGGCTGCGCCCGCTGCTCCCAACGGCAAGGCCGAGATGGCCCGGACCCTGGTTGAAGGCCTTCTCAAGCACATGGGCGTGCGCGCCCAGGTCAGCGTCCGGACCGGCGCCGACCCGATCACGTTAGACATCAGCGGGCGCGATCTCGGCGGCCTGATCGGCTGGCGCGGGGAGACTTTGCGCGCGCTGCAGTCGGTGACGAACGTGATGGTGGGCAAACATCTCGCCGAGGGCGAGCGCATCATCGTCGACGTCGAGCGGTACCGGCAGCGCCGCGAGCACACCGTGCGTGAGATCGCTATGCGCGCCGCCCGCCAGGTCAAGATGACCGGCGACGCGATCACGCTCGACGCGATGCAGCCGTTCGAGCGCCGAGCCATCCACCTGGCGCTGGAAGGCGACCCGGACGTCACGAGCTCGAGCATCGGCGAGGAGCCTGAGCGCCGCGTCGTTGTCGGCCCCCGCAAGCCGCCTGAAGAATAACGGGGGAACGGTGCCCGGCCGGGCAGCCGCCGAGCGGATCCGGAAGGCGATCGCGCTCGTCAACTCGGTCGCTGACGAGGCGGGCGACGAGGAGATCACCCCGACCGAGATCGCGGAAGCAATCCGCGACTGTCTCGAGCTGAGCGATGTCGACGCTGTGCCCAACGTGCGCCGCTACCTCGGCGAGGCGCTGGATGCGGTCTCCGACGGCATGCCTGCCGACTTCGTGGCGATGACGCTTTATGCCGCCCTGGGCGCGTTACGCGAGGGAAGCTGACCGAGCCCTTCTTATACTGACCGTCCCATGCCTGCCCCTCATCGAGTACACCACCTACCAGGGGGAGCCAGGATGGTGGTTGAGGCCATGCCCGAGCGGCAGTCGGCCAGCGTGGTCCTCATGTTTGCCGGGGGCTCACGGCAGGAAGACGATCGCCTCGCCGGCGTCTCTCATTTCATTGAGCATCTCTACTTCAAAGGCACGAAAAAGCGGCCGACGTCGAAGGAGATAGCCGACGCGATCGAGGGTGTCGGTGGGTTCATCAACGCGTCGACCGACAAAGAATTGACGGCCTACTGGGCCCGCGTTCCCGCGGAGCACATGAACCTGGGGCTCGACGTTCTCTTCGACATCATTGCCAACTCGAAGCTCGATCCCGCCGACGTCGAGCGAGAGCGGATGGTGATCCTCGAAGAGCTTCGTATGTACCAGGATCAACCCCAGGATTACGTCCAGAACCTCTTCGAAGAGCTGATCTGGCCCGGCCATGCGCTGGGCCGCGACATCGCCGGTACCGAGGAGTCGGTGTCGCGACTCGGCCGCGACGACATCCTGGAGTACGCGGACGCGCACTACCGGCTGCCCAATCTCGTCGTCGGTGCCGCGGGATCACTCGACGAGGCGTCGACCATCTCCGAGGTGACGCGCAACCTCTCTTTGCGTCCCGACATGAACGGCGCGCTCGAGCTTGCGCCGCCGCTCCCCCTCGACTCTCCCCGCGTGCTGGTCCGCCGCCGCGGGACGGAGCAGGCCCACATCTGCCTTGGGGCGCGCGCCGTCAGCTACCTTGACCCAGACCGCTATGCGCTCGACCTGCTCAACACGGTGCTGGGCGAGGGCATGAGCTCCCGACTCTTCCTCAACATCCGGGAGCGCCTTGGCATCGCCTACGACGTGCACAGCTTCACGCAGAAGCACCGTGACACCGGCTACCTCGGCGTCTACATCGGTGTCGATCCGAAGAAGGCTGTCGATGCTGTGAATGCGGTGATGGCCGAGCTGCGCAGCTTGACCGAACACGAGGTCGCGGCAGCTGAGCTGGCGCGTGCGAAGGAATTCACCAAGGGCCGCTTGCGTCTCGAGCTGGAGACGACCAACGGCGTGGTGTTCTGGCTCGCCTATCAGGAGCTGCTGCTCGGTGAGATCAACACCATCGACGATGAGATCGCTTTGGTCGACGCCGTGACTGCGGCGGACGTGGTGCGGGTCGCAGCCGAGGTGTTCAGTCGCCCGATGCAGATGTCGGTGATCGGTCCCTTTTCTCGCGACAGCGCCTTTCGCCTCGCGATCGGGGCTTAGACCTGCTCTAGCTGGCCACCTGCAGCGCGGGGCGGGCCCCGACGGCCGTACTCCCCGTTTCCAGGATTGGCATCTTCGCGTAGATGTTGCCGAACTGATTGAGCGGCCAGATCCGGAACCAGGCCTTGCCATCGATCCGGTCGCGGCTGATCGGCCCGAAAAAGCGCGAATCCTGCGAACGATTGCGGTTGTCACCCATGACGAAATAGTTGTTCGGTGGGATCACCTTGCCGTCGGTCCCGTCTGTTGGATAGTTGTTTTCATTCGTCCACTCCTCTGGCAGGTACGGCTCGACGAGCCTGTGCCCGTCGATGTAGACGATGCCGCTGCGGATCAACAGCTTCTCGCCGGGCAGCGCGATGATGCGTTTGATGAAGTCGGTGGAGTTGCTCGTCGGCGGCCGCAAGATGATGATGTCGCCGCGCTGGGGCGCGTGGAGCCGGTAGTCGATCTTGTTGGCGATCAGGTAATCGTTGTCGTCGAGCGTCGCGAACATCGAAAGGCCCTCGACGTGCACTGCCTGCACGGCGAAGCTGATGCCGATGTAGAGGATGACCGCGAGGACGAGTACCTCGGCGACCTCGCGCAGCAGCGAGCCGGCGGCCGAGCGTTCTGTGGAGGCGGCGCCAGCCGCTTGTTCGTGTTGGGCCGCCATGCTTGTCAGGAGACGAGCTTAGCGCAGACTCGTTCCAGCTCTTCGCGACTCGAGTAGCGAAGCTCGAGCTTGCCGCGATTCAGATTTCCGCTGAGCTTGATCGGCAGGCCGAGGCTCGATTCGACGTCAGCGGCGAGCGCGCGCAGCTCGGCCGAAGAGTCCGAATGGCGGCGCCGGTGAGGGCGGTAGGTCCTGACCCAGTTCTCCGTCTGACGAACGGAAAGATGCCGGGCGATCACGACCTTGAGGCCGTGTTCCTGCGCGGCCTGGCTCTCCAGGGCGATGAGCGCTCGTGCGTGTCCTGCCGTGATCACACCTGACGCGACGGAGGACTGCACTGCTGCGCAGCCGGCGAGCAGGCGCATCGATTGTGTAACCGACACGCGGTGCTTGCCCAGTCGCTGCGCGACGTCTTCATGCGTCAGGCCGAAATCTTCGATGAGCCGGCTCAGGCCGCGAGCTTCTTCGATTGGGTCGAGGTCGGTGCGCTGAAGGTTTTCGATCAGGCCGAGCACGAGCTGCTCGTCATTGCCGGCGTCGCCGCGTACGACCGCGGGTACCGTGTTGAGACCGGCGAGCCGCGCCGCGCGCCACCGGCGCTCGCCGGCGATGAGCTCGTAACCGTCGGCCAGCCGCCGCACGAGAAGCGGCTGCAGCACGCCATGAAGCCGGATCGACTCCGCGAGCTCGCCGAGCGGCTCAGCGTCGAATCGTGAGCGCACCTGCTGGCGCGAGGGTCGGATCTGATCGACTGCGATCATCTGCGGGACCAGTGCATCGCCTTGGCTCGACATCGGAATCAACGCCTCGAGTCCGCGACCGAGTCCGCGCGGGCGTGGTTGGCTCATCTTTCAAGCAGCTCCTTCGCGAGGGCGCGATACGCTGCCGCCCCTCGACATGTCGGGTCATATTCGATCACTGACTTGCCATGGCTCGGTGCTTCGCTCAGGCGGACGTTGCGCGGGATCAGCGTCTCGAGGACGTGGTGCGGGTGAGAACGTCGGACCGCATTGAGCACGTCCCACGCGAGGGTGGTCCGGGCGTCAAATTGCGTCATCAGGATGCCGGCGATCGCAAGCTTCGGATTGAGGCGCGACCGGACCAGCTGGTGCGTGTACATGAGATGGCGGAGCCCTTCGAGCGCGAAGTACTCGCACTGTGTGGGTATGAGCATGCTGGTGGCCGCGACCAGCGCGTTGAGCGTCAGCAGGCCCAGCGATGGGGGACAGTCGACCAGGACGATCTCGACTCCCGGCGGAGTCGAGGCGAGCGCCTGGCGCAGGAGGCCCTCTCGCTCAGTCATCCCGGCCAGCTCGATCTCCGCCCCGGCGAGGTCGATATGCGAGGGGATGAGCGACAGGCCGGTCGGCCCGGTCGGCTGCACGACCTCTGCGACCGTGGCCTCTCCGGTGAGCAGGTGGTAGATGTTCAGCCGGGCCCGCGCAGGGTCGAGGCCCAGGCCCGATGTCGAGTTCGCCTGTGGGTCCAGGTCGACGAGCAACGTCGGATGGCCGGCTTCGGCCAGGGCGGCGGCCAGGTTGATCGCAGTGGTCGTCTTGCCCACGCCGCCCTTCTGGTTGACCACTGCCACAACGGGCATCTCGGTAGTGGCCAACATATTGGGTCTGGCGTCGCTCGCAGCTCCTACATCTGGGGCCATTGGGCGAAATTCTAGTCCCGGATCAATTCGTTGGCCAGCCATCCTGTTAAGGGCTCCCACCGGCCGTGGCCGCCCGGCGCCGGTTGGCCCAGATCACATAGCCGGTGATCGCGACGAGCGCCACCTCGATGACGAGGGCCCCGTCGAGCAGAACACCCGTGAGTCCGATGCCAACCAACAGGTTGTAGCTGACGTGGCACATGCACGATGTGGTGGTGTTTGTGTACTTGCGGATGAGGCCGAGCCCGAGCGCTATTGCGAACACCGCGACCGTGTCGACCGAGGCGCCGTACTGGGTGTGGATCGAGGTGAAGAGCAGCGCTGTGGCGATCAGTCCAATCCGAGGCTGCAGGGCCCCACGGAACAGGACCTCCTCGCAGATCCCGGGCAGCAGGGCCACCGCTGCGATCCCGTATTGGGTGCCGAGCTGCCCGAAAATGTGCTGGGTGGTGGCGTCGACCCGCCGCGCGAGGTCCGGCGACCACGCGTGGTTGAGGACGTCAGACTCCTGGCCAAGCGCAAAAAGCGCGCCGGCCGCCGCGAGGGCGAGGGCGAGGTGCCACCAGGCGGGGCGCACCAGTCCGAGACGGGTCATCGCTTCGGGCACGGTGCGGCGCTTGAAGTAGGCGAGGCCCACGCCGACCCCGGCGAGGGCGAGGATCAGAAAGGGGACCTCGTTCAAGAAGAGATCGACCAGGGTTAGCGCCGGCTGCGCGTTGTTGGCCGCCAGCACGTCAGTGAAGGCGATGAAGGTGACCTGGGTACCGAAGAAGATGGTCGCCAGGACGAGCGCAAGCGCGTGGACTGGGCTGTTGGGATCGATGGGGAGGAGCGCCGCGAGGTCCTGGCGGATCGGCCTGAAGGCAAATCCGCCTGCCGCGACGGCGGTAACGATGGTGCCCGCGTCGACCGCGAAGGCGGCCTGGCGGCTTAAACCGGTCGCCCCGGTCGGAGCGCCGAGCAGGTCGAGCACCCCGACGAGCCCCGTCATCACGGCCGGAATCGCCGCCAGCGCCGGGGTGGCCACTGCGGCCCACGTTTTCCCCACCGCCGCATTGGCCAGGATGATCAGTGGGAGCGGCAGGAGCTCGACCAGAGCCGTGCCGGCGTCGAGGGGAAGGTGAGCGATCAGCCGGTCTTGGTGCCTTTGTCGGGCAGCGGCGGCGCCGGCGAGCCATCGACGCGTCTCCCCATGTCGATCAGCGGGCGGATGAGCTCGATGGGCAGCGGGAGGATGATCGTCGTGTTCTTCTCTGAGCCGATCTCCACCATCGTCTGGAGGAACCGGAGCTGGAGCGCGCCCTGCTGGGACGAGATCACCTGCGCCGCGTTCGCCAGGGTCTGCGAGGCCTGAAACTCGCCTTCGGCGTTGATGATCTTCGCGCGCTTCTCGCGCTCCGCCTCCGCCTGCTTGGCCATCGCGCGCTGCATCGTGCTGGGCAGCTCGACGTCCTTGATCTCGACCACCGAGACCTTGATCCCCCATGGTTCGGTCTGCTCGTCGATGATCTTCTGCAGGTTCTGGTTGATCCTGTCGCGCTCGGCGAGCAGCTCATCGAGCGTCGACTGGCCAAGCACGGCGCGCAGCGTCGTCTGCGCGATCTGCGATGAGGCGTTGATGTAGTTGAGCACCTGCACGACCGCTTTCCGCGCGTCGACGACCTGGAAGTAGATGACCGCATTGACCTTGGCGGTCACGTTGTCCTTCGTGATGACCTCCTGCGGCGGCACCTCGAGCGTGATCACCCTGAGGTCGATCTTGACCAGGCGGTCGACGCCGAACGGGATGATGAAGAAGAGCCCCGGGCCCTTGAGAGCGATCAGGCGACCCAGCCTGAAGACGACTCCCCGCTCGTATTCAGCCGCGATGCGCAGGCTGGAGAAGAGCGCGATGAGGATCACGAAAAGGATCACGGCGATGACGACGAGCGTCCCCACGTCCACTATTTCTTCTCCTTGGCCTGGCCGTTCTCTCGCGCGACCTGCAGCTGGAGGCCCTGGCGCCCGACGACCCGCACGGGGGATCCGGCCGGAATCGGCGCGTCAGACGTCGCCCTCCACAGCGCGCCCGCCACAAAGACTAGACCTTCGGGGGTGAGCTCCTCGCGGGCCTCGCCGAGCGCTCCGACGATGCTGTCCGCCCCTGAGAGAGCAGGCTGCAGCCGGGCTGCGATCACCTTGCGGATGAAGAACGCGAAGAACCCGAGCGTCAGCAGTCCCGTGACGAGGGAGACGATCGGATTTACGCCGAGCCCGATCGGGCCCGTGTTGATGAGAAAGGCCATGCCAAGCACGAGCGCGAAGACACCGCCGACGGAGAGGAATCCGTGAGTGGGCGCCTTCAGGTCGGCGATGAACAGCACGAGGGCGAGCAGCATCATCAGTCCGCCGGCGATGTTCACCGGGAGGTTGGCGAGCGAGACGATGGCAAGGACCGCGGCGATGCCGCCGATGACACCGGGCAGGATGAGGCCCGGGTTCTGCATCTCCGTGATGATTCCGTAGCCCGCGACGATGATCAGCAATGCGGCGATGGTCGGATCGATGAGGGCGTTGAGGAACACCTGCCAGAACGGCATCGGATAGTCATCGAGCACGGCACCGGCCGAGTGGATGACGAGGCTGCCGTTGGTCCGAGGCACCGAGCGGCCGTCGATCTCGTTGAGCAAGGACTTGATGTCAGTTGCCTCGAGGTCGGCGACCTTGAGCCTCACCGCCTCTTCCGCGTTGATGTTCACGCTGTTACGCACGGCCTGCTCCGCCCAGTCGGCGTTGCGGCCGTGCATCGCGGCGAGGTTGCGGACGCGGGTGACGGCGTCGTTCAGGACCTTTGCCCCGAGGTCGCCGGTCAGGTTCTCGCCGGTCGCCTGGATCGGATGGGCGGAGCCGATGTTGGTGCCGGGGGCCATCGCGAGCACGTCGGCCGCCTGGGCGACGAACAGCCCGGCGGAGGCGGCTCGAGCGCCGGTGGGATAGACGTAGACGACCACGGGCACGGTGGAGTTGAGGAGGCTGGTCACGATCTCGTCCATCGAGGTCGAGATGCCGCCGGGCGTGTTCATCACCACGAGGAGAGCGTCGGCGTGGTCGGCTTCGGCGCGGTTGACCGCGCTCTGGATGTACGCAGACATGATGTTGTTGATATCGCCGTTGAGGTCGACTTCTTCGACGTGCGGCGAGGCGGCCCCGGCCTGGAGCGGCAGGAGCGCTGCGGCGGCGGCAAAAAGCATTCCGACCAGGCGGAGCGCAACTCGTGCACGCATGCCCCGAGTATGGCAATCCACCGCCTCGACTGCCCATGTAAAACGTGGAACATCGAGCTCGGGAGGCCATTCGAGCCGGGCGTAGAATCGAACGGTGGCTGCCGAATCGATCAACCCCGACGGCGATGAGCTGCTCATGGACGAGCTGCGCAGGCAAGCCCGGATGACGCCATCCGTGGGGGAGTCCGAGCTGGCAGGTCTGCTCGAGAAGTCGGCCCGCGGCGACCGCACAAGCCAGGAGCGCCTCGTTGCCGCCAACCTCGGTCTTGTCATCCGGCTGGCCGAGGCCCGTGGCGACAAGGGGCTTTCGATGCCTGACCTCGTCCAGGAAGGTTCCCTTGGCCTGTTCGAAGCGGTGCGCTCATTTGCCACCAGCGGTGAGCACGACTTCGAAAGCTTTGCCGAGCGCCGGATCGGGGAGCAGATTGACGCCGCGATCGCCGCCGAGGCGACGGCCGTGCGCGACGCCGAGCTCCTGGTCGCGGCGGCCAACGACTACGGGCGGACGGAGGTGCTGCTCCGGCGCACGTTGGGTCACGACCCGTCAGCGGCCCAGATCGCCGAAAAGCTCGAGTGGACGGTGAATCGGACGCAATACGTGGCGCAGGTAGTGGCGGAGGCACGGCGCCGTCACGACGAAGAGCTGCTGGCGATCCTCGACGCCGACGCCATAGAAGACATCGACGACGCGCTTGACGCCTAGCGCGCCCCAGCGCACGCCGCTGTACGACCGCCACCTCGCGCTGGGCGGCCGCATGGTCGACTTCGGCGGCTGGGAGATGCCGCAGCAGTACAGCTCGATCCGCGATGAGCACCTGGCGGTGCGCAAAGTCGCCGGCCTCTTCGATGTCTCTCACATGGGCCGCTTTCGGGTCACGGGCGACTCGGCGCAGGCCTTCATCCAGAGCGTGCTCTCAAACGATGTGTCGTCCCTGATTCACGGCCAGGCTCAGTACAACCTGATGTGCAACGAAGCCGGCGGCATCATCGATGACCTGGTGGCGTACCGCTCCGAAGAGGGCTTTCTACTCGTCGTGAATGCGTCCAACCGGGAGAAAGACCTCGAGTGGCTGCGGGCCCACGCGCCCGCGGATGTCAGCGTTGAGGACCGGACATTCGAGCTGGCACTGGTGGCGTTTCAGGGGCCTGACGCGGAGCGGCTCCTTCCAGCCGAGGGACTCGACGACATTCCCTACTTCGGGTTTCGCCGCGGCGAGGTCGCAGGCGTTTCCAGCGTCATCTCGCGCACTGGCTACACCGGAGAAGATGGCTTCGAGATCATGGTCAAGAGCGACCACGTCGGCGATGTCTGGGATGCGATCCTCGAGCACGGCCGATCGGCTGGCGTGCTCCCGGCGGGACTCGGCGCACGCGACGCGACCCGCCTCGAGGCGGCCCTTCGCCTGTGGGGCAACGATATGGACGAGACCGTGAACCCGTATGAGGCGGGCCTTGGCTGGACCGTCAAGCTGGGCAAAGGTGACTTCACCGGCCGCGAGGCGCTGCAGAAGGTCAAGGCCGAGGGACCGCGTCGCAGCCTCGTTGGACTCAAGCTCCGGCCCGGCGATATCGCCCGGCACGGCGCCGCCGTATCCGCTGACGGCAGGCCAATCGGCGTCATCACAAGCGGCACTCACTCCTTCTTCCTGGGCTACCCGATCGCCCTCGCGATGGTGGAAGCGCGATCATTGCAAGTTGGAGACAACGCTTCGGTCGAGGTGCGGGGACGCGGGGTCTCGGCCGATGTCGTCAAGTTGCCTTTCTATCGGGGTTCGGCCCGCTCACTCAGCGAGAAGAAGGAGAGTCGCCATGGCTGACCGTCGATACACCAGGACGCACGAGTGGGTCGCCGTGGACGGGAAACACGCGACGATTGGCATCACAGACTTTGCGCAGTCTCAGCTCGGCGACGTTGTGTTCCTCGAGCTCCCGAGCGCGGGACGCAAGCTCGCTGCGCGCGACACCTTCGGTGTGATCGAATCGGTCAAAGCCGCTAGCGACCTCTACGCGCCGGTGGCAGGACGGATCGCCGAGGTGAACGAGAAGCTGGCGTCGAAACCCGAATTGATCAACTCCGATCCGTACGGCGAGGGCTGGATCCTCAAGCTGGAGCTCGCCGGCGAGCTGCCGTCCGACCTCCTCGATGAAGCCGAGTACAAGAAGGTCACGGAGGCCGCCGCGAGCTAGTTGCCGTACCTCGTCCACTCTCCTGAAGACCGCTCGACGATGCTGGAGACCATCGGGGTGCGTGCCATGAACGACCTGCTCGTCGACATCCCGCAATCGCTTCGCCTCGACTCGCTTCAGCTGCCCGACGGCCTTTCCGAGTTCGAGACGATGGCCCAGCTCTCGACCCTCGCCGCGCGCAACCGCGTCTATCCGGACCGGCTGACTTTTCGGGGCGGTGGCGTGTACCGCCGCTTCATCCCCGCCGCCGTGGCCGCGGTGACGTCGAAGCCAGAGTTCTACACGGCGTACACGCCATACCAGGCTGAGGCAAGCCAGGGCACGCTCCAGGCGATCTTCGAGTATCAATCTCTGATCGCCGAGCTGACCGCGCTCGATGTGTCGAACGCCTCGCTCTACGACGGCGCGACCGCCGTGGCAGAGGCCGCGATGATGGCGCACGTCCACAACGGCCGCAACGAGGTGCTCGTCTCGGGTTACGTGCATCCCGAATACGTGCAGGTGCTTCGCGCCTTCGGCGAGGGTCGTGGGATCAAGGTCCGGAAGGATGGCGAGCCCAACAAGAAGACCGCCGCGGTGATCTTCCAGCAGCCCGACTTCCTCGGCCTTCTCGTCGATCCACGCGCGCTGACCGCTGCCGCGCACGACGCAGGGGCGCTGGCGATCGCATGCGTCGACCCGATCAGCCTCGCGATCCTCGCGCCGCCCGGAGAGTACGGGGCCGACATCGCGGTAGGGGAGGGCCAACAGCTCGGCCTGGCGCCGAGCTTCGGCGGACCTCACGTCGGCTTCATCGCCTGCCGGAAGGAGCTCGTGCGGAAGCTCCCTGGTCGCCTCGTCGGCACGGCGCATGACGCCCAGGGGCGGCGAGGTTTCGTCCTGGCGCTGGCGGCCCGGGAACAACACATCCGGCGTGAGAAGGCGACCTCCAACATCTGCACCAACCACTCGCTCTGCGCACTGGCGGCAGCTGTGTATCTGACCTACATGGGGCCTTACGGCCTGCGCCAGGTTGCGGAGGTCAGCTTCAAGCGCGCGCACAACCTGGCCGAGCGGCTCACTGCCCTACCGGGATGGGAGCCGGCATTTCCCGAGCGCCAGTTCCTGAACGAGTTCCCGGTCCGCCTGCCCAAGGCGCAGACCGTCGTCCGCAAGCTCGCCCGCAAGGGCATCCTCGGCGGGTTGGACGTAAGCCGCTGGTTCCGCGAGCTCAAGGGCGTGTTGACGTTCACCTGCACCGAGGTCAACGACCCGCGTGCTCTGGACGAGCTGTTGGAGGCATTGGCGTCATGACCGAGCCACTAAGCTTCGAGCTGAGCCGGCCGTCGGTCGACCCGCCGCGGCTGCCCGAGGCCGACGTCGCCGGACCAAACCCGAGCGACGTGTTGCCGAGAGAGGCACTGCGTTCCAGGCCGCCAGGGTTGCCCCGGCTCAGCGAGCCCGAGATCATGCGCCACTACAGCCGGATGGCCTCGCTCAACTACTCCATCAGCGAAAACTTCTATCCACTCGGCAGCTGCACGATGAAGTACAACCCGGTCCTCAACGAGGCCGCCGCCGCGCTACCGGGGTTTGCCGGCCTGCACCCGTACCAGGACGAGGACACCGTGCAGGGCGCCCTGGAGCTCATGTGGCGGCTCGAGCAAGCTCTATGCGCAATTGTCGGTGTAGACCGCGTGACGCTCCAGCCGGCGGCCGGCGCGCATGGCGAGTGGACGGCCCTGCGCATGATCGCCGCCTTCCATCACTCCCGGAAGGACGTCCGGACCGAGGTCCTGGTGCCGGACTCCGCGCACGGCACCAACCCGGCGAGCGCCGCCCTCAGCGGCTTCCAGGTGGTCGAGGTCAAGTCGGGCCCCGACGGCAGGATCAGCCTGGCCGACCTGGAGTCGAAGCTAACCCCGCATACCGCCGCCTTGATGCTGACCAACCCCAACACCTTGGGGTTGTTTGAGCGAGAGATACTGGATATTGCCGAGATGGTGCATGCCACCGGGGCAATGTTGTATTACGACGGAGCCAACCTCAACGCGTTCATGGGCATCTGCCGCCCCGGTGACATGGGTTTCGACGCCGTGCATATGAACCTGCACAAGACCTTCACCACGCCCCACGGCGGCGGCGGCCCGGGCGCCGGTCCAGTGGGCGTCAAGGCCGAGCTCGTGCCGTTCCTGCCGGCGCCCACGGTGGAGCGCACCAACGGGCACCTCGCACTGGACTACAAGCGGCCCCAGTCGATCGGGCGCGTGCGGAGCTTTTACGGCAATTTCGGAATGCTGGTCCGCGCCTACACCTACATCCTGGCCATGGGAGGCGACGGCCTCAGCCAGGCTTCACAGGATGCGGTGCTGTCCGCCAACTACCTGCGCAAGCTGGTCGAGGGTGACCTCGAGATGCCCCACGACGGCCCCTGCATGCACGAGTTCGTGGCCAGCGCCCACAACCTCAACGAGAACGGCGTGCGGGCGCTGGACGTCGCCAAGGCGCTCCTGGACCGCCAGTTCTACGCCCCGACGGTGTACTTCCCGCTGGTTGTCCCCGAGGCGATCATGGTCGAGCCGACCGAGACGGAAAGCAAGGCGACCCTGGACTCGTTTGCCCTGGCGATCAAGGAGATCGTCGCCCAGGCCAGGACCGACCCCCAGGGCCTCCATGACGAGCCCAAAAACCTGCCCGTCGGGCGGCTCGACGAGGTGACCGCCGCGCGCCGGATCAACGCCTACCTGCAGGGCCAGAGCGAGGACCCGATCCTGCGCTGGAAAGCCCCCTCGGCCAGCACCTCCGAGAAGGCCTGTTAAGACCGGTCAACCGGCCATTTTCGTATTCAAAATCCGGTAGAATTCATAGCCTGAAGTTCTGCCCAGTTGACCTCCACGAGTTTTCCACGCTGGGAGGGCCAAAACACCGGCCGGGCGCCCCACAGGTCGAGCGGGGGGCGCGCCTGTAATGGCGGTTAGAAAGCCGCTTCCGGAGCCGCCGGGCGCGCGCAGGGCGCACCCTGACGGTCCAAGGCCCAAACCCCTAGGCGCGGATGTGGCGTATACCGCCGAGCAGATCCAGGTCCTCGAAGGCCGGGAGCATGTTCGGAGGCGTCCGAGCATGTACATCGGTTCGACCAGCACGACGGGCCTCCACCACCTGGTCTACGAGGTGGTCGACAACGCGGTCGACGAGGCCCTGGCCGGCTACGCCAGGAAGATCGTCGTCACCCTCTTCGCCGACGGCAGCGTCCAGGTCGACGACGATGGCCGAGGTATCCCGGTCGACGTCCACAAGAAAGAGGGTCTGTCCGCCCTCGAGCTCGTGATGACCCGCCTGAACGCGGGGGGCAAGTTCGGCGGCGGTGGCTACAAGGTCTCGTCGGGACTTCACGGCGTAGGCGTCTCGGCCGTCAACTTCCTGAGCCAGCGGCTCCAGGTCTGGGTCCACCGCGGCGGCAAGGTCTACCAGCAGGAGTACGAGCGGGGCGTGCCCAAGGCGGCGGTCAAGGCGGTCGGCAAGACCGACCGCACCGGCACCATCGTCCGCTTCTGGCCCGACCCGGAGATCTTCCCGGACACGAAGTTCGACCGCGAGGTCATCCTGCATCGCTTGCGCGAGATGGCGTACCTGAACAAGCGCCTCGAGATTGCGCTCACCGACGAGTCCCTCGGCTTCACGACCACCTTCTACTTCGAAGGCGGCGTGGTTTCCTTCGTGCGCGCGCTGAACCGCGACGCGACGGTGGTCAACGTGCCGCCGTTTTACGTCGACCGCGAGATCGAGGGCACGCAGGTCGAGATCGCGCTGCAGTACAACGAGACCTTCGTCGAGAACGTGATCGCATTCGCCAACACGATCCATACGATCGAGGGCGGCACACACCTGACGGGTTTTCGCTCCGCCCTGACCAACGTGCTGAACCGTTACGCGCGCAAGGCCGGGATCCTCAAGGAGCAAGACCCAAACCTGAGTGGTGAGGACGTGCGCGAAGGGTTGACGGCGGTGGTCAGCGTCAAGGTGCTGGAGCCGCAGTTCGAGGGTCAGACCAAGGGCAAGCTCGGCAACGCCGAGGTGCAGGGCCATGTGTCGATCGCACTGACCGAAGGTCTCACGCAGTACCTCGAAGAGAACCCGTCCGAGGGCAGGCGCATCATCGAGAAGTCGCTCACCGCCGCCCGCGCCCGCGAGGCGGCGCGCAAGGCTCGTGACCTGGTCCAGCGCAAGAGCCTGCTCGAGTCGAGCACGCTGCCCGGCAAGCTGGCCGACTGCTCGGAGCGCGACCCTGCGCTTTCCGAGCTCTACATCGTCGAGGGCGACTCCGCGGGTGGCACGGCCAAGGGCGGCCGCGACCGGCGCACGCAGGCAATCCTCCCTTTGCGCGGCAAGATCCTCAACGTGGAGAAGGCGCGACTCGACAAGGTCCTCACTTCAGACGAGATCCGCAACCTGATCACTGCCATGGGCGCCGGGGTCGGCGACAACTTCAACATCGAAAAGCTCCGCTATCACCGCATCGTCACCATGACCGACGCCGACGTCGACGGAAGCCACATCCGCACGCTCCTGCTCACCTTCTTCTTCCGCTACTTCCGCGAGGTCATCGACAAGGGCTACCTCTACATGGCGCAGCCGCCGCTGTTCAAGGTCTCGAAGGGAACCGGCAAGAATATGAAGGTCATCTGGTGCCAGTCCGAGACGGCGCGAGACAAGGCGATGCGCGAGCTCGGCAAGGGCGCCGAAGTCGCGCGCATGAAGGGTCTCGGCGAGATGAACGCCGAGGAGCTGTGGGAGACGACGATGAATCCCGCGACGCGCGTCCTGTTGAAAGTGGCGGTGGACGACGCGGCGGCGGTCCACGAAACCTTCGAGAAGCTGATGGGACCCGACGTCGAGCCGCGCAAGAAGTTCATCCAGGCGCACGCCAAGAGCGTCCGGAACCTCGACATCTAGGCGGTTTTCCAAATGCGAATCGCGGTCGACGCCATGGGCGGCGATCATGCCCCGGCTGAGATCGTCAAGGGCGCGGCGGAAGCGGCGCAGGAGTTCGGGATCGACATCTCGCTTGTCGGCCTGCCGCGCGAGGTGCAGCCCCTGCTCGACAGTCATCCCCGATTGCAGATGGTGCCCTGCACCCAGGTCATCGCGATGGACGAGCACCCGGCCCAGGCGGTGCGCAGCAAACCCGACTCCTCGATCTCCGTGTGCGCGCGATTGTGCAAGGCCGGTCGTGCCGACGGTTGGACCTCGGCCGGTAACTCCGGTGCCATCATGGCGGCGGCGCTGTTGATCCAGGGCCGGATCCGCGGCGTGGAGCGGCCGGCGCTAGGGTCCATCGTGCCGACGCAGGATGGGTTCGCGTACTTCCTCGACGTAGGCGCGAACGTCGACTCGAAGCCCGACTACCTGACGCAGTTCGCGGCCATGGGCGCGGTCTACGCGCGCGAGATGATGGGCCGCCCCGAGCCGCGTATTGGCCTGCTCAGCAACGGCGAGGAAGAAGGCAAGGGCGATGAGCTCGTGCGCGAAACGGGCAGACGCCTCAAGGCAACGTTCCCCGGATTTGTCGGCAACGTGGAGCCTAAGGACATCTTCGGCGCCCGCGCCGACGTCGTGGTCGCCGACGGCTTCGTCGGCAATGTGGCGATCAAGATGGCCGAGGCGACGGCCGATTTCCTATTCCGCAGCCTGCGCGACGAGATTCCCAAAACGCTGAGCGGCAAGATGGGCGGGCTCCTGATCCGGCCGGGCGTACGCCAGATCCGCGCCCGAATCGACTGGAGGGAGTTTGGCGGCGCGCCTCTGCTCGGCATCGACGGCGTGGCCGTCGTCGCGCACGGGCGCTCTGACGCACGCGCGATGAAGAACGCGATCCGGGTCACGCGTGATGCGATCGAGAACCAGCTCGTCGGTAAGATTCGTGCCGAGGTGGGGAAGCAGTGAATTCGGTGGGTCCCAACCTGAATCGGCCTGCCGGCACCAATGGCCATCCCCGCGTAGTCGTGACCGGCATGGGCACGGTCAATCCGCTCGGCAAGGACCTCGAGGAGTACTGGCACGGTCTGATCGAGGGCCGCAGCACGGCGCGCAACACCGAGGGCTTCCCGACGGATCGCCTGACCACGAAATTCGCCTGCCAGGTCCACAACTTCGACCCGCAGGCTTTCATCGACCGCAAGACTGCCTCGCGCATGGCGCGCTTCTCGCAGTTTGCGGTGGTTGCGTCCGGGATGGCGCTCGCCGACTCAGGGCTCGACCTGGCCAAGGAGGACAGCTTCCGGGTCGGGGTGGCCATGGGAACCGGCATCGGAGCCTTTGACGACATGACCCAGGGCGCGGTCTCGTTCATGACGAAGGGACGCCTCAATCCGCTCTACGCGCCAACCATCATCCCGAACATGGCGGGCGCGTCAGTGGCGATGCAGTTTCACGTGCGAGGGCCGAACACGACCGTGACTACGGCGTGCGCCGCGTCCACGCAAACCATAGGTGACGCGACACGCATGATCCAGCGGGGCGACGTCGACGTGATGTTGGCCGGAGGCACGGAAGCCTCCCTTTGCGAGGTTGGCATCGCGTCGTTCAACGCCATCCGCGCGCTCTCCACTCGGAACGAAGCGCCCGAGAAGGCGAGCCGTCCGTTCGACCGCGACCGAGACGGATTCGTGCCCGGCGAAGGCGCTGGCATCTTGATCCTGGAATCGCGCGAGCATGCGATCAACCGCGGCGCGCGGATCTACGGCGAAATCCTCGGCTACGCGACGACGAACGACGCGTATCACCAGGTCGCGCCGGACGAGACCGGCGAGGCGCCGGCGAAGGCTGTGTCGCTCGCACTGCGAGACGCGGGCCTTGAGCCGAGCGACATCGACTACGTCAACGCGCATGGAACCTCGACGCAGCTCAACGACGCCGGCGAGACGAAGGCGCTGAAGATCGCGCTCGGCGACCACGCATATAAAGTGGCGATCAGCAGCACCAAGTCGATGATCGGCCACCTGCTCGGCGCCGCCGGCGCGGTGGAAGCGATCGCGACGTTGCTGACCATCAATCGCGGAATGATTCACCCGACGATCAACTACGAGAACCCCGATCCAGCCTGCGACCTCGACTATGTGCCCAACACCGCGCGCCGCAAGGACGTGCGGATCGCCATCTCCAATGGGTTTGGATTCGGCGGGCACAACGCGGTGGTGGTGCTGGGGAAGTACGAGGAATAGATAGGACATGGCAGAGGACACGCTAGGCACCGTCATCAGTCGCAGCCTCCAGGAGGAGATGCAGACCTCCTACATGGAGTACGCGATGTCCGTCATCGTCAGCCGGGCGCTGCCCGACGTGCGTGACGGGCTCAAGCCGGTGCAGCGGCGAATCCTCTACGCCATGCACCGTGCGGGCGCGACGAGCGGCAGCCGAACCAAGAAGTCGGCGGCGTTCGTCGGAGATGTGATGAAGCTGTACCACCCGCACGGCGATGCCGCGATATATGACGCACTGGTGCGCATGGCGCAGCCCTTCTCTCTGCGCTACCCGCTGATCGAAGGCCAGGGCAACTTCGGCAGCGTGGACGGGGACCCACCGGCGGCGATGCGGTACACCGAAGCGAAGCTCTCCGCGATCACCGGCGAGCTGATGGCCGACATCGAGAAAGAGACCGTTGACATGGTTCCGAACTACGACGACTCGGAAGTACAGCCTTCCGTGCTGCCGGCGCGGATCCCAAACCTGCTCATCAACGGCGCGTCGGGCATCGCGGTCGGCATGACGACCAACATCCCGCCGCACAACCTGCGCGAGGTCGCGGCCGCGGTCAAGCAGCTCGTCGACAACCCTGAGGCGACGGCCGAGGACCTGCTGAGCTTCGTCAAGGGCCCGGACTTTCCGACCGGCGGGGTGATCATGGGCACAACCGGCATCAAGGCCGCGTACTCGACCGGCCACGGCCGCGTCATCGTGCGCGGACGCCACTCGCTGGAGCAGGCGGCCAACGGGCGCGAGCGGATCATCGTCTACGAGCTTCCCTATGCCGTGAACAAGGCGGCCCTCGTGGCCAAAATCGCCGAGCTGGTCTCGGAGCGAAAGCTCGAAGGCATCGCCGACCTCCGCGACGAGTCGGACCGCAACGGGATGCGGATCGTGATCGAGCTGAAGCGCGAAGCGAAGGTGTTCACGGTGCTCAACAACCTGTACAAGCACACGACGCTGCAGACCACGTTCGGCGTGATCATGCTGGCGATCGTCGACGGGCGTCCGGTCGTGCTGAGCCTGAAGCAGGCGCTGCAGCTCTTCATCGACCACCGCCGCGACGTGATCTTGCGCCGGACCCGTTTCGACCTCGAGCGCGCACAAGAGCGGGCGCACATTCTCGAAGGCCTCAAGATCTGTCTCGACCACCTGGACGAGGTGATCAAAACGATCCGCGCCGCCTCTGACCAGGACGTCGCGTCCACGCAGCTGCAATCCACGTTCGGCCTCAGTGAGCGCCAGGCCAAGGCCGTGCTGGCCCTGACCCTGGGCCGGTTGACGCGCCTCGAGCGAAGCAAGGTCGACGAGGAGTACGAGCAGGTCATCAAGACCATCGCCTACCTCGAGAGCATCCTGGCCAGCGACCAGAAGGTCCGGCTGCTGATCAAGGAAGAGATGGACGACGTGGTGAAGAAGTACGGCGACGACCGCCGGACGGAGATCACCGACCTGGAGGCGACGGAGCTGTCAGCTGAAGATCTGGTGCCGAAGGAAGACGTTGTTGTGACCCTGACGCATCGCGGCTATGTGAAGCGGCAGCCCCTGCGCGTCTTTCGTGCGCAGAAGCGCGGAGGCGTCGGACTCAAGGGCGCGCGTCCGACCGCGAGCAGCGAGGCGCCAAGCGGCACCCGCGAAGAGGATTACGCGCTGCACCTGCTGACCACCCACACGCACGCTTCGATGCTGTTCTTCACGCAGAGCGGGCGAGTGTTCCAGCTCCGAGTCCATGAGGTCCCCGAGCGAGAGCGCCAGGCCAAGGGCATGCCGATCAACAACCTGAT
>VBDS01000189.1 GCA_005889085.1 Chloroflexota bacterium | reverse complement strand
AGATGGGGGAGGCGCTCGATCGCGGAATCGAATGTTCCGGCGGCGGTGAACGTGCCGATGTGAAGCTCGTAGAGGACGAGGCCGGCAAGCGGGCGGCCGCGCCAGCCGGCGTCGCGCCACGGATAGGCGGTCTGGTCGACGACCTCGGACAGCCCCAGCACGCCGTCGGGCTGCGAAAGTGAGCGCGGATCGGGACGCGGCGGTCCGCCCTCGATCGAGAAGCCGTAGCGGGTGCCGGCGTCAGCGGCTGCGTCGCCGGATTCCCACCACCCGCCATCCGCCGGCCTCATGCCGAGGCGGCGTCCGTCGGATACCAGGTCGATGACTCTGGCGCGTGGCGCCCAGACGGCGAAACGATGCATCAGCCGATGCCGGTGGCCAACACCGCGACCGGGAACTTCTCCAGCAGCCGGTTTGCCGCGACAGCTCGGCCTCCGTCTTCGACCTCGCCCGTCAAGAGATTCGTCCACCGACCATCCGGCAGGGCCACGTCGGTGTTGCCCCAATCGCCCGCGAGGCCGGCCGGCAGTCGCGGCACGAGAGCCAGCAGCGACCCGCGGACGAAACCGAGCGCGTGATTGGCCTTGGCCCCAGTCGCGTTCAGCGGTGCGTAGTCGCGCGACGCGAACAGCTCGGGCCGGCCGGCCCTCTCTCGCAGCAAGCGGCTGATCAGCCAGATCTTGGCCGAGCCGTCGTCCAGGCGGTGCGCAATCTCCTCCGCGCCGATCTCGGCGACGCCGTCCAGCGCTTCTCGCCGCGACGCGAAGTCGACCGGCCGCCGGTTGTCGGGGTCGACCAGTGTGAGGTTCCACAGCTCGGTGCCCTGGTAGATGTCGCTGACTCCGGGACATGTGAGCAGCAGCGTCGTCTGCGCCAACGACGCGATGCGGCCGAACGACACGAGCTGCGTGCGGCCGAGGAACGACTCGAGGTCGCTCATGAACTCGGCGTCTGACGTGATGGAGTGGACGAACTCGGCCAGGGCGTCCTCGTAGGCGGCGACCGGGTTGGTCCACGACGTGTGCAGCTTCGCCTCGCGCGCCGCCTTGTTCAGGAATTGCGTCAGGCGCTCTTCGTCGATTGGCCACGCTCCGACGAGCGTCTGGTAGGCGAGATACTCGAGGTTGCGGTCAGGGTAACCGTGGGGCCGGTGACGGTCGTTGTGCTCGGCCCAGCGTCTGACCGCGGCTTCCCACTCGCCCGGAATTTCGGAAATGACGTTCAGTCGCGCCCGGACATCGCCGCTGCGCTTCGTGTCGTGGGTCGACAGGGTGATCATTGTTGCGGGGCGGGTGGTTGCGATGTGCGCGCACCATTCGTGAAATGCGTCGACCCCGCGTCCAAACGCGCCCGGGTCACCGCCGACCTCGTTGAGAGAAACCAGCCGGTGGTAGCGGTAGAACGCGGTGTCCTCCACGCCCTTGGCCATCACCGCCGGCGTGAACTGTTGAAAGCGCGCGGCGAACTCTTCCTCGAGCTCGCCGCGGCGATCGAGCAGCAGCACGTCGGCGATCAGCGCCAGCAGCTCACGGTCGATATCCGGTCTGCGCCGGCTCGCCTCCTCGATTGCGTAAGCAACTTCAGCGCGGTCTTGCTCACTCGCGCCCGCCCCCGCCGTCACGTACGTCCGGTAAACGCGGAACCCGGCGCCTACCTCGGCCACGGCCTCGCGCACCTCGCGGTGAGTCCGGTCGCGGTGCCGGCGGTCGGATTCGCAGATCTCGTTCATCAGCGCCGCCAGTCTCCTGAGGTCCGGGTCCAGGTCGCTCGCGATGACCTCGTGTTTCGACGTTCGCGCCACCTCGACGTACGGCTGCGTCTCACCAGTGAAGGCGTGATAGAGCGCCGTCATCGCCGGCTCGTTGTCTGCGTTCACGAAAACGCCGTCCACGATCGAGATGAAGTCGTACCCGGTGGTGCCCTGAATCGGGAATGACTCGGGCAGCTCCTCGCCGGCCTGAAGGATCTTCTCGACGATGATGTACGCGTCCGGTGATGCGGCCCGAAGGCGGCGCAAGTAGGCTGCCGGGTCGCGCAAACCGTCGATGTGGTCGACCCGGACGCCGGAGACCTCACCGCGGTTCAGCAGGCCGACGATCACGCTGTGGCTGTCGGCGAACACCTGCGGCTGCTCCACGCGCAGGCCGATCAGGTTGTCGATCGTGAAGAAGCGGCGATAGTTGAGCTCTTCCTGGGCTGTTCGCCAGTAGGCAAGGCGGTAATGCTGGCGCTGCAGCACGTCGTCGAGCGCGTCGGCATCATGCGCCACGTGGTCCATGTCCTCGGTGTCGAGGGTGCCCGGCGCGAGAGGGAACGCGAAATCGTGATAGCGGACGACGATCTCGTCCCCCTCGCGCTCGAGCGTCAGCGAGCCATTCTCGAGCTCGTGGCCAAAGCGGTCACCGAGCACTCCGAGCAGGATCTTGTTCTTCAGCGTCGTCGGCGCGAGCCGCCAGTCGATGTCGAAGTAGTCGGCATACCGGCTCGACTGGCCGTGCATCAGAAGGTCCCACCACCACGGGTTGACCCGGCCTGCCGCGGCCATGTGGTTGGGCACGATATCGACGAGGAGCTCGACCGAGCGTTTGCGCATCGCCTCAGCCATCCGCCTAAGGCCGGCGTCGCCGCCGAGCTCTGAGCTGATCCTGGTCGGATCCACCACGTCATAACCATGGGTGCTGCCTGGCGCCGCTTGAAGAATCGGGGAGCAGTAGAGGTGCGACACGCCGAGCGCGGCGAGATAGTCCGCGAGTTGCGCGACGTCGTCGAGCGTGAGCTCAGGTGTGAGCTGGACTCTGTAAGTCGCTCGGGGTGTCACACGTCAGGCAGCCGAGCTGCGGCGGCGCTGCTTCGACTGGCGATTCTCCTCAGCGCGTGCTTCTCTGCGCTCACTGAGCAATTCTCCTCAACGTTCAGTCGGAGTCGCAACCGAGTCCCAGGTTTTGAGCCTTCCAGCCCTAGCCAAACGTGCACTCGAGCGTGACCTTGGCGAGGGCGCTCTCGAGAACGGCGAGCTCCTGGTCGTCCAGCTTCGCGAGGAACAGATCTGAAACTCCGCGCATGTGGACCGGAGCCGCGATGGTCAGCCGGTCCAATCCGGAGTTTGTCAGCTGAACCACGACCCCCCGCCCGTCGACATCGGCCTGGGCACGACGCACCAGGCCTTCGCGAAGCAGCCGGGTGACGCGCCGAGTCATGCCGGAGCGGGAGATGAGGGCCCGGTCTGCCAGCTCTGTCATCCGCAGCGAGCCGCCGGCGATCGCCAGCTGGGCCAGCACGTCGAAGTCGGCCAGGGCAAGTCCGGTCTTGCTTTCGAGATCGGTCTCGAGCTGGCGCAAGAGCGTGGCGTGCGCTCGGAGCAGCGCGTCCCATGCCTGCAGGCCGCGCCGGCCGGGCACCTCCCTAGCCACGATCCGCTCGAACTGAGTCGCCGCGTCTGGCGCTAAAGGTACTTGCATATGCAATCACAATTGCCTAAAGTGTTTGTAATTGCAAGCATATCAAGGTACCAGCAGGAGACTGCAGATGATCAAAGAAGTCGAAGTCGACCCGGATGGATCGCTGACCCGACGGTGGGGCACCAGGGCGGAGGGCGCCCGAGTGAACAGAACCGCGGCCGCCCTCGAGGCGAATGGAATCACCGTCCAACGGGCGTCGGACGCCGCCTCGGCAAAGCGGATTGTGCTGGACCTCATCCCTGATGGCTCTCAGGTCTACCACGGAGCCTCGCAGACGCTTGACCTTGTGGGCGCTACGCGGCGCTCCGCCCGCGGATCTGGAGCATGGATCGCGAGACCGAAGCCCAAGAGATTCGCCGCCTGGGAGCGGCACCGGACGTCATGCTCGGGAGCGTCCACGCGGTCACTGAAACCGGGTCGCTGCTCGCCGCGTCCATGAGCGGCAGCCAGCTCGGGCCTTATGTCAGCGGCGCCGGCCGCGTCATTCTCGTTGTCGGGACGCAGAAGATCGTTCGCGACATCGAGGAAGGTCTCCTCCGCATCAACGAATACGCGTATCGGCTTGAAGACGCTCGCGCCCAGGCTGCGTACGGCATACGCAGCGCCGTGAACAAGATTGTCGTCATCAACCGTGAGATCACCCCCGGGCGGATCACTGTGGTGTTGGTCGACGAGGTGCTTGGTTTCTAAGTGCCCTGGACAGAAGCACGCGAGACAACATCGGCCCTGGCAATCCCTAAATCGACTCTGGGTGTCGGGATCATCGGGGTCAGCCCAGCCTGGGGCTGGGCTGCCACCGCCCATATCCCGGCACTTCGAGCACTGCCGAACTACGAGATCCGGGCACTCAGCGCGCGCAGCGCGGAATCCGCGCGGGCGGTAGGCCAGGCGTTTGGGGTCAGCGCGGTGTTTTCTGACCATCAGCAGCTGGTGATCCAACCGGACATCGACGTGGTCGCTGTCACGGTCAAGGTCCCGCACCATCGAGAGCTGGTCTCGGCCGCACTTGCCGCAGGCAAGGCCGTGTACTGCGAGTGGCCACTCGGCCGTGACCTCGACGATGCGCGAGCGATGGCCGCGCTCGCCGCCGAGCACGGAGTGCGCACCGTCGTCGGGTTGCAGGCACGCCAGGCCCCGGCGATCGAGTTCGTTCAACAGCTGCTCCGAGATGGATACGTCGGTGAGGTCCTGTCAACGACCATGGTCGGGGTGTCGATCGCGGGCGACTCACTCGTCCAGCCCAACGCCTACATGCTCGACAAGACAAACGGAGCCAACCTGCTCACAGTTCCCTTCGGCCACAGCCTGGACATTCTCAATTACACGCTGGGCGAGTTCGCCGACCTGTCCGCGGTGTCGGATGTTCGCAGGCCGCTGATCACCATCCAAGAGACCGGAGAGCGGATCGTGAAAACGGCAGCCGACCAGATCGCTGTGATCGGCATCCTCACATCCGGGGCGACCGCCAGCATCCACATCCGCGAGGCAGTGGCCGGCGGTACCGGCTTCCTATGGGAGATCAATGGAAGCGATGGAACGCTCCGGATCACCGCCGTCGCCGCACTGCCTGAAATCTTTCCACTGTCGGTCGCGGGGGCTCAGGGGCGGAAGGAGCCCGCCGAGCTTGCTGTCCCTAAGGCGCTGATCCAGAAATGGCCCACGCTCACGACCCTGGAGGGAGCGCCGGCCTTCAACGTCGCTCGTGCCTACGCCGCGTTCGCGGCGGACATCGACAACGGGACTCACGCCGTGCCGGATTTTGCCGACGCCGTCCGGCGCCACGAGGTCATCGCCGCCGTCGAGAGGTCCGCCGCATCAGGAGAACGTGTGAAGTTGTGAGGTCCAGGGCTGAAGTCCCGACCCTGTCGCCAAATGTCTCTGATCTGGATAAACCAACAACAAAGCTGGTTGCCGGCATCAAAGCTCCATCGCTCGAATCTGATACTCGCGCTGCTTTGCGCGGCGCAGTTCATGCTGATCCTGGAGCTCGCGATCGTCAATGTGGCGCTGCCCTCGATGCAGCGAACTCTCGGTTTGTCGGCTGAGAACATCCAATGGGTCGTCGGCGGCTATGCGCTCACCTTTGGCGGCTTTCTCATGCTGGGCGGTCGTCTGGCTGACGTCTTCGGCTGAAGTTGTTGGGCTCGGTACCTGAGGATCGGACTGATCAATTACTGAGCCTTGTCCCGCCGTGCCAATTGCAACTCGCATTCCTCGCCCCAAACGCGGTATGTTCCGAGCACTGGGGGTGCAAGTGAAATGACTCTGAGCCGGCGCTTTCGCGTGGGCGCGCTGGTGGCGGGCGCGCTGTTCGCCATCCTGTCGAGCACCGCATCGGCGAGCGATTCTCTGACGCGGGTGATAACGACGGCTCCGCCGAACCTGCCGGAGAGCATCGCCATAGATCACCAGGGCACCACGTACATCAGCTTTCCATTCGCGCAGAAGGTCGTGAAGTTCGCGCCGGGAGGAAGCCTTACCACCGTTGCTTCGCTCCCGTCGTTTCCGTTGGGCGTGAGGCTGGACAACGAAGGGAACCTCTTCATCGCCGTCGTCGCGAGCGGCATCTGGAAGGTGCCGGCCGGCGGAGGATCGGCGTTTCAAGTCGCAAGCGGACCGGGGGGCCTGTGGAACGGGCTGGCCTTCGACCACCGCGGCAACCTCTATGTATCGGACTCGGGCGGCGGTGCGATCTGGCGGCTGGACAAGAATGGCGCTTTCACGATGTGGTCCGGCAGCGCGCTGTTGAAGGGCACGACTGCGGCCGGACCCTGCGGCCTCGTGCATCCCGCGGTGCCGTCGTTTGGTCCGTTGGGCGCGAATGGAATCGCGTTCAACAAGCACGGCGACATGCTGGTGGCGAACACCGATTTCGGCGAGATCATCCGCATTCCGACCAACCCTGACGGCAGCGCGGGCCCCGCGAGCGTCTTCAGCGGTCCGAATTGCGACCTGTGGGGCGCCGATGGGGTGGGCATGGACAACGCCGACAATCTTTACGTCGCGGCCAACTCCAAGGGCCAGATCGACCGGCTCGACCCTGGCGGTCACGTCCAGGTCCTGGCCGCGGGCGATCCGCTGAGCTTTCCTTCCGATATCGCGTTCGGGACCGGGTTCGGCGATCGCAAGACGATCTTCATCTCGAACTTCGCCGCTTTTCCCACCAGCGGTGGGGCGCCGGGCGTGGTCGCGATGGATGTTGGAATCCCGGGAAGACCTATCGGCTAAGCCCTGAGCGACGTTCCAGAATAACGACGGGAATCAGGCGGTCCGTCCGCTTCTCGTAGTCGGCAAACGACGGCCAGATCCTGATCATCTCTGTGTATAGCCGGTCGCGCTCCACGCGCGTCTCAACGACCCGAGCACGTGCCTTGAACTTCTCAGTTCCGCCGTCGGTCACGACCTCGACCTCGACGTCAGGGTTGGCCTTGATGTTGCCGAACCATGTTGGGTGCTTTGGGGCACCACCTTTGGATGCGACGACGATGTAGTTGTCGCCCTCCTGGCCACACACCAGCGGAGTCGTGATCAACTCTCCGCTCCTGGCGCCTCTCGCTGTGAGCAGCAGCAGGTTGTCGCCCCACATCCCGACCCCGCGTCCTCGCTTCTCGTGGAACTCGGCGATCGTCTTCTGATTGAACGGACTTGCCTTCACTGCTGGAAATCTACCGCGCCGCACCGAAGGAGGTAGGAGTACCGTTCGGCCCTGATGGCCGGGACCGAGCTTGCCGAGCGCGCTCAAAACGCGGTCGAGCTGAAGCTGGGGGCGTCGAGCAGCCCCTAAATGTCAGTGATCACCTCCTGGCACGACTACTTCGTGATGGTCGGCGGCGGCTCGGCAGCGCTGACGGGGCTCGTCTTCGTGGCCATGACCCTCCACCTCCCGGAGGTCATCGGCAACGCGGTGCATCGACATCGCGCTCGGACCATCCTGACCGGCTTCACCGCGGTCTTCATCCGCAGCGCGCTCGTCCTCATGGGTGGTCAGGACGTGCGGCCTGTGGCGCTCGAGCTGATCGCCGTGCTCACGGTGGTCGAATTCATCCTGTACTCGAGCATCCGGCAGGCCATGCAGAGCGCGGATCGAGGGGTGCTGTGGCGGACCATCGGAAGCTTTGCCTGTCTGCTCCTGGAGGAGGCCGGCGCAATCGTGCTGTTCTTCGGCAACGCCTGGGGTCTCTACATCGTGGGACTGGGCATGATGTCGTCCTTCATCTTCATGGTGACCGGAGCGTGGCTTCTCCTGGTCGGTGTCGGAGCGATGGAGACAGCGGCAGCGCGCGACTAAGACGCGAGTGCACTCACGGCGGCCGCGTCGCGATCGGCGGCGGGTGGAAAGATGGCGGCCATCCGCACGTACTTCGATGCGCGACCGTTCGCACAAGCGCACTAGAACAGGTCGGCCGATGGGTCTGAGCTCGCGGTTTGGCAGTTGGCGTTACGCCTAAGCAGCGAGCTCTGACAGGCCGCCTACGAGTGGACCGGTTGACTTGGGTGGTCGAAATGTCGTCGCGATAGACCATTCCTGCCGCCGCCCCACCACCCTATAGTGAGGCGCTCAATCACGTGAAGGTCCAACCCCGCTAGGCCGATCTGATGGCCTTTGTCACCCGCCTCTCACTTCGACTCGGTGTCGTCGTCCTCCTTGGGGTGGTCCTGCTTTTCGGAGCCGGGATCTTCGCGGCGACCCAGGTGCAGCAGGACCTTCTGCCCGACATCTCGGTGCCCGCGGTCATCGTGATCACTCCGTACCCCGGCGCTTCGCCTGAAGTCGTCGACGGCCAGGTGGGCGTGCCAGTGGCCAATGCCATGCAGGGAGTCGCGGGCGCTGACACGGTGCAGTCGACGTCGAGCCAGGGCGCGTCGCTTGTGATCGTGCTGTTCAGGGACGGCGTCGACCTCAAGTCGGCCGAGCAGGATGTGAGCAGCGCGCTGGCGAGGATCCGTCCGCTGCTGCCGGCTCAGGCGCTTTCGTCGACGGTCCAGACGTTTTCGACCAACAGCCTGCCCATCCTCGAGTACGCGGTCTCCGCGAATGAACCCCTGGGCGACCTCGCGGGTCAGCTGCGCGCGGAGGCCTTGCCGAAGCTGAAGGGTTTGGCCGGCGTTTCCTCAGTGGTCCTGACCGGCGCTCCGACCGACGAGGTGGACGTCACTCTCGATCCGGCCAAGCTCGCCGCCCACGGCGTGACCCTCGCTCAGGTGGCCGCGGCCCTGCAGCAGGCCAGCATCGTCCAGTCGGTCGGTTCTTTGAGGCAGGGATCCGCCACCATCCCCCTGCAGATATCCGGATCGCTGACGAGCACCGACCAGATCGGGAAGATCACCGTGACGCCGCAGGTTTCCGCCGGTGGACGCTCGGCGGCACCGGTGAGGATCGATCAGCTGGGCACGGTGGCGGTCGTGTCCGTTCCGGCCGACACGATCACGCGCACCAACGGCAAGCTCAGCATCGGCCTGCGCATCGTCAAGGGTCCGAACACGAACACCGTGACGGTGGCCAACGAGGTGTGGAAGGCAATCCCGGGGATCGAAAAATCCGTCGGCAACGGCGTGCATTTCGATTCGATCCAGGACCAGGCCACGCCGATCACGCAAGCGATCAGCGACATCCTTCGCGAGGGCTTGCTCGGCGCTGTCTTCGCCGTGCTGGTCATCTTTGTCTTTTTGCGCAGCGCGCGTGCGACGGTGGTCGCGGCGATCTCGATTCCTCTGTCGCTGCTCGTCGCGCTGATCGTTTTGTGGTGGCAGGGGATAACGCTCAACATCCTCACCCTGGGCGGGATGATGGTCGCCATCGGGCGCGTTGTGGACGACTCCATCGTCGTGCTCGAGAACATCAGCCGCCACGTCACGGAAGGCGAGCGTCCACTCGTGGCCGCCTACACCGGAGCGCGCGAGATCATCACCGCGGTCGCGTCGTCGACGCTGACCACCGTCGCCGTCTTCCTGCCGATCGCGTTTCTCACAGGCATCGCGGGCAGCTTCTTCCGCCCCTTTGCGCTCACGGTGGTTGTCGCACTGCTGGCCTCGCTCGTCGTCGCGGTGACGGTAGTGCCGCTGCTCGCCTCTCGGCTCCTGCCCGCGGTGCGTGCCCAGGGAGTGGAGCGCCGGCTGAAGTACAACTGGACGCAGCGCGTCTACGTGCCGGTGATTCAGTGGGCCACCGGTCATCGCCTCTTGACGCTCGGCGCGGCGGCTGCGTTTTTTGCCGCCTCGATGGCGTTGATCCCTCTCTTGCGGATCAACCTGCTGGACCAATCCTCGAGCCCGACGTTCCCGATCAGCATCACCATGCCGGAGAATTCAACGCTTCCGCAGACTGACGCCGAAACTCAGAAGGTCGAGGCGCTCATCGCCGGCGTGCAAGGCATCAACTCATTCCAGGCGACGGTCGGTGGACAGAGCGATCCGTTCGCCCCGCCCGGCACGGTACCCGCGGATCCCACTCAAGCCTCAGTGCTCGTGCTCATTCAAAACGGGCAGTACGACAGCGCGCTTTCGGGTGTGAAGCGCGCGCTCAATGCATACCAGGGTCCTGCCAAGGTGCAGGTGGGGCAGGCCCAGAACAGCTCGAACGCCAGCAGCAGCCAGATGCAGGTCGACGTGCGGGCCCCTGATCAAACCACGCTGCAGGCCGCCAACGACCAGGTGCTCACAGCGCTCGGCAAGGTTCAAGGCCTCGCCCAGCTCAAGACGAACCTGGCGATCTCGAAGCCGCAGTATCAGCTGACTCCGACCGACAAGCTGGCCACGTCCGGGCTGAACATTCAGAGCCTCGCCGCCCTGGTCGCGCAGCAGATCAACGGCCAGGTCGCGGCCCAGGCCAACCTGCCGCAAGGCACCATGCTGGTCCGTGTCCAGCTGCCGCCGGGCACTGCCGACACCGCGGACGCACTGGCGAAGCTGCCGATCCCGACCGCGCAGGGGATCGTGCCCCTGGCCACGCTCGCCACGATCCAGCTCGTCACAGGTCCGCAAACCGTGAATCGGGTCAACGGCGACCGCGACGCCACGATCACGGGAACCATCACCGCCAACGACACCCGCGCGGTGCAGACCGGCGTCACCAACGCGCTGAACGGCGTCACCCTTCCAACCGGCGCGTCGATCTCGACTGGCGGCGTGTTCGCCCAGCTCTCGACGGTCCTGACCCAATTTGCGCTAGCGCTGCTGGCGGCGATCGGGCTTGTCTACCTGATCATGGTCGCGACATTTCGCTCGCTGGTGAAACCGCTCGTGCTGCTGGTGTCGATTCCCTTTGCGGCCACCGGAGCGATCATCGCGCTGCTCGTCACCAACACATCCCTGTCGCTACCCGGCTTGATCGGGATCCTGATGCTCACCGGCATCGTGGTCACGAACGCCATCGTTTTCCTCGACCTGGTCGAGCAGTACCGCGACCGCGGCCTCAACCTGAACGACGCGATCATCGAGGGCGGACGTCACCGCCTGCGGCCCATTCTGATGACTGCGTTCGCCACGATGCTGGCTCTGGTCCCGCTGGCGGTTCTCGGAGGAGGAGGAGGCATCGGCGGCGCGTTCATCAGCCGGCCGCTCGCGATCGTCGTGATCGGCGGCCTGTTCACCAGCACGGTACTGACCCTCGTCCTGGTTCCCGTCCTTTACTCCCTGGCGTCTCGCTTTGCCGGTCGCCGATCGACCGCCGAGCTCGAGGCGTTGCTCGACGCCGCCGAAGACCGCCGGTTCCAGCCTCTGGGCCATCGCACCGGGGAGCAGCCTGTGGTCGTGATCCCGGTCGACTACGCCTTCGCCTTCATGCTGGAACCCGAACCCGGCCGCCCGGGCGACCGCGCAGTGCTCGAAGCCATGACCAAAGACGGGTTGTCCGTCGCGCCGGTGGCCGGCACGGCCAAGGTCCGGATCGGTGTGCCGGCCGTGAGGGCGGCGTCGCGGGCCGAGGCGTCGGACAAGGCACGCGAGCGCGTGCGCGGTCTGGTGCCAGTGAGTGGGTATCGATTGTCCGATCCAGAGCCGGTCGGCGCGAACGGCGGCCCGTAGCCCGCATGGCCACGGTTACCATCGCCGCCACTTACGGTGCAGGGGGCAGCCTCATCGGACCCGCCGTTGCCCAACGCCTGCACCTGCCCTTCGTGGACCGGGCAATTCCAACTGCCATCGTGGAAAGGATCCACGAGCCGCTGGTCGAAGCCCTTGCCGACGACACGAAGAGCGGGAGCAGGGTGGGGCGGCTTTTGAACAGCGCGCTCAACTACAGCGGGCTGTTCGTCGGCGTCCCGATGGCCCTGGAGGAGCTGGGCGTTGCGCCAGATGTTGCGCATACCGAGGTCGCCATCCGCACACTTGCGGACCGCGGCGGAGCAGTGATCCTCGGCAGGGCCGGCGTCTTCGTCTTGAAAGGTCGGCCCGATGTCTTTCACGTCCGCGTCGACGGCCCCGTCGAAGCGCGGCGTCGAAACTCGATGGCGCACGAAGGACTTGACTACAAGACCGCGACCAGGCTGCAGCAGGACGCAGATCTTGCGCGCCGCGCCTACGTTTCCCACTTCTATCCCCGGGCAGGGGCGTGGGAGGATCCGCGTCACTACCAAATGGTCCTCGACAGCACCGCGATCTCGATCGAAGTCTGCGTCGACCTCATTGCGCTCGCGGCGCGGGAATTTTTTGCCAGGTCGAGCCCGCAGCCACCGTCAGGCGCTGAGAAACATGGCCGGCACTGACGTCCGCCCTGCGGCAAGCGTCCAGGCGGCAGGCGCGCCGTCGCTCATGTTGCTGCCGCCACGAACCAAGCTTGCCATCCTGGGGGCGATTCTGCTGACCATGTTCCTGGCCTCTCTCGACCAGACCGTTGTCGGGACAGCTCTGCCCCGCATCGTGACCGACCTCAACGGCGCGAGTCTCTATTCCTGGGTGGTCAGCGCATACCTTTTGTCGTCGACCGTGACCGTGCCCATCTACGGGAAGTTCTCCGACGTCTTCGGCCGCAAAGTGATGCTGATCATCGGCGTCGCTCTTTTTCTGCTCGGCTCGTGGCTCTCAGGGGCTTCGCAGAACATGAACGAGCTTGTGGCATTCCGGGCCGTCCAGGGACTTGGTGCCGGGGCCTTGTTCCCGATTGTCATGGCGATCATCGGTGACCTATACAGCCCGCGCGAGCGTGGGCGATTCCAGGGTTTGTTCGGCGGCGTCTTCGCGCTGAGCTTCATCGTCGGTCCGTTCATCGGCGGCTGGATCACCGACCACATCAGCTGGCACTGGGTCTTTTACGTCAACGTGCCTTTCGGCGTCGCGTCGCTGGTGGTGCTGGCGACGGTGCTGCCCAGCGCGGGGCGCAGGCAGGCCTCGATCCGAGACCTCGACTATCTCGGCATCGTCCTCTTCACTGCGGGCGTTGTGCCGTTCATGCTCGGCCTCACCAACAAGGGCAACGTGAACAGCTCGGGCCAGCTGGCGAACTGGACCGATCCCGACGTCGGCGGGCTGATCGTGGTGGGCCTGGTGATCCTGGTCGTCTTCCTGTTCGTGGAGGCCCGGACGAAGGAGCCGATAATTCCGCTCGACCTCTTCCGGGAGCGGGATTACGCGGTCAGCATGGCCGCGGTTTTTGCCTTCGGCATCGCGATGTTCGCCGCGGTGATCTTCATGCCGCGCTTCTACCAGACCGTTCGTGGCGTCAGCGCCACCGCCTCTGGCTACTACATATGGCCCCTGCTGGTCGGACTCATGGGGGGCAGCATCGGCACGGGGCTTCTGATCAGCCGGCTCGGTCGCTACAAGTGGCTGATGGTGGGTGGGGCCGTGGTGATGGTGGTCGGCGGTTTTCTGATGACGCACCTCACGGCCGGCGTCAACGATTGGGAGCTGTGGGCATGGATGCTCGTTCTCGGTCTTGGCATCGGTCCGGCGATGGCGGGCTTCACGGTCGTGATCCAGAACTCCGTTCCGATGACCCGGCTCGGTGTCGCGACCAGCACCCTCACCTTTCTTCGTCAGATTGGCGCCTCAGTGGGGCTGGCCGCTGCCGGCACCATCTTCTCCTCGTCTTTCGCCAGCCGCCTCCCGACGAACCTGGGGGAGGAGGGGGTGCCGCAAGCGCTGATCTCACAGCTGGTCAAGGTGTCGGGTGCGCTGCAGAACGTCGGGAACGGTCGCGCTCTGCTCGAGCAGATCCTGCCTGGACCCTCTCAGGCGCTGATTCCCAAGGTGATCGCGGGCGCCAACAACGCGCTGGCCCTCTCGATCGGCGACCTGTTCTGGATCACGATCGTTTCAGGGCTGATGGGTCTGCTGTGCACTCTGCTGCTACGCGACCGTCCGCTGCGGACCGCCGAGGAGTTACGCACCAATGCTTTGGCCCAGGACGGGGCCGATGGCAGGAGCAGCCCCGAAGCCATCCCGCGGGTGTCTGTCTAGCTCGCGCGAACAGCCGCGGCCACCTTCAGGCGTGGTGGCCGCGGCAATGTCGCCGGCGACCGTTTAACGCTTGGCGGTGTCTGAGGATCCAGAGGCAGCCGCGGCCGCTGCTTCCTGGGCCTCGACTATCTCGCCCTCGATGTTGATCACGATCTCGTTGCTGACGATGAACTTGCCGTCGAGCATCGCGTCGAACTTCATGTTGAAGTCCTTGCGGTTGATCTGCGTCTCCGCTGCGTAGCCGATGCGATGGCCCATCTGCGGGTCGTTGAACTCGCCGTACTTGACGACGTTCAGCGTCACCGGCTTGGTCGTGCCCTTGATGGTGAGGTCTCCGGTGAGCTTGTAGCGGTCCTGGCCGGCCGCCTCGATCTTCGTGCTCTTGAACGTCATGGTCGGGTACTTGTCGATCTCCAGGAAGTTGGACGATCGCAGGTCCTTGTCCCGCTGCTCGTTGTGAGTTCGAATGCTCGAAGTGGTGATGGTGGCCTCGACCTTCGTCCGCTCTGGGTGGTCGGGGTGAATCTCGCCTGTCGCGTTGACCTCCGCGAAATGGCCTCGCACGGTCATCATGCCCAGATGCTTGGCCGAGAACTCAACCTGCGTATGAAATGGATCGAACTTCCACGTTCCCAATTGATTACCTCCTCGGGGTTTTGGAACATGGGCCTGGAGGCCCAGGTTCATTCAACTAGGTACCAACCGGTTGGAGACTCCACTTATTTCTACCCCAGTCGATCTGCGGCGCGCAGCGGTACACTCCCGGCCGTGAACGAAGCCATCGTCCCTGGATTCCGCTACAGCTCAAAGGCTCAAGAGCTGTGGGCCTTGATGATCGAGGGATACGCCAGTTGGGAGGCGCGGATGAACGCGGTGGCTGCGGACGCGGGCCTGTCGCCAGTCTCAGCCTGGGCCCTGGTACAGCTGGATCCTGAGAGCACGATCTCGCAGAAGGAGCTCGCAAGCCGCCTCCACTGCAACCCGTCGACTGTGGTCGACCCGACCGACCGGCTGGAGGAGGCGGGGCTTGTTGTCCGCCGGCCGAACGCGGCCGACCGACGCATCAACGTGCTGATGGTCACACCTAAAGGCAAGAAGGTGAGGGACACGCTGATCGCGCGGCTCCTCGAACCCCCGGCCGCGTTTCTCAGGCTGCCGGCAAGGGAAGTCGAGCGCTTTCGCGACGTCCTGGAAGAGGCGATCACAGGCGCGCCGTCGCAAGGCAAAGGACGACGCGCCTCTTAGCGGCCACGCTGGTGATGGGATGCCTGGTCCTGGTCGGGTGCCGGACGCCGGGTGCCCCGGCCACGGCCCCGACTGCAGGTGGCGGCACAATCGAGTGTCCCGCGGACAAACAAGAGCGGACAGGCCTGAACAACTTCGGCGCGTACATTGGAACGTGGCAGGCCAGCCACCGTCAGGTGCCGGAGTCAACCGCGTACTACACCACCGCAACGGTTCCCGGCCGCGTCACGGTGCGGTGCAGCAGCAATGGCTATGTGGTCGTCGAGGAGATTCGATTGATGTTTCATGTCACTGCCGGCGCAGCATTTCAGATCGCGCTGACCGAATTGCCAGCCGACGCCACGAACGTCTACGACCATTCACACGCAGGCTGCCGGTCGCTGCAGTACCGGTCGCCGCGCCTCGCTGATCAGCTCGGCGCCGACGACCGCGATGGATTGGCCGACATCAAATTTCAGAGCGATGAAGCGACCTACAACACCGCCTCGGTGTCGCTGATCGTGATCGACGTGCTCGACAAGCTCGGCGCTGACACCGGCGCCTGCGCGTGATGGATGCTCCCTGGCCGCTTGGAGCGGTCGAGCTCAAAGTTCTCGACCTCGAGCGCGAGGGCGCGTTCTACGAATCGTTCGGCCTCACGCGAATCACCGGCGACCCCCAGCATGCGGTGTTTGGTGCCGATGGTTCGGCAATTCTTCGCCTGACAGCACTGCCGGGTGGTCATGAGCGGCCGAGGCACACGGCCGGTCTCTACCACTTCGCCATCCTTCTGCCCAGTGCGCAAGAGCTTGGTGGATTTCTCCAGCGCACGCTCGAGGAAAGGCTTCCGCTGACAGGAACTGCGGATCATTTCGTCAGCCAGGCTCTGTATTTCGACGATCCGGAAGGTAATGGCATCGAGGTGTACGCCGACCGGCCGCGGACCGAATGGCAGTATCCGAACGGCCGGCTCAACATCGGAACCGACCACCTCGATTTCGAGCGGCTGCTCCGCGGCGCCTCACCATCCCAGAAGAAGTTCTCGGAGGGCACCGTCCTTGGCCACGTTCACCTCAACGTCGGCGACCTCGACGCGAGCCAGGCCTTTTACGAATCGATGGGCATGGAGCTGATGGCTCAGGCGGGCAACGTGATGCGGTTCCTGAGCTGGGAGGGCTACCACCATCATCTCGGGATCAACCTGCTCGAGGGCCGCGGGGCCTTCGCTGTCGAACCGGACGTCAGGGGCATCCGGAGCTTCGAGACCCACCGCGTGGACGGCCTCCGGAGCGACCCAAACGGAATCCTGGTGACCCCGGCGGGCTAGCGTTCCGCAGGACGCTGTCGGTTCGTCGGGTAACCCACGACATGACCAAACCTGTTGTCCTTGAAAAATCGTCGTGTAGGCTATGGAGCCGTGTCCGAGGTCCTCTTGATCCTGGCGTTGGCCATCGAGGCGGCATTTTCGATCCTGGCGATCAGAACCATCCTCAGCTGGCTTCGCGAGCCAGACCGGCGCCACGGCAGCCTGGCCGCAGCCATCGCCTCGCTGGCCATCCTGATCCTGCTCTCGCCGATTCTGGGCGGCGGCGGGCCGTCGGGCCAGCTCCTGACCGACCTCGGCGCGGTCTTGTTCCTCGTCTCCGGCTACGGCCTGGTGATGTTCCGGGACTCGTTCGTCCCCTACAGCCCTGTCAGGCGGGGGCTCCTGATCGGCGCGATCGTCGTCGCCGGCCTCAGCGCGACAGCGGTCCAGCTTCCCTTCAACCCGGACAGCCCGCACTCGCCGGCCCAGACACTCGTTCTGGTCGGACTGATCGTCGTGTGGGCCTTCTGCATCCTTGAGCCCACCGTGACCTTCTGGCTGGCGGCGCGCGGCCGGCCCGCGGTGGAGAAGGCGCGCCTGCGGGCGATCAGCACTGGCTACGCAGGTCTGCTGCTCGTCGTGGTCTTCGGCACCATCGCGGGCTCGCTCAATGGCACACTCACGATCCTCGTCGACCTCTTCGCGCTGACCATCGTGCCGGTTCTTTACGTCGCGTTCTTTCCACCCGCGTGGCTGCGCCGAATCTGGCGCCAGCCCGAAGAGGATGAGTTCCGCCAGGCCCTTCACGACCTCCTGCTGTACAGCCCGAATCGCGCGGCGCTCGCGGACCGGGCCCTCGGCTGGGCGGAGCGGCTTGTTGGTGGTGAATCCGCGTACGTGATCGACGCTGACGGCTCGATCCTCGCCGCGCGTGGAATCGGCACCGGCGATGCGGCCTTGATGAGCGCGCGGGCGGACGTGTTGAAGGCGGGGGCGGACAGACATGCACCCTGGCGGGCGGGCTTGACGGTGGTCGCGCCGCTCGACCTGAGTCAGGGCCGGGGCGCCATCGTGATCATCGCGGGACGCCTCAGCCCGATGTTCGGTGACGACGAGCTGAGCCGGCTGCGCCAGTACGCAGCGAGCATCACCGTCGGTCTCGACCGCGTGATGATGAACTCCAAGATCGCCGCGCTCGAGCGCGCGAAGACCGATTTCTTGAACATCGCGTCGCACGAGCTGCGCGGCCCGATGACCGTGATCAAGGGCTATCTCACGATGCTGGAGGCCGGCGCGCTAGGCGACCTCGCGCCCAAGGCGCGGTCCGTGCTTCCGCTGTTGATCTCGAAGTCGGACGAGGTCAACTGGATGATCGAGCAGATGATCGAGGCGTCGCGTCTCGAAGAGGGGCGTCTTGCCCTGCGCCGCCAGCGCGTGGACATCGTGGAGCTCACCGATTCCGCGATCGATGGCGTGAAGATGCTGATGAGCGGGCACGAGCTCAAGGTGGACGCACCGGTGGAGTCGATCGAAGCCAACGTCGACCCAGACCGCTTTCAGATGGTCGTGCGCAACCTTCTGAGCAACGCGGCGAAATACTCTCCCTCGGGGACTGACATCACAGTGGACGTGCGGCGCGACGGCGACAAGGCATGCGTTTCCGTCGGTGACGAGGGCGTGGGTATCACGGAGGAAGACCAGGCAACGCTGTTCACGCGATTCGGCCGGATCGAGACGGCAGCTCACGTCCAGGGCACTGGACTTGGCCTGTGGCTTTCGCGGGAGATCGCGCGGATGCACGAAGGCGACCTCACCGTCGACTCCCGACTCGGCGCCGGGAGCAAGTTCACCTTTACAGTGCCGCTCACCCCCGTAAATTGACCGCGTGGTCCCTGATGCAGAGGCGCGGTTCGAGCCGCGCCGACCCCTCGACCTCTCGCTGACCTTTCATCTGCTTGGAGCCGGCACGTGGCGCAGAGGAGATGGGGGCGACTTCTGGCACGCGACACGCACGCCGGCGGGCGCGGCGACCGTGCAGATGAGCCGGCGCCATGGTCTCGTCGACGTACGGGGGTGGGGACCGGGCGCGGGCTGGGCGGTCGCGCATGCGCCGGTGCTCTGCGGCGAAGAGGATGACGACTCCGGCTTCGCGCCGGCGCATCCCCTGATCGCCCGCCTCCATAGGCAAAGGCCCGGCATGCGAACGCCCCGTACGCACGCCGTTTTCGAAGCACTGGTGCCGTCAGTCCTCGCGCAGCTGGTCGCCGGCGTCGAGGCGAGGTCGTCATATCACCGGCTTGTGGCCGCGCTCGGCGAGCGCGCCCCTGGCCCGGTTGAGCTGATGCTTCCGCCATCGCCGCAGGCCCTGGCTCGCACGCCCTACTGGAGCCTTCATCGCTTCGGCATCGAGCGGAAGCGAGCCGAGGTGATCATGCGGGCGGCACGCAGTGCGAACCGGCTGGAGGAGACCGTGACGATGGATCTCCCCAGCGCCTATCGCAGGCTGCAGGCTTTTCCCGGTGTAGGTCCGTGGACGGCGGCGAAGGTGGCGAGCGTCGCGTTAGGCGACGCAGATGCAGTCCCGGTGGGCGACTATCACATCCCGCATATAGTCGGCTACGCGCTCGAGGGCACCGTGCGTTCGACCGACGAGCGAATGCTCGAGCTGCTCGAGCCCTACCGAGGCCACCGGGGTCGCGTGATCAGGCTGCTGATGGTCGCAGGTATCAGCGAGCCAAAGTTCGGGCCGCACCGCCCACTGAGAAACATCGAGAACAAGTGACGCCGCGTCAGGCGTCTACCGTCGCGAGCTCCTCCTCGGCCAGCTCGATCAGCTCGCGCATGCCCTCGCTGTCGAAGATCAGTCGCGCGCCGGCGGCGTGATAGAGCTCCGGGAGCGGCCTGGTCGCGCCGAGAGCCAGGGCCTCCCGGTACTTGCGCACCGCCTGGCCGCGGTCGGCCAGGCTGTTGCGCCAGACCTGCAGCGCGCCGAGCTGCGCGATCCCGTACTCGATGTAGTAGAAGGGGTAGTCGAAAAAGTGAGGCTGGAAGTACCAGCGCGCGATGCGCTCGGCATCGAGCCCGCTCCAGTCGACCGCGTCGCCTTCGAAGCGACGCCTCAGCTCGAGCCACTTCTGGTCGCGTGCGTCGGCATCGCGGCCTTCAGGCGTCGTGTACATCCACTGCTGGAAAGCGTCCACCGATGCGCAGTGCGTGAAGAAGAGAACCGCTCCCTCCAGGACAGCCCGCCTCGAACGCGGCGCGTCGGCATCGGAGTAGTACCCGCCGTGCCCACGGTCGATGTACGGCGCGGCCAGGAGCTCCATTGACATCGAGGCGACCTCGGCCATCTCGGCGCCCGGATGGCGCTGGAACAAGAGTGGGAGGTTCGCCGCCTCGAAAACATGAAAGCAATGCCCTGACTCGTGGAGCAAGGTCTGAACGTCATCGTCCACGTCGACCGCGTTCATGAAGATCAACGGCATCTTTCGCGCGGGCAGCGAGTCGCAGAACCCTCCCGGCGCCTTGCCCTTACGGTTGTCCAGGTCGAGGAGGCCGGCGTCGGCCATGCGGCGGAAATAACCTCGGAAGTCCTCGTTGACATTGGCGAAGATGTCGCCGGCGCGCGCGATGAACTCGTCGATATTCACGTACGGCTTGAGTGCTGCGCGGGCCTTGGGATCGACCCACATGTCCCAGGGCCTCAACCTGTCGAGGCCCATATGCGCACGCCGCCGCTCGAGCAGTCGGTTGATGGCAGGCTTGACCGCCACCTCGACAGCCTCGTGAAACCGGAAGCAGTCATCGGGCGTGTAGTCGAAGCGGTTCTTCTCGCGGTGCGCATAGTCGCGAAAGTTGTCGAAGCCCGCGTGCTTCGCGACCTGCTGGCGAAGGTCGTACATGCGGTCGAAGAAGTCGGCCAGCGTGTCGCGCTGCTCGATGTAGGGCTTGAACATCGAGCGAAAGGCGCGCTCGCGGACGCTCCGGTCGTTGCTCTCCAGGAAGGGAACCATCTGGGGCGGCGTCTTCTCTTCGCCGTCCCAGTCGACGGTCATGGCGCCGATCGCCTTCGCCCAGCCGGTGGAGAGCTTGGCCAGCTCGGTGAACAGCGGTACGTTGGCTTCGCGGAAAAGCTCCATCTGGTTGCGGAAGCGCCGCACCATGGTCTCGAGCCCTGGCCGGACATAGCCGAGCTCGACCAGTCGCCGCTGGAGCCTTGTGCGCTGCTCGTCGGCCTGGGGGTCGATCTCGCTGCTGAATCTCAGGCGCGCCGCCTCGAGCCGCATGTCGGCCGTGTTGCAGACGTAGGCGAAGTTCGCCAGCGACGCCGCCTCGGAAAGCAGCGATTCGAACTGCGACCAGTCGGCGAGCCACACCTCGACGTTGGTTCGATCAAGCGGGCGATTGGCCAGCTCTTCGTAATATGGCGCGACGTCCTGCCAGGTGGCGTCCTGGAACGCCTCGGCCGAGTCAGGCAGAGCTATCACGACACACCCGCGCACATCCTACAGAGGGCCATAAAGTGAAATCCTCATCGCTGCCACTACCCACGAACGTGCGGAGCGCCGTCGAGGCGGCTCTTGGCGGAGCGCCGATCGCCGAAGAGCTGGCGTGGATGAGCTGGGCCGGCACCGTCTGGCGCATGACTGGCGACGGCCGCGCCGTTTTCGTCAAGCGCGCAGCAGACCTCGCCCCCGAAAGGGATCGCCTCAACTGGCTGGCGGGCCGATGGCCGGTGCCCGAGGTTGGCGGATTCTTCCATGATTTGGGCGACGACTGGCTCGTCACCCGCGAGGTCTCCGGCGTGCCGATGCATCACCCATCGGTGCGTTGGGAACCGCGCCGCGTGGCGGAGAAGCTGGGTCGGATTCTTCGCCGGCTCCACTCCACCGAATCCGCGGGCTGTCCGTTCGGAATCAAGAAGCGCGGCCACGTCCTGGTCCATGGCGACTACTGCCTGCCCAACGTCCTGGTTTCCGAGGGCGAGCTGAGCGGGCTCGTTGACGTCGGCAGGTCAGGGCTGGGCAATCCCGAGGATGATCTCGCGGCGGGCGTGTGGACGCTGCAGTACAACTATGCCAGGGGTTTGGCGCGGCCCTTTCTCGATGCTTACGGCTGGCCGCCCATGACCGACCAGGCGATCGAGAAGCTGCGCCGAAAGTACGCTCGCTAGAGGCGCGGCCGGGTCTTCGGGTCGCGCCTCTAGTCGGGCAGGACCGTATCCACGGCGCGCCAGCAGTACCACGCGGCGATCGTGCGGTACGGACGGAATTTCTCGCCCTCGGCTTCCAGCGCCTTCGGCGCGGGCAGGTCCTTCTTTCGGTGCACGACTGACCATCCCTTGCGCACGCCATAGTCGGCCACGGGCCAGATGTCCAGTCGCTGAAGCTGAAACATCATGAACATCTGGGCCGTCCAGGGGCCGATGCCGCGCACCTGGACCAACCGCGCCTCCAGCTCGTCGTCGGACAGCGACTCGACGTCTTCGAGCGGAACCGTCCCGTCCATGATCTTCCGGGCGAGGTCGGCGACCGCGGCGGCCTTCGAACCGCTGAGACCCGCGCTTCGCATCGCGCCTTCAGGCAGCGTCAGCACCGCGGCCGGTGAGAGGCCATCCGAGAACAGCTTCAGAAAGCGACCATGGATGGCGGTGGCGGCGGCGCCGGCCAGCTGCTGGTACATGATCGAGCGCACCAGCGCGGCGAAGCTGTCGTCGGAGGGATCGCGGAAGCTCATCGGACCGACCCGCTTGATCAGCGCCGCCATCGCCGGGTCCCGTCGTGCAACCAGGCGCGTGCCTTTGCGAATCTCCTCCCCATTCATGGCGAGGTGTCGCCGTGAGGCGACGGAGGGGCTCGGAGTCTTGCCCGTCGCCGTGCGAGGCTGGATTTTCAGGCGAACTCAGACATGAACTGGGCGAAGTCGTGCCGCGACATGCGCAGCTCGTCTTCACCCAGGTTCCTGAGCGGGCGCTGCGGGATGTGCTCGGTGGTCGCGAAATCGTCCATCTTGGTGTCGACGTAGAGAAGGCCAGTCACGAGGTGACCCTCGGCCCGGCCTTCCTCGATCACGCGGATCGCGGCGCGCCGGTCCGTCGGATCGTGGTCCTCGCCGAGCTTCTTGAGCACGATGTGAGAGCCGTCGTGGAGCTGCACGTCGCGTACTGAGCCGGGCTCATAGTCGACGTGGACCTCTTCGAAGAACGGAATGAACGAGACGTCCGCGATCGATTCCTCGTGGTCCTTGACCCAGCTGTAGCTCTTGGTCGAGCCGTCGTGGTCGTTGAAGGTGACGCACGGCGAGATGATGTCGAGGATCGCCGTGCCGCGATGGGCGATCGCGGCCTT
>VBDS01000204.1 GCA_005889085.1 Chloroflexota bacterium | reverse complement strand
TCGTGTCGACATCCTCGTGTGCGCCGTCGGCGGCTTCGCCGCGGGCGACCTCGTCTCGACGCCGCCGGAGGCGTGGAACCGCATGCTGACCCTCAACCTCACCACGACGTACCTGGCCTGCCACGGGGCGCTGCCCGCGATGCTCCGCGCCCGGTCGGGACGGGTGATCACGATCGCGTCGCGTGCGGTGGTGCCGCCGATGGCCGGCTTCCTCGCCTACACCGTCGCGAAGGCGGGCGTCATCGCGCTCACCCTGGCGCTCGCGCGGGAGGTCGCGCCGCACGGCGTCACCGTCAACGCCGTGTTGCCGAGCACGATGGACACGCCCGCCAATCGCGCCGCCATGCCCGACGCCGACCGCTCCGGGTGGGTCTCCGTCGACTCGGTCGCCGCGGTCGTGACCCTTCTCGCCGGCGACGGCGCGCGCGACGTGACGGGCGCGCTCATTCCCGTGTAGCCGTTTCCGCACGATGCCTGCCGAGTCCGCTCCGCGCGCCGGTCCCGCCGCCGCACTCCCTCGGGGGAAACCTGAGAGAGGGACGAAGTCCTCCGCCCCACCCAGCGCCGAGGCGCGGCGGCTCGAGGAATCGCGCCAGCGCACGGCACACTGGAAGCGCTGGGGCCCCTACCTGAGCGAACGCCAGTGGGGCACGGTGCGCGAAGACTACTCGGAGGACGGCACGGCCTGGGAATCCTTCCCCCACGACCACGCGCGTTCGCGCGCCTACCGATGGGGCGAGGACGGGCTCGCCGGCATCTCGGACAACCACCAGCGGCTCTGCTTCGCGCTGGCGCTCTGGAACGGCCGGGACCCGATCCTCAAGGAACGCCTCTTCGGCCTCGGCGGCATCGAGGGTAACCACGGCGAGGACGTCAAGGAGTATTACTTCTACCTCGACTCCACCCCGACCCACTCGTACATGAAGTGGCTCTACAAGTACCCCCAGCGGGCCTACCCGTACGAGGGCCTGGTCGCCGAGAACCGCCGCCGGGGCCGCGCCGCCCCCGAGTTCGAGCTGCTCGACACCGGCGTGTTCGAAGAGGACCGGTACTTCGACGTGCAGGTCGAGTACGCGAAGGCCTCGCCCGACGATATCCTCGTTCGCCTGACGGTCTGGAACCGCGGTCCGGAGCCGGCCGAGCTGCACCTGCTGCCGACGCTCTGGTTTCGGAACACCTGGTCGTGGGAGATCGGGGCCGAGCGCCCCCGGCTTACCGTGGGGCCCGCCCTCGAGGGCGCGCGCTGCGTCGAGGCGGACCACCCAACGCTCGGGCGCCGCCGCCTCCTCTGCGCGGGTGGCCCCGACCTTCTCTTCACCGAGAACGACTCCAACGCCCGGCGCCTCTGGGGCGTCGACGCCCAGAGTCCGTACGCGAAGGACGGGATCAACGAGTTCGTCGTCCATGGCGCCGTGGGCGCGGTCAACCCGGCGCGGACGGGGACGAAGGTCGCCGCCCGGTACCGTGTCGTGATCGCCCCCGACGGCCCGCGGGAGGTCCGCCTGCGTCTGACCGACGCCCCGCCCGGGTCCGGGCCGCTCGGGGCCGAGTTTGAGGCGGTCTTCGACGCCCGCCGGCGCGAGGCCGACGAGTTCTACGCCGAGGTCGTCCCCGACAAGCTCTCCCCGGACGGCAGGCAGGTCATGCGGCAGGCGTTGGCAGGGATGCTCTGGTCCAAGCAGTGGTACCACTACGATGTTCAGCGCTGGCTCGACGGCGACCCCGCCGGCCCGCCGCCGCCCGCCACGCGCCTGACCGGGCGCAACCACCGCTGGCGCCACCTCTACAACGAGGACGTGATCTCGATGCCCGACAAGTGGGAGTACCCATGGTACGCGGCGTGGGACCTCGCCTTCCATTGCGTGGCGTTGGCCCTGGTCGACCCCGACTTCGCCAAGAATCAGCTCGTGCTCTTCCTCCGTGAGTGGTACATGCACCCGAGCGGCCAGCTCCCCGCCTACGAGTGGGCCCTCGCCGACGTGAATCCGCCCGTGCACGCCTGGGCCGCCTGGCGGGTCTACAAGATCGAGAAGCGCATGCGCGGCCGCGCGGACCGCTCCTTCCTCGAGCGCGTCTTCCATAAGCTCCTGCTGAACTTCACCTGGTGGGTGAACCGCGAGGACCCCGAGGGGCAGAACATCTTCCAGGGCGGCTTTCTCGGCCTGGACAACGTCGGCGTCTTCGACCGCTCCGCGCCGCTCCCCACCGGAGGCCACATCGAACAGTCCGACGGCACCTCCTGGATGGGCATGTACTGCCTCAACATGCTGGCGATCGCGCTCGAGCTCGCCCGGGACAACCCCGCCTACGAGGACGTCGCCTCCAAGTTCTTCGAGCACTTCGTCTACATCGCGCGCGCCCTGAACGACGTCTCCGGGATCGAGCTGTGGGACGAGGAGGACGGCTTCTACTACGACGTGCTCCACCTGCCCGGCGGCGCGACCCACCGCCTCAAGGTCCGCTCGATCGTCGGGCTGATCCCGCTGCTCGCGGTCGAGACCCTCGAGCCGCAGGCCGTCGACCGGCTGCCCAACTTCAAGCGGCGCATGAGCTGGTTCATCGACCATCGCCCCGAGTTCCACCCCCACCTCGACACCACCCGCCGCTCGGCCGACGGCGAGCGGCGCCTTCTCTCCCTCGTGCCCCGCCAGCGGCTCCGGCGCGTGCTGGCGCGGATGCTCGACGAAGAGGAGTTCCTCTCCTCCTGCGGCGTCCGCGCGCTCTCCGCGCACCACCGCGATCACCCGTACCGGTTCGCCTGCGACGGGATCACGGAAGGGGTCGCCTACGAGCCCGGCGAGTCCACGACCGGGCTCTTCGGCGGCAACTCGAACTGGCGAGGCCCGGTCTGGGTGCCCCTCAACTTCCTCCTCATCGAGGCGCTCCAGCGGCTCGACTGGTACTACGGCCACACGTTCCAGGTCGAGCTCCCCACCGGGTCGGACAGGCTTGCGTCGCTCTGGGAGGTCGCGCAGGAGCTCTCGCGCCGGCTTGTCCGGATCTTCCTGCGGCGCCCGGGTGGGCAGCGACCGGTCCACGGCGGCGTCGAGAGATGGCGCACGGACCCCCACTGGCGGGACCTCGTGCTCTTCTACGAGTACTTCCACGGCGACACCGGCGCCGGCATCGGCGCGAGCCACCAGACGGGCTGGACCGGCCTCGTGGCCAAGCTCCTCCAACAGAGCGGCGAGTAACCGGGCGCGCACGCGTCGGAGACGGGCCGCCGGACCGGGCGTCGGGGGGAGGGGGAACCCCCGACGCCTCATGTCGCTCGCGCATCGTCCGGCCGGCGCCGCTCGGGCCCCCCACATTCCCTACAACACTCCCGCGCGCCGCTGTTGTTAGCAAGTGATCTGGCCGCTCCTGTTTGACAAGTGATCTGACCGGTTTCAGTGAAGCCCCGGGGCCGACGTCGGCACCGACGGGAGCGCGCGCGGGGCAGGAACGAGGCGGGTCCGGCCGGACGCGCGAGGCCGCAATGGGCTCAGGAGCGGCGATCGCGGAGTAGGCAAGGGGTGAGATACCCCCGCAGCCAGGGGTGAAAGTGGCTGCCCCGCCCCGGTGAAGCGCCCGAGACAGCGTGAGCCGTACCACACCGAGTGGTGCCCCTCGAGGTGCCGGCGGACGAGCACGTGCAGCCCCGCACACGTGCGCCGGCCGCGCTGTTTGGCGAGCTGCAGGATGAGGGCGTCGAGCCGCACGGTGTTGTCGCGAGCGACGACGCGCTCTTCCTCGTGACAGAGGATCTGTTCGAGATCGACCCGGCCCAGCGCGACGAACGCCGACGCCGGGTCGGCCGGGGGCCGGCCGAAGGTGGCGTTGTAGGAGGCGAGGAAGTGCTCGCGCAGATACTGGTTGGCCGCGGCCGCCGTGGTGATCCCCGCCCGGCGCAGCTCATTGACGAGGCGGTCCTGCAGCGTGCGATTGGCGCGCTCGCTGCGCCCCCGGGCCTGGGGGGAGTACCCCAGGATGTGCTCGATCCCCAACTGGTGCAGCGCTCGGCCCACCTGGGTGCGGCGGCTGCGATCAGGCGCGCTGCCGGACGTGGGCGTGTGCACGGCCCAGTGCGCGCGATCGGTGTAAAGCGCCTGGGGCAGCCCGTAGCGCTGGAACACGGCCCGCAGGGCCCGCATCACGGTGGCAGTGCTCTCCGCCGCGACGAACTCGGCGTAGAGGAGCTGCTTGGTGGCGTCGTCGATGACGGTGAGCAGCGTGAGCCACTGCTCCGGCCCCAGGGCCAGCCACTGGTGGCGGCTGCCGTCCAGGTGCAGGAGCTCACCGACGCAGGGGCGCGGCTCGCGCCGCCGGCGATGGCGGCCCCGCGCCCGGTGCTTGGGCACCAACCCCGCCCCTTGGAGGGCGGTCTTCACGAAGGTGTAGGAGAGCGTCACGCCGTGCTCCCGGCGGGCCCAGCTGTAGAAGTGTCGGACGTTCCACCCCGGATAGTGCTCCCGGTAGAGGTGGAGGACGCGCTGCACTTCGGCCAGCGGCACCCGCCGGGGCGAGGGGCGACGCCGCCGCCGGTCAAACAGGCCGTCGTACCCGAAGTGTTCATATCGCCAGCGGAGGCGGCGCACCGTGCGGGGGCTCAGCCCCAGCACGTCGGCCGCCTGTAACCACGTTTGCTGACCGCTCAGCGCTCGGAGAATCACCTCTTGAATCCGCATTG
>VBDS01000071.1 GCA_005889085.1 Chloroflexota bacterium | reverse complement strand
TTCCAGGAGATGTGCAAGATCTGGCCGTCATATGCCGACTACCAGACCCGGACCGAGCGCGTGATTCCGGTGGTTGTTCTCGAACGCCAGCCCTCTCACTAGTTAAGGCGTAACCCGGACTCGTAGGAGTCAGGGATCGATTAACGCCAGGAGGGAGAGATGCTGCAGCGAGGACTACCCTTACCGAAACTCGCGTCGGTACTGGCCGCCGCCCTGCTGACTGCGGCGTGCGGTAGCACCACCGCCTCCACCGCCAGCAGTCCGAGCGCGGGCAGCGGGAAGATCACCGTCAATGGGGAAGCAGCCAACGACCATGGGACCAAGGACGTCTCGGGTGGTGGCAGCCAGAGCGTCGAGGTGGACAGCTTTTACTTCAACCCGACAGTCTTCACCGCGCACGCCGGCGACAAGCTCGCCCTGACGCTGAGCAACGAATCGCAAACCGCCCACACCTTCACCATCACCGAACAGAACATCGATAAGGAGCTTGCGGTGGGCAGCAAGGTTACGGTCACGGTCACCTTTCCCAGCTCGGGGACTTTACTGTTCTTCTGTAGGTTCCACCGCTCTCAGGGCATGCTTGGCGGATTGAAAGTCGAGCTGACCTAGCTAAGCTGAACCAACGCCGCGCCCACTTTGCTTATCTTTAGCAAGTAACGCGGATCCAGAAGGGGCCCGCGGCGGTTGTTCGGCGAGGTGACCACGACATGAGGTTGACGACCACGACCAACGTCTCGGTGGACGGCGTGATGCAGGGGTTGGGCGGACCTGACGAGGATCGCAGGGGCGGCTTCGAGCGCGGCGGATGGGCCATACCACTTCTCGACACCGAAACCGGGGACTATCTCAACCAGATCTACGGCGGCGCGGCCGCGTTCCTCTTTGGCCGGCGGACGTACGAGATCTTCGCCGGCTCCTGGGGAGCGATGTCCGATCCGAGCACGAGCCCGATCGCCGCCGCGCTGAACAGCCGGCCCAAGTACGTGGCATCCACCAGCCTCGCCGATCCGCAGTGGGCGGGAACGACTGTCCTGCACGGCGACGTCGCCACGGCCGTCGGTGATCTGAAGGCGCATCAAGACGGCACACTGCTGGTGCCCGGCAGCGGTGCCCTCGTCCGATGGCTGCTCGCCAACGACCTGGTCGACCAACTCGACCTGCTCACCTATCCCGTCGTCATCGGCCAGGGCACACGACTGTTCCCCGATTCCGGTCCGGACGTCGCGCTCGACCTGGTCGACTCGCGCACCACTTCACGGGGCATCACCATACAGACCTATCGGCCTCTCGGGCGTCCGGAGTACGTAAAGTCCAGTCTCGACCCCGAACACGTCATGCGCGACGCGACCTCGGGTCGGCGCAGCTAGGGGAACGCGGGCGGCGGCCTAACCCGGGACCAACTGATTAAGAGTCAAGTGCTCGATTTCTGAATACGAATCGTCGCTCAGACCAACTGACGACCAATCAGCTCATCTATCACCTCCAATCGCTATTAGTCGGTGCAGCATACCGCACCGGCGCACTCATTTGACGGGATGATCCCCGGCTCGAACCATGTCACCACGCGTGGGGGCCGCCAAGTCATGAAGGACAGGCGGTCGCGCGACGGAAGATTGCCCCTCTCCGCTTAAAGCCTTTGGCCCGAAGGTCCGGAGCAATGCTTGCTCGGAACCCGCCACACCGGTCCTGGGCGCTCATCGCGATGGACGTTACCTCCTAGCTCTGCGCGTTGCCTGACAGAGCCTGGAAGGAGCGCTACCTTCAACGTCGGGCGCGTCTACGCCGCGTTCGCAGCAGACATCGATAACGGGAATCACACCGTGCCAGACTTCGCCGACGCCGTCCGGCGCCACGAGGTCATCGCCCCCATGGAGAGGTCCGCTTCATCAGGGAAACGCGTGAAGGCGTGAGGCCCAGGGTTCGATTCGCGAGCCTCGACAAAGTTCTTTTATCTAAACTGGCCAACGAACGGGGTGGTTGTTGACGTCACACGTCATCGCTCGAATCTGATACTCGCGCTGCTTTGCGCGGCGCAGTTCATGCTGATCCTGGACATCGCGATCGTCAATGTGGCGCTGCCCTCGATGCAGCGTACGCTGGGCTTGTCGGCTGAGAACATCCAATGGGTGGTCGGCGGCTATGCGCTCACCTTTGGCGGCTTTCTCATGCTGGGCGGTCGGCTGGCTGACGTCATCGGCCGGCGACGCATGTTCTTGACGGGTTTGGTCCTCTTCATCGGGGCCTCGATGCTGGGCGGATTCAGCCAGTCCGGCGGAATGCTGATCGCCGCTCGCGTAATGCAGGGCTTAGGCGGCGCCTTGGTCTCGCCCGCGGCACTGTCGCTTCTGACAACGACTTTCAAGGAAGGCCGGGAGCGTAATCGTGCGCTTGGGATGTGGAGTGCTATGTCTGCCGGCGGAGCATCGGCTGGGTTGATTCTGGGAGGCCTGCTCACCCAGGAATTGAGCTGGCGTTTCACGCTCTTCGTAAATGTGCCATTGGGCCTCGCCGCGGTTCTGCTATCTCCGGTGCTGCCGGCAGATGCTCCTCGCCGTGGGACGAAGGTCAGCCTTGACATCCCCGGGGCGGTGAGCCTGACCGGCGGAGTTCTCGCCCTCGCGTACGGGGTGACCGAGGCGACCGGGCAAGGCTTTGCTTCCACGAAGGTGCTGATCGCTCTGGCTCTCTCTGCGGCGCTCCTGATTGCATTCATCGTGGTGGAGAAGAGCAGCAGCCAACCCCTGCTGCCGGGTCGGATGCTGAGGCTGAGATCCGTGGTGGCGGGCAACTCGGTGGCGGCGCTCGTGTCGGTCGTGATGATCGGCGCGGTGTTCTTCAACTCGCTGTATTTGCAGGAGATCCTCGGATATTCACCGATCCAGGCAGGTCTTGCCTGGCTGCCGCAAACGGTACTGATCATGGTCGTCTCCAACATCGGAGCTCGGATTGCCATGAAGCTCGGGGCCAGAACCCTGATCGCACTCGGAACTCTTGTGCTGGGGGCGGGGATGCTCCTGTTCCTGAGAACCGCCCCCCACAGCGACTACGTCACCATCCTCATCCCCGCCATGCTGGTTACCGGCATCGGCATCGGACTTGCCTTCGTCAGCGTTACCATGGCCGCCACCGCTGGCGTTCCCGATCGGGATCAGGGAGTCGCTTCCGGTCTCATCGGCACCGCCCAGCAGGTCGGAACGGCCGTGGGCCTGCCGATTCTGGTCAACATCGCCGGGTCGGTCACGAGGCTGTCCCTCCCGCAAGGTGTAGGTGCCGTTATCGCCGGATACCACCAGGCGTTTGTGATCGCCGCCGCCATCAGCGTCGTAGCGGCGATCGTCGCGCTGATTGTGATCAAGCGTCCTTCGGCGCTGCCGACAGCCGGTGTGGCGGAAACGGTGTTGCCGCGCCCGATTCAGCCACTCAGCGCCGCTGCCCAGAGTCAGCTGCTCCTGGCAAGGTGCGGACCCTTGCTTCCACCGGACTGCCTCGAAGAATGGATGGCGGGAAGGTAGTTCGGGGGAGCCGTGATGAGCGGAGCTATCCCGCGCAACGCCGACCCTACTTGTTGGCTCGTTTCTTAGCGGTCGTCTTGGGCGACCTTGTCTTCTTCGCCGACGCCTTTGGATGGAGGCGCTCGGGAAGCACCTTCTTGCCTGTCGACCGGTTCCACTCCTCGTACTGGTCGTCGGTGATCTTGCCCTCAACAAGCAGCTGTGCGAACTTTCGGCGCTGTGCTTTGCTCTTGAAGGGCATCAAGCAGAGGCTAGCAAACGCCAACCACGAGGTTCGACTAGCTCGCCTTCACGCAGGGTAGCTGCACTTGGAACGCAACCCATGCGCAAACAAGCGAAGTCCTCCGACAGACGCCGTGACCACCCTTGGCCTCTAATGGCCCCGTAACCATCGGCGACGCGTGTCTGGGCTCTGACCAGCCTAGCTGGTTCGTTTGTTCGATAGTGTTCGCCAGCGGCTGTGACCCTACCTCCAAAAAGGGATTAAGAGTCAGCTGAGCCGCCGCTATGGGCTCGAGCGAGGATCTCTTCGATGACGGCTGACTTCGCGTCCGCGTAGTCCTGCATGTACTTCCAGGGCTTGCCGGCCAGCTCGCGCTTTGCCCGCTCATAAACCCGGCGATCTTCCTCGCTGGCGCGCAGGTGGTTGCGGAACAGCACCATCCGCTCGACCTCGGGGCAGTTCCTCGAGAAAACGTGCAGGTGGACATTCCCGGCCGGCGGTTTGAGCAGCCGGTGCTGGTGCCACTCGGGCTCGCGGATACGCAGGATGTAGCCGGCGTCCGCCAGGGCGGGGATGTAACCGAGCTCATCGGCGGAGTCGTCGACGACCAGCACGATGTCCACGATCGGTTTGGCCACCAGGCCTGGGACGGATGTCGAACCCGTGTGCTCGATCCGGAGCGCCCGATCCCCCATCGCCAGCCTGATCCGCTGGGCCTCGCGCAGGTAGAGCCGGGGCCAGGCGGGGTCGTACTCGACCAGCTCGATCGGGCCCGCCAACGGGACCAGTTCGCCGACGGTGACGGCCCGGAGTTGCTCCTCGTTCAGGCTTTCACCGCCCGTTCGCGTTCGACGAGCTTACGCCGGAGGATTTTGCCCGAGGCCGACTTCGGGATCTCATCGATCGTCTCCACAAGCCGGATTTTCTTGTGGGGCGCCACGCGCTCGGCCACGAATGCGATCAGTTCCTCCGGCGCCACCGGCGACCTGAGCACGACGAACGCCTTGGGGACCTCGCCGGCTTCTTCATCGGCGTGAGGAATGACCGCGGCATCCGCGACCGCTGGGTGCGTAAGCAGGATGGCTTCGAGCTCAGCCGGCGGTACTTGAAAGCCCTTGTATTTGATCAGCTCCTTTAGCCGGTCCACCACATAGAAGTCGCCCTCCTCGTCCGCGTGGCCGATGTCTCCCGTGTGCAGCCAGCCATCCTTGTCGAGG
>VBDS01000070.1 GCA_005889085.1 Chloroflexota bacterium | reverse complement strand
GTCGACCGCCTTCGGCCGCAGGCGGTTAACCGGCCCCACGGCAACGCTGGACCGCTGCTGTCCGCGATCGAGGCCCGCGCCGCCTTCACCGCGCTCGACGAGAACGGGCTGGTCGAGCTGATCAACTACATCCCGGACGACTTCCATCTGCAGAGCCTGATCGCGGTCCCAATGCCGATCGGGGATCACGTGGGAGGATTCGTGGTGCTGGGTCGAACCGCCGGCCGCTTCAGCGACGATGACAGACGGCTCGCCGCGACACTGGCGGCTCGCGCAGGCGCCGATGTTGCCAGTGCCCAGCTCGTCGCGCTGACGCGGCACGAATCGGCGCGCTACTCGCTGATGAACGAGCTCGTCAAAGAGGCGTCGGGCAAGACCATGAACCAGGTCCTCGAGCTGGTGCTCGGCCGCGGCTCAGAGGTGATCCGCTATGACGCGGGTCGTGCCCTGATGTTCCAGCCCGACGACACCTACGTCGTACTCGATGGCAGCACGTCGCCATCCGAACCCGTCGACGGCCCGCTCCTGCGCGTACGCGACGGCGAGACGATGCTGCGGAACCTCATCACGGAGGACGAGCGTATTTACAGCGGGCTCCATCCCGAACGGCTGGGTGGCAACGTGAACGAGGCGCTGACGCCGATCCGGAGCAAGTCCGGCGTGATTGGAGCTCTGTGCCTCGGACGGCGCGGCAACTCAGGGTTCAGCCAGCAGGACATGAGCGCGCTCGACGACCTGGGGTCGATGGCCGGGGTCGCGGTCGAGAACTCACGGATCCTGCAGGTGGTCACGGGGCAGGCATCGCGCCTTGACACGGCGCTCGATGCGCTGGGAGAGGTGTCGGAGGCGCTGACCACCGTCACTCAAGGTTCGCGAGTCCTCGAGCAGAAGACGCTCGAGGTTGCGATCCGGGTGGTCGATGGCACGGCCGGCCTTCTGACGCGCAGCACGGAAGAGGGACACCAGGTGGCGATCATGTCGGTTGGTTTCCCGACCGACCTCGACGGTATGGAGTTTCAGAACGGACAGGGCATCGTCGGCGCGACGATGCTGAGCTTGCGCGCAACGGCGGTGCCAGACATCGACCTGTCCTTCGACGTTCAGTCGCCGCCTGACCTGCACGCGCACAAGATTCAGGCCGCCATCTGCGCCCCGATGCTCGAGGAGGGTCGCCTCTGGGGGACCCTGTCGGTTTTCGACCACAAGAAGCGCGAGTGGACGGCGGACGATCAGCGCGTCCTGGCGACGCTCGGCAACCAGGGCGTTGTCGCGGTGCGCAACGCGGAGCTGTACGAGAAGCACGAGCGCAGCATCTGGGAGCTGCGCAACCTGCAGGAGGCGCTGCAAGCCGCAACCTCGACGCTCGACCTGAACCAGGTGCTGCAGCAAGTGTTGGCAGGGGCGGCCAAGGCGTCGTCGGCCCAGATCGGCTGCCTCGCCCTGGATGACAACGGCAAGCTTGTGTTGAAGGGCGGTTTTGGAACCGACCATGTGACGGCGGAGAGGCTCGCCCTCGGGCTGGGGGGCGAAATCTGCCAGCAGGTGATGGAGTCGGGTGAGGCGGTGATGGAGTCGATGCAGCACCGATCGGCGGACGAGAGCCCGCTCAACCCGCGCGCGGTGCTTTGCGTGCCGATCACGCTGCGGGGCAAGCCGTTCGGCGTGGTGTTCCTCGCCAACTATCAGGTCGGGCACGCCTTTACCGCCGACCACCGCAGCCTGGTCACCGAGCTCGCGGCGCAGGCGGCGGTCGCGATCGATAACGCCCGGCTGTTCAAGGATCGAGAGGAGGTCATCCTGGCCTCGCTCGAGGCGCTGGCCAACGCAGTCGACGCGCGGGATCCTTACACCGCGGGTCACTCGGAGAGGGTCACGCAGTACTCGCTGATGATCGCGCGACAGATGGGTTATGCGCCGAAGGAGCAGGCGGCGTGGGTGCGGCTGGAGAGGGGCGGGCGGCTGCATGACATCGGGAAGATCGGGGTGCCGGACGCGGTCTTGCAGAAGGCTGGGAAGCTCACCGAGGCGGAGTTCGAGAAGATGAAAAGCCACACGGTGGTGGGGTTCAACATTCTCAGCGGGCTGCGGATGCTCACCGATGAGCTGGTCATCGTGCGGTCGCACCACGAGCGGTTCGATGGGAAGGGTTACCCCGATCGCAAGAAGGGGGACGAGCTGCCGATGTTCGCGTGGATCGTTTCCGCCGCGGACGCGATCGACGCGATGACGTCGGACCGGCCGTACCGGCGCGGCATGCCGCTGCAGGTGGCGGTCGAGCAGGTGCGGACCGGGGCGGGGACGCACTTCCACCCTGATGTCGCGGAGGCGGTGATGGATGCGGTTGCTTCAGGGGCGCTCAAGTTGATTCCCCAGACTTCGATGCATCCGGACGCGCCGAAGATCGGGGCGTTCGAGAACCCAACGGCCTGAATCCCCGGATAGTCCGGACTGTCCTGCGTTTGCGTCGCACTTGATGTGGCTTCGTCCGGACTATCCGATGGTCTGTTGCTATTAACAGGCCCGGTTGTCTTAGAGCGCCCCAGGACTGATGCTCGAAGCCATGGCCACCAGATCGCTACCTCAGGTCGAGCTGCAACACGGCCCGTTCAGGGTCGAGGATGCCAGGCAATTCGGCATGCGCTGGGACGATCTACAGACAAAGTTCTGGACGCGCTTGAGTCGTGGCCAGTATGCCTGGGTCGGCCTCCGGCAGGATTGGGAGCTGAAGATGCGAGCAGTCGCGCAGCGTTTGCCGGCCGAGTACGCATTCTCAGGGCTCACCGCGGCCTGGCTTTTGGGCCTTGACGTAGCGTGGTGCGAACCCATAGAGGCAACTATCGGACGTGACGTCCCGGTTCGGGCTCGGGCTGGAGTGAGGCTGAGACGTGCGGCGCTCCCTGAGTCGGAGGTGATCATTCGGCATCGGTTCCGGACTACGTCCGCAATGCGGACGGCATGTGATCTGGGGAGCCGTTCCGACGCTGTTGAGTCAGTCGTTGCGATTGACATGGCCGTTCGTGCGGGCCTGGTCACGGTGCCCCAGCTCGCTAATCACATAGAGGAGCACACCGGGGCGAAAGGAATAAAGAGGTTGCGGCGTGCCGTACGAATGGCCGATCCGCGAGCCGAGTCACCGATGGAGACGCGCGTCCGGATTGCGTTGATCAGAGCAAAGCTGCCGCATCCTTCGGTTCAGGTCAAGCTTCGAGACGCAGCCGGGAACTTCGTAGGGCGCGCGGATCTGTATTACCCGGACCGCAGGTTGGTCATCGAGTACGACGGTGAGAACCACAAAGACCGGATGGTTGCCGACATGCGCCGGCAGAATGCGCTTGTGAACGCCGGCTATCACCTGCTCCGCTTCACCGCCGCCGACCTTCGAGCGCCGCGATCAGTGGTCACACAGGTGCGTCAGGCCCGTGCCCTGTTACCCAAGCACCCGGTTAGTCCGGACGAAGCGCCGTGAACTCGGAGACAATCCCCGCATAGGCCGGACTATCCGGGGTTGTGTCGCCGCTTAGTACGCTTTCGCCAGGGAGACTCGATATTTCGCCGGCTTGCCGCAGACGAAGCATTTGCCTGATGGCTTCGCGGTCTCGTCGATGGTGCGGATCGTCACACCGCCCGACTCGGTTTTGATGCGTGCCTCTTCCCCATCGTCGCCGCACCACAGTGTCCAGACAAAGCCACCGCGCTCACGGAAGTGGGCCGACACCTCGTCCAGCGTCTCGAGCTCGAAGGTATTCTCCCGCTGGTAGGCGAGTGCACGGTCGAAGAGCTTCATCTGGAATGCGTCAAGCTCCGCGGTCAGGCGTTTCGCGATTCCTGAGATGGGGACTGCGACCTTGACGCGAGTCAGCCGATCCACCATCTCGACCTGACCGGCGTCCGCGTCACGCGCACCCACGTTCAGGCGGATCGGCACGCCCTTCAGCTCCCAGTGCGCGTACTTGTCACCGGGGCGTTCGTCGCGCCAGTCGACGCGGTGGCGGATGCCTGCCGCCTTCAGCTCGGGCGACCACGTGTTGATGAAGCGCTCGACTTTCGCGCGGCCTTCGTCATCGCGGTAGATCGGCACCACGATCACCTGGACGGATGCGACCCTGGGTGGGACGATCAGGCCCGAGTCGTCGCCGTGCGCCATCACGAGCGCGCCGACGAGACGGGTGCTGATGCCCCACGATGTCGAGTAGCACAGCTCGCGCTCGTTTTCCTTATTCGAAAAGGAGATGTCGTAGGCGCGTGCAAAGTTCTGGCCGAAGTAGTGCGAGGTGCCCATCTGCAGGGCGAGGCCGTCGCGCATCAGCCCTTCCACCGTCAGCGTGTGCACCGCGCCAGGGAAGGTTTCGGCGGGCGACTTCTTGCCGCTCAGCACTGGGACCGCGAGCCAGTCCTGCGCTATGGAGGAGTAGTAGCCGAGGATGAGCTGCGCTTCGTCCATCGCCTCCTGAGCGGAGGCGTGGAACGTGTGGCCCTCCTGCCACCAGAACTCGCGACTCCTCAAGAAGAGGCGCGAGCGCATCTCCCACCGCACGACGCTGTTCCACTGGTTGGTCAGCTTGGGCAGGTCGCGGTGGCTCTGGATGTAGCGCTTGATCAGCGGACCGATGATCGTCTCCGACGTGGGCCGTACCGCGAGCGGCTCCTCGAGCTCCTCCATCGTTCCGCCCGCCCTTGTGACCCACGCGACTTCAGGCGCGAAGCCTTCGATGTGCTCGGCTTCCTTCATCAAGTACTCGCGTGGGATCAGCAACGGGAAGGCCCAGTTTTCGTGCCCGCTCTCCTTGATCATGTCGTCGAACGCGCGCATGATCGCTTCCCACATCGCCCAGCCGTACGGACGCACGACCATCATGCCTCGAACCCCGGACCAGTCCGCCAGCTCGGCCTTGCGGACCACGTCCGTGTACCAGCGGTCGAAGTCGTCCGACATCTTGGTGACTTCTTTGACGAAGTCCTGCTGCTCTTCGGTTTCCTGCTTCATGACCGCTAGGAAGCCGGGACTGCGTGCTCGGCCGCGATCGCGTCGATCTCTGCCAGAAGCACTGGAAGCAACTCCTCTTGGGGCACTGTCTTGTAAAGGCTACCTTTCTTGAAAATCACGCCCTTTCCGCGACCGCCCGTGACGCCGATGTCCGCATGCCTGGCCTCGGCCGGACCGTTTACCACGCATCCCATCACGGCCACGGTGATCGGCGCCTTCAGCTTCGCGATGTAGGCCTCGACCTCCTTCACCATCGGCACCATGTCGTACTCGAGCCGCCCGCACGTCGGGCAGGCGACCAGCGTCGGGCTCTCCTTGCGGAAGGCCAGCGTTTTCAAGATCTCATGAGCGACCCGGACCTCTTCGCGCGGGTCCGATGTCGCAAGGGAAACCCGGATCGTGTCGCCGATCCCCTCGCTCAAAAGGATCCCCATGCCGACCGCGCTGCGGATGCTGCCCGCCTCGACCGGCCCTGACTCGGTGACGCCGAGGTGGATCGGGTACG
>VBDS01000069.1 GCA_005889085.1 Chloroflexota bacterium | reverse complement strand
CCTCGTCAGGTCGATCCCCCACCGCGGCACGTTCGTCACCGATGTCAACGTCACCGACCTGGCGCGCATCACCGAGGTGCGGGTCGTCCTCGAGTCGCACGCAGCGAGGCTCGCGGCGGAGAAGCTGCTGGCCGCCGACCGTGAGGTGATCGAGGAGCTGCTGGAGCTGCTCCATCCCGGCTACGTCGTCGACCAGCGTGAACTTATGCAGCTCGACCAGCGGATCCACCGCACGGTCTACAGGGCTGCTCGCAACTCGTTTCTCGAAGGGACTCTCGAGCGCTACTTCAACCTGAGCCTGCGCCACTGGTACCTGGTGCTCGACCGCGACGTCCGGCTGCGCGAGGCGGTGGACGAGCACGTGGAGCTCCTCCGGGCGATCCTGGCCGGAGACGCGGATCGGGCCGAGAGCATCATGCGGCTCCACGTCAGCGGCTTCGAGAGCGAGATCCGAAAAGTGTTGGTCGAGAGCTAGAGAGCATGCCGAAGATCTTTTTCGCCACCGACCTGCACGGCTCTGAGGTTTGTTGGAAAAAGTTCCTGAACGCGGGCAAGTTCTACGGCGCCGAAGTCCTCATCTGCGGGGGCGATATGACGGGCAAGGCGATCGTGCCGATCGTCTCGGAGAACGGCCATTACACGGTCGCTCTCGGTGGCGAGGAGCAGGCGGTCGCCGCCGACCAGGTCGGCGAGGTCGAGGCCAACATCCGCCGCAAGGGCTACTACCCGCTCCGAATGAGCGTTGGGCGCCTGCACGAGCTCGACCAGGACCCGGTGAAGCGCGCGGAGTGCTTTCAGGAGGTGATGCTGGAAGGCGTCGACCGGTGGATGGGCCTGGCCGCGGACAAGCTCCGCGGGTCCGGCATCCGCTGCTTCGTGTGTCCAGGCAACGATGATGAGATGGAGGTCGACGACGTGATCCGGCGCGCCGAGCTTGTCGAGCTCGGCGAGGGGCACGTGGTCGAGATCGACGGCTTCTCGATGATCTCGACCGGTTGGTCGAACCCGACTCCGTGGAAGACGCACCGCGAAGAGTCGGAGGAAAAGCTCGCGGCGCGCATCGACGCGATGGCGTCACAGATCCCGGATCCTTCGCGCGCGATCTTCAACCTGCACTGCCCGCCGTACAAGTCGGGTCTGGATGAGGCACCCGCGATCGACGCGGACCTGAAGCTGCTGCATGGCGGGCGCGCGCTGCGGCCCGTCGGCTCGACCGCCGTGCGTGAGGCGATCGAACGCCGGCAGCCGCTCATCTCCCTGCACGGCCACATCCATGAGAGCAAAGGCGCGGTGAAGATCGGCAAGACGCTGTCGATCAACCCAGGCAGCGCGTACGAGGAAGGGATGCTCATGGGGGCGATCATCCAGCTCGACCCCAAAAAAGGGATCAAGAGCTACCAGCTGGTCAACGGATGAAGAGCTAAGGAGGAAGCATATGGCGGACACGACGATGGGGACGCCGGCTACAGCGGCGAGGCCCTCTCTGTTCTTGCGCAACGCGACCGGGCTGGTCAAGGCCTGGTCGACGTTCGACGCTTTCATCTACTCGTTCTGGTCGATCAACCTGATCACGCTCGGCCTGTACGGGATGTCCTACGTCTACACGGTCCCCGACGGGCAGCTTCTCGTCGGGATACTTCTCTTCGGCGTGCTCGTCACGTTCCTCGTCATCACCTACGCGATGTTGGTGAGCGTGATGCCCCGCACCGGAGGCGACTATGCGTGGCAGAGCCGCGTGCTCGGTGGTGGCCTCGGATTCGTTCTATCCATCACCGGATGGTGGTTCACGCTCTTTCTCTGGGCGCCCATCTACGCCAACATCCTCGTGGTCCAGTTCTTCTCTCCGCTGGCCTACACGCTTGGCTGGACAGGAGTCGCAACCTTCTTCACGAGCCAGACCGGCATCTTTGTGTCCTGCCTCATCGTGCTTGCTTTCGTGAGCGTCGTCGTCACGATGGGAATGGAGACTTACGCCCGGATCCAGAAAGTCTGCTTCTGGATCGGCCTGGCGGGACTTGCCGTGGTGTGCGGCCTCCTCCTCTTCTACAGCCAGAGCGACTTCCAGAACGCGTTCAACCGTGAAGCGACGAGCCTGTTCGGAGCTCCCGCCAACGCCTACCAGGGCACGATCGACGCGGCGAGCAAGACCTTCGGAGGCTCGAGCTTCGGTACCTTCGCTTTCGGGCCAGTGCTTCTTCTGCTCCCCTGGCTGGCCTTCTATCTCTTGTGGCCCAACTGGGGCGCAACCCTCTACGGCGAGGTGCGCGGGGCGAAAGACATCCGCAAGCCGTTTTGGAGCATGTTCGCGGGCCTGTGGGTCACCGTGGCCATGGTCGCGGTCGTCGTGCTCCTGATCAACAAGACCATCGGCTGGAACTTCTACCAGTCGGCCAACGCGGCGTACTGGAACAACCTGTTTGCGGTCCAGGGTGCCGCCGCGCCGCCTGTGCCGATCTGGCCCTACCCGGTGATGTTCGCCGGCTTCCTCGTCAACAACCACCTGTTCCAGGCTCTGCTCATCATCGTCATGGGCCTGTGGTTCTTCGGCTGGGCCGGAACCCTGTTCCTGTCCTCGACCCGCGTCATCTTCGCCGCCGCATTCGACCGAGTGCTGCCGGCATGGGCGGCCAACATTTCAGCTAAGCGCCGCGTGCCCTATGGCTCGCTGGCGTTGATGATCGTGCCGTCGATCGTGATCAGCGCGATCTATGCCTTCAAGCCGAGCTTCACGAGCGTCTTCCTGGACGCGACCGCCGTCCTCGCCTTGACCTTCTTCGCCACCGTCGTGGCGGCGATCATCCTGCCCTGGCGGCGCAAGGATCTTTACGAAGCGTCGCCCATTGCCCGGTACAAGGTGGCCGGCGTCCCTGCGATCACGATCGTCGGCGTGATCACCGGCCTGTTCCTGCTGTTCATGTTGTACGAGTGGTCTTTCAACAAGGACAACCTGTACGGCACGTCGTTTCAGTCGACCCCGAACTCCGTCTACTACTTCCTGGCGACCTACGTCGTCGCGGTCGTCATCTACGTCGTGGCTCGCGTCGTGCGGAACCGGCAGGGCATCGACCTGCGCAGGATCCACCACGAAATCCCGGTTGAGTAGAGTTGTGTCGGCCGCCGGGCGCAAGCTCGGCGGCCTTTTGTAACCCATGCTCGAATACACGCTCCGCACCTACCAGAGCCCGACCCGGCTCGTCCAGCGCCTGGGCGCGATCCAGGAGCTCGGCAACGAGGCGAGCCAGCTCGGCATACGCCGTCCGCTGCTCGTCACCGACCCGGGAGTCAAGGCAGCGGGCCTGCTCGAGACCGCTCTCGTCGCACTGCGCGGTTCAGATGTCGAACCCGTCGTGTTCGATCGGGTCAAGGCCAATCCCGGCGTGGAGCTCGTCGACGCGGGAGCCGCTGAGTACCGCACGCAAGGTTGCGACGGCCTTGTCGCGATCGGCGGCGGCAGCTCGATAGACACGGCCAAGGGAATTGGCGTCGTCGCCGCCCACGACGGGAGCATCGTGGACTACGAGTGGGGACACAGCCCCATCCGCTCCCGTATCCCGCCCATGATCGCTGTGCCCACCACGGCGGGCACTGGGAGCGAGGTCACTCTGTGGGCGGTCATCACCGACCCCAAGCGGAAGATCAAGTTCAACGTCGGCGGCACGCCGAACATCGCCTCATGGGTCGCGTTGATCGACCCCGAGCTGACGGTGAAGCTGCCGCCCGCGGTTACCGCCGGCACGGGCATGGACGCCCTGGCCCACGCGGTCGAGTGCTACACGATGTCCTATCACCAGCCGTTTACCGACGCGGTGGCGCTCCTCGCGATGGAGTACGTCGCGCGCTACCTGCGGGTCGCGTTCTCCCAGTCGAACAACCTCGAGGCGCGGTACCACATGAGCGCGGCGGCGATGCTCGCCGGACTCGCGTATGGCACCGACTCCGCCGGCGCCGCGCACGCGATGAGCCAGACGGCCGGTGGTGTGCACGACGCGCCGCACGGCGCGTTGACCGCGCGCCTGCTCGGTCCGGTCATGGAGTACAACTACGCGGGCGAGCCGGAGCGGTTCGCGCGCATGGCGACCGCTTTCGGCCTCGACACCACCCACATCTCGATGTGGGAGGCCGCCGAGATGGCCGTCGAGTACGTCCACGTCCTGACCGTCGATGTCGAGATCCCCGGGCTGCAGGAGCTTGGCTTCAGTGAGACCGAGATCCCGATGCTGGCCGACAAGGCTTTCGCCGACCCGCAGACCATCGGCAACCCGCGCGACGTCGACGCTGCTGCGTACCGGGAGATCTATCAGCGGGCTTTCACCCTTGGAAGGAACGGAGACTGAAGTGACCATCGACGTCGCCCGCTCGGTGAAGAAGATGTTCGTCGACGGGAAGTGGATCGAGTCGGAGAGCGGGCAGCTCTTCGACGCCGACAGCCCCGCGACCGGCGAGATCATCGCCCAGGTTCCAAAGGGCACGCGGGCGGACGCGCAGCGCGCGGTGGAGGCCGCGCACAAGGCGCGCTCGGCGATGGCGAAGCTCAAGGGCTTCGAGCGGTCGAAGCGGCTGCACCGGGTCGCCGAGGCGATCGAGAAGAGGAGCGACGAGCTAGCGCGACTCCTGACGCTCGACCAGGGCAAGCCTCTCAAGGCTGAAGCCGTAGGCGAGGTGGCCGAGGCGGCGGAGTACTTCCGCATTGCCGCGGAGGACCTAAAGCGCCTCGAGGGCCGCGTCCTGCCGAGTGCCAGTCCGACCAAGCTCGTCCTGGCGCGCCATTACCCGCGCGGCGTGTACGGCATCATCACGCCCTGGAACTGGCCGCTCACCATGGCGGCCGAGCTGATCGCACCGGCCCTTGCGGCGGGTAACACCGTGGTCTGGACGCCGGCCTCGTCAACGAGCGTGATCTCGGTCGCCTTGATGGAGTGCATCGCGGAGGCGGACTTTCCGGCCGGCGTGGTCAACCTCGTCACGGGACCGGGCGCCGAGGTCGGCGACGAGGTGGCGGGTCACCCGCTCGTGGACGGCGTGGGCTTCGTCGGCTCGACCGAGACGGGCGCCTCGGTCGCGAAGCGGGCCGCGGGCAAGCACGTGATGCTCGAGCTCGGAGGCAACGGCCCTCAGGTCGTGTTCGCCGACGCGGACATCGGCCGCGCCGTCGAGGGGGCAATCGTCGGCTGCTACCTCTGCGCAGGCCAGAGCTGCACTGCTGGGGAGCGCATCCTTGTCGAGGAGCCGATCCGTGACGAGTTCGTGGCTCGCCTCGCCGACGCGGCGCGCGCGCTGCGGCTCGGCGACCCCTTCGCGGATGACACCACTCTGGGCCCGCTCAACAACGAGGGCGTCGCGGCCAAGATGGATCAGCACGTGGCCGACGCGCTCAAGCACGGCGCGAAGCTAGTCCTCGGAGGGGAGCGGGCGAAGGGCTTCCCGACACGCCTGTACTACCACGCGACGATCCTCGACGGCGTCGAGCCCGACATGCGCGTGAGCCGCGAGGAGACCTTCGGCCCGA
>VBDS01000084.1 GCA_005889085.1 Chloroflexota bacterium | reverse complement strand
GTGCTCGGCGCGATCTATCCGCTGAGCGGCCCGCAGGCTGAAGGCGGCAAGCAGGAGCTTGCCGGCGTACAGGCGGCGCTGCGCGTTTCCGGGGCCAACGTGCGCCTGCAGGTGATCGACGCGACAACTCCTCAAGCGGCCTCTGCCGCAGTCGATATGCTCGTCCGCGACTACCACGTGCCGGCGATCCTGGGCACGTACGGCAGCACGCTCTCGGCGGCCGCGTCGTCCCGCGCCGAGGAGCTGAAGACGGTGTACTGGGAGACCGGCGCAGTCGCCGATCCGATCACCGCGCACCGCCATTACGTCTTCCGCACGGTCGCCACCGGCAGTGCGCTGGGGCGAATCGCGGTGACCTTCACACACGATGTCCTGCTGCCGGCGTCCGCGGTCACCGCGCCCCGGGCCGTGGTTGTCCGGGTCAACGACATATATGGCCGCTCGGTCGGTGGCGGGGAGGAGCAGCTCGCCAAGGCGGACGGCATCAACGTGGTCGACGTCATCGAGTACAACCCGAGCGCGTACGACGTCGACGTCATCGCGGCCAGGCTCGCTCAAGACCGCGCCGATTACCTGTGGGATGTCAGCTACATCGACGATGGCATCGCGATCTGGAACGCAGTCCTTGCTCGCCACATCCAGCTGAAAGGCGCGATCGGCACCAGCTCCGCGTTCTGCATGCAGCAGTTCAGCGAGCGGGTCGGGGCGGGATCGGTCGGCGTCTACGCCGCGGACAAGCCCGACGCCAACATCAGCCTCGCCGCGCTGTCGCCGTCGGGCCAGGCGCTGCTGGCGCGAGCGAAGGTCGCGTACGAGGGTTCGATGGACATTCCGTCGGTGGCGGGGTTCGTCGGCGGCTGGACCCTTTTCCACTACGTACTGCCGAACGTCGGAAGCTCCGTCTCGGCGGACTCGATCCGCGCCGCCGCGGTCCAGGTCGACGTGCCAGTCGGCGCCAGCATCAACGGCGGTGGCGTGAAGTTCGCCGGGCCGGGAGCGCTGGACGAGGGTCAGAACACCCGGGCGGCGGCGGTCGTCGGACAGTGGCAGGCGGTCGGAGTGATGCGGATTGTCTATCCGCAGGCGTACGCAAACTAATCCGGGCCCCTCCGGCGCCGCCCCATCCCCGCCGCAAGCGGCGGTACTTCCCCACTGCGTGGGGAAGAGCCACCTCTCCATGAATGGGGAGGACAGCTAGTCGAGGGAGCGCTGAACCAGCGTGATGTCCATCCAGCGGTCGAACTTGTGGGCGGCATTCTTGATCGTCCCCACCACGGCAAAACCGTACTTGGTGTACAGCGCCAGGCCGGCGCGGTTGTCGGTCGCGATGCTGGCCACGATCGTGAGGTAGCCCAGGCCGCGCGCCTCTTTGATCAGCTCGTCGAGCAGGGCACCCCCGATCCCGGTTCCGTGGTGCACCGGGTCGACGTAGACCAGGCATTCCACAACGTCATAGCCGCGCTGCTTCCAGGGCAGGAGGCGGGCCCAACCGATCACTCCCGTCTCGTCGACCGAGACCAGCAGAAGCGAGCGCTTGCCGTGTGCCTCCCACCATGCCTGTGCCTCCTCCGCTTCGAGTGGCTCCGAGTCGATGGTCGCGAAGGTCTGGTTGACGGCCCAGTTGTAGATGCCGACGATCGCCTTCAGGTCGTCCTTGGTGGCGGCCCGGACCGAATATCCCTTGGCCGCTTTGGTCTTCGCCATCCCGACCATTATGCTTGCCGCCCGTGAGGCCCGAGATCAAGACCGCTTTGCCCGGACCGAAAGCGGCTGAGCTGATCGCCCGGGATGCCAAGGCGATGTCGCCGAGCTTCACCCGTTCATACCCGTTCGTCATGGAGCGCGGAAGCGGCTGCTGGGTCACCGATGTGGACGGCAACCGGTTTCTCGACTTCACCGCCGGGATCGCAGTGGTCACGACCGGTCACTCCCATCCGAAGGTGGTGGCCGCGATCAAGGAGCAGGCGGAGCGGTTCCTCCACATGTCGGGCACCGACTTCTACTACACATCGGAGATAGAGCTCGCCGAGCGGCTCGAGAACAGGATTCTCCCCGGCACTCCTGCCAGGGTTTTCTTCACCAACTCCGGTGCGGAAGCCATCGAGGGCGCGATGAAGCTCGCGCGCTTTGCCACCGGGCGGCCGAGCTACATCGCTTTCCTGGGCGCGTTCCATGGCCGGACCTTCGGCGCGCTTTCGCTCACTGCATCGAAGGCGAGCCAGAGGCGCCGGTTTGCGCCGCTGTTGTCGTCGGTCTTCCACGCGCCTTTCCCGAGCGCCTCGAGGAACGTGACCACCGACCAGTCGCTCGACCGGATCGAGGAGCTCTTCACTACGGTCGCGCCCCCCGAGAGCGTGGCCGCGGTCTTCGTTGAGCCGATCCAGGGCGAGGGCGGTTACCTGGTCCCGCCGGACGACTTTCTCCCACGACTGCGCGAGCTGACCGAGAAGCATGGGATCCTGCTCGTTGCGGACGAGGTCCAGTCGGGCATGGGCCGCACTGGCCATCTGCTGGCGGTCGAGCACTGGGGCGTGGAACCGGACATCGTCTGCCTCGCCAAGGGAATTGCATCAGGGCTTCCCCTCGGAGCTTTCATCGCACGTGCTGAGCAGATGAGCTGGCCGCCTGGCTCGCACGGGAGCACATTCGGTGGCAATCCTGTGGCCTGCGCGGCGGGGCTGGCGACGCTCGATCTCCTCGAGAGCGGCCTGATGGAAAACGCGGCCACGGTCGGAGCTGTGATGCAGGACGGTTTGCGCGAGATCGCCTCCACCCACAAGGATGTGACCGATGTACGCGGCCTCGGTCTGATGCTGGCCATCGAGCTCAGGACTCCGGAGCTGGCTGCGAAGCTGGTTCAGACCGCGTTCGAGCGAGGCCTTCTCCTGCTGACCGCGGGAACGCGTGCGGTCCGGATCAGCCCTCCGCTCGTGCTAAACCCAGAGGAAGCGGCTACAGGGCTGGAGATAATCGCCTCAGCCCTCGATTGAGTCCGCGATGGGCTGGATCGACGTCGCGGCCGCACGGTCATCGCCTGCAATCGTCTTGGCCGCCTTTGCGCGCTGGTCGTCGATCACTTTGAGCGTGGCGTCGACCTGGCTCGCCACCTGCGACGTGCCGGCCTTGGCCAGCGGAGCAAACGAGGCAACGAAAGTCTCGGTGAGGCTTTGCTTGGCGGCGGTGTCGCCGGACGCGTAAGCGACAAGGGCGGCGTCGCGCGCTGTCCAAACCTTGTCGAACTGCGTGCCCACGCTGTTGCCGAAGTTGGTCGCGAACACTGTGCCCAACATGTCGGCATTGGCCGCAAGCGCCGCCTGGGCCGCGGTCTTCTCAGCACCACGATTCGTGATGACCGAGTCGGTCGCCATCGTCGCCAGGTAAGAATGCTCCTGCAGCAGCTCGTTCAACGAAACTCGAACGTCGAGACGGTGAGCAGAGGGATCTCCAGGAAACTTGTCGGGAAAGTCCTGTGCGATCTGGGCAGCGAGCGCGTCGCCGAAACGTGACGTCTGGGCGTAGGCGCGGTGCAGGTCGGCGTAGTAGGTTGCGTAGTGGCCCGCGAAGAGGTCGTCGATGAACGCTTTGTCTTCGAGCACCTGCTGGCTCGTGAGCTGAGTCACCGGATCGAGCGGCATCCGGCTGGCAGCGCTGATGAGCTGCGCAAACTGGGGTACGAATCCATTGGTCAGGCCCGACATGGCGCCGTTCGCCTTGGCGTCGTTGTGCGTTACAACACCGATCGCGTAATCGACCAGGTATCCGTTCTGGAGGTTCCATGTCTGCGCGAGCTGTGCGGAGGTGGTAGTCCCGAAGGCGCGGCCAAAGAGAGCTGCCAGGTCAGCGGAGTTCGTCGCGAGGAGCCCCGTGTAGCCCGCGTACTCGTCGGAGTGATTCACCGCCGCCGCGGATTCCTTGGCCACGATCATCACCTGCTCGCTGAGTAGGAGATCGAGCTGCGTGCGTAAGTTACCTGCCTGCGTGTGTGACTGTTGGGTCGCGGGCGGTGGTGGCGACGCAGGCAAGTCGGTCGAGCACCCGGCCAGCACCGCACCGCAGCAACAGAGTCCTATCCAGGTCGCCCAGCGTCGGCGCTGGGCGACATCATTGGGACTTTTCCTGTGCAAACCGCCGCCATCCTAACCGCCGTACCATGTTTCGGCCTTGCCTGAATGGCTCCTGGTCGATGGCTCGAGCATGTTCTTTCGAGCCTTCTATGCGATCCCGCAGACGATGCGCGGGCCCGACGGCACCCTGGTCAACGCGGTCCGTGGCACGCTCGACACGCTCGCGCGTTACGTGACCGATCGGAAGCCGCGCCACATCGCTTTCACTACCGACGAGGACTGGCGGCCGGCGTGGCGTGTCGACTTGATCAAGGGTTACAAGGAGCAGCGCACCGCGGAACCGATCCCACCGGCATTGATCCCGCAAGTGCCGATCATCATGGCCTCGCTCGCAGCGGTCGGCATCGACGTCGTCGGACTCGAGGGATACGAAGCGGAGGACATCGTGGCGTCGCTCGCGGCCAAGGTGAAATCACCGATCGAGATCGCGAGTGGCGACCGCGACCTGTTCAGCCTCGTCCGCGATCGCGAGATCATCGTGCTCTACCCGCAGAAGGGCGGCCCGGTGGAGGTCGATGAAGCCGAGGTCAAACGGCGCTACTCGATCCCGGGTCGTTCCTACGCCGACTACGCGATGCTCCGCGGCGATCCATCCGACGGCCTGCCTGGAATCGCAGGCGTCGGCGACAAGAAGGCCGCCGAGCTCGTGAGCCGCTACGGATCGGTGGCGGCGATGCTCGAGGCCGGCGTATTTCGCGGCGCCAACGCCGACTACCTCCAGAAGGCGATGAAGGTGGTGCCCCCGGTCCGCGACCTGCCGATCGAGGTGCCGCGCGGGCGCCGCGACCACTATCCAGAGCATCCGCAGAAGGTCGAGCAACTTGGGACCAAGTACGGGATCGCCAACAACTTCGAGCGGTTGATCAAAGCGCTCAACTCGCTGCCATCCCTTACAAAGGCGTGATTCTTCGCTGCCACTGATCTGACAAAGCCCGGCCACCGTATCCCTTGTCATGACGCTGACCTGGATCAGGATGCGGCGCCGGCGCGCGAATAGCTACATGATCTGGAATGGTGGAAGTAGGGCTCTGCGCGTCATGCGTGCACTCCAGAACGGTGAAG
>VBDS01000083.1 GCA_005889085.1 Chloroflexota bacterium | reverse complement strand
GGGCCAGGGGTTGGCCTTCGCCCGGGTCGAACCTCGCAGTGACCTCGCCTGAGCTCATCGCGATCTCGGCGATGGCGCCGCTGTCCCTGACTGCGTAGAGGGTCCGCCCGGCAGGGTTCAAGCCCAGGCTCGAGACGTGCCAGTCGGTCAGTGATCGCGTCCCGGCGGTCAGACGCGCTGTGTCCACCCAGACGATTCCCG
>VBDS01000082.1 GCA_005889085.1 Chloroflexota bacterium | reverse complement strand
GAACTGCGCGGGAGAACGGTAAGGTCAATCTGATGGTCCCCGCGGACAGCCTCGTGGACGACGACGCGCTGATCCTCGCGTCGCTGATCGACGAGATCCCGAACCAGATCGACCTTGTGGTAACCGAGCGCACCTTCAAACAGCTGGCCGCGCGAGAGATTGTGAAAGGCAAGCATTTCTACGAGGCTGCGTTTTCCATGCACCCTGTCCGCAGCCGTTGGCTTCCCTTCCTCGTGCCGCGTGCGCAGCTCGCGGAGCGCGTCCTCGAAACATCAGTTGCTCTGGCCCTCGGACGAGTCTCGCCCGATCTTTTGAAGCCCCGCGAGCGGCACAACGGCTGGCTTGGTTTCCTCGGAGAAGCGGAGGTCATCCGCCGGCTTGCTGAAAGCCCGCGGCTGGACCTGTTTCGCCCGTTTCCCGACCTCGAGATGGTCGAGGTGCTGGCTCGAGACAACCTGGCACGAAGGCTCGCCGGCTTGCAGGTCAAGGCTGCGACGGTGCAGCACCTCAACGGCGAAGCCCAGATTCACATTCGCACGGCGACGTTGACGAAAGACCCGAGCACGTGGGTCGTAGGGCTGGCATGGCGGAACGAGACCAACGCCTTCGACGAAGAGTGCTTGCTCATCCCCGCCGCCGAGGTACCAACAGTCGCGATCGACACCGGCCCGACCATGGAGATCAACTTTCATCCCGGGACCCACAGGACGACGCTGCTCGACCCCTACCGCAGGCGGCTGGCCGACCTCAGCCGCCTGGTCCTCGACTGCACACAAGCGCCTTTCGCTGGTACTTAGCGAGTTCCTCAGGCTCGGACACGGTCGGCCGGCGCCGGGCCGCCATCCTCCGCTGCGCATCCAGTGAAGACGTGGTTGGCCTTTCCGTGCCGAATGGCGCAGTGGTGATCGACCTCTCCCCCAGTCACGAGCTCGCGGTCCCCTTGCGACCTCCCACCCGCAGCCACAGGAACACGAGCGGGACTATGCCGATGACCGAGATGACGATGTATCCGACGATGCCGCCAAATGAGTCGAAAGCGGCGTGGAGCACGGAAACGCCGATGTAAGTGATGAGGATGGCCAGGCTCGGGCGAAGCCTGCCGTTGCGCGCCGCGTGAAAGATGACTCCGCCCAGGATCGCCGACCACAGGCCGTGGCCAAACGGGGCCAGCACGCCGCGAACAAGTTCGTTCATCACCACCGACGGCAGCGACAGGAAGAGCTGGTGACCCTGGACGACGAAGAGCGAGGCCAGCGCGTACCCGCTGCTCTCGAGAGCGGCGAAACCAAATCCAACCGTCGCGCCGAGAACCATGCCGTCACGCGTCGTGTGGGAGCGGATGCCAAGCGCGAAGAGAACTATCAGGGCGCCCTTGACCAGCTCCTCGATGAGTCCCACCTTCAAGTTGCCGAGAAGGCCAGAGCCGTACACGCGAGGTCAAGCCGCCGCCGGACCCAGATGAAGTCGAGACTCAGGCGTCTTCTGCCGTCGGCGGCAACTCGCGCAACACCGCCCGGATCCTGTCGGCAAGATCCAGAGGAGAAGCCCCCGCGGCGGCAGGCAACCTAGCATGAAGGTCGTTCCCATCAATACTCACAGGGGGAGGAACCTCCGATGAAGACCAAGCAGAAGTCCGCCAAGAGCACGACCCCGACTAAGAAGAGGTACGCGGGATTCACTGACGAGGAAAAAGCGGCGATGATGGACCGCGTCCAGGAGGAGAAGATCGCCGCACGCAAGGCCGATGGAGAAAGTGACTTGCTCGCGAAGATCGCCGAGATGCAGGAACCGGATCGCGCCATGGCCACGCGGCTCCATGCCATCGTCAAAGCCAGCGCGCCGGCCATCTCCCCGACAACCTGGTACGGGATGCCCGCGTATGCCAAGGACGGCAAGGTCGTCTGCTTCTTCCAACCCGCGAAGAAGTTCAAGACGAGGTACGCGACGTTCGGGTTCAGCGACAGGGCGAACCTGGACGAAGGCGGCCTGTGGCCAGTCGCCTTCGCGCTGAAGAAGCTGACCGCCGCCGACGAGGCAAGGATCGGCACGCTCGTGAAGAAAGCGGTGAGCTGAGGGCTGGACACCGGACCCGCCTCAGGCGGGCGCAGCCCCCAAATAGATATGCAACGCATCGGTTGCATTTCCAGCCTGGCCGCGGTAAGATGCAACCATGAAGTTGCATAACGCCACCGACCGTATCGAGAAAGAGATCGTTCTGCGCGCACCCCAGTCACGTGTCTGGCGTGCGCTTGCCAGCGCCGATGAGTTCGGCGCGTGGTTCGGCATGAAGCTTGAGGGTACCTTCGCTCCAGGCGGGCATGTCCACGGCCAGATCACGCTGCCCGGCCATGGCCAGGTGACCATCGAGATCGCCATCGAACGGATGGATCCCGAAAGCCGGATGTCGTACCGCTGGCATCCATACGCGGTCGAATCCGGCGTCGATTACTCGAGCGAGCCCACCACGCTGGTCGAGTTCCAACTCGAGGAAGTCGCGGAAGGCACCCGGCTGAGGGTGGTCGAATCAGGTTTCGATCGCATTCCGGCGGCGCGGCGTGCTGAAGCGCTGCGGATGAACGACGCGGGCTGGGCCGAGCAGCTCGAGAACATCGCGCGATATGTCGCGGTATAGCGGCAGCACGCGCGAGGTTGCCCGCACGGCGCCGATATTTGCCGCGCTCGGCGATGAAACTCGGCTCGCGCTGGTCGCTCGACTGAGTTCCGATGGCCCTCTGTCGATAACACGGCTGACCGCGGGGTCTGCTGTCACACGCCAGGCCGTTACCAAGCACCTGAACGTGCTCGCCACAGCTGGGCTCGTCTCGGACGTCCGGCGCGGGAGAGAGCGCATCTGGGAATTCGAGCCCAAACAAGCGATCGCGGCGCGCAGCTATCTCGAGCACGTCTCGAAGCGGTGGGACGAGGCGCTGGACCGCCTGAAGAAATTCGTCGAGGACTGAAGGGACTACCCGTGCTTTTGAAAAGCGCCACGATGACGAGCTCTCTTAGGGCCGCGACGGCGGTCGCGCTAACCATGACGCTCGGGCTCGCCGCAGCATCCTGGCTCGTCGTAGTCCGCCAGATGAGCGGAATGGACATGGGCGTTGAGACCCGGCTCGGTTCGTTCGCGTTCTTTGTCGCCTTGTGGGTGTCGATGATGGCGGCGATGATGCTGCCGGGCGCGGCTCCGGCGGTCGTGAGACGCGTTCATGCGGGCGGAGTTCGCGCCGTGCCGGTGTTCATCGGGTCGTACCTTGCCGTCTGGACACTCGTGGGCGTCGCCGTGTATGCGTTGTACCGGCCGCACGGGTCTTTCGCCGCCGGTGCCGTTGTGATCGCGGCAGGTCTCTACGAGCTCACGCCGCTCAAGAAGCGCTTCCGGCGGCGCTGCCAGGAGAGCGTCGGCTCTGGATTCGAGTACGGACTCTGCTGCGTAGGGTCGAGCATCGGACTGATGCTGATGTTGGTGGCGCTAAGCATCATGAGCATCACGTGGATGTCCGCGATAGCCGTCCTGGTCCTTGCCCAGAAGGTCCTGCCCCCGAAAGCCGCCGTCGATGTGCCCCTGGCGCTGGCGGTCGTCGGACTTGGAATCCTGATCGTCTTTTAGCCACACAAGGAGAAATCAATGACCGAACACAAGATCGGAACACGTGAAGAGTGGCTTGCGGCCCGGCTGCAGCTGCTCGAGGCCGAGAAGGAGCTGACGCGGCGTGGCGACGAGCTCGCGCGGATGCGGCAGGAGCTGCCCTGGGTTCGCATTGACAAGGAGTACCGCTTCGAGACCGACGAGGGCACGGCATCCCTCGCCGATCTCTTCAGAGGCCGCTCGCAGCTCCTCGTCTATCACTTCATGTTCGGGCCCGACTACACAGCAGGATGTCCGTCCTGCTCGGCGATCGCCGACGGCTTCAACGGCTCCGCCGTCCACCTCGCGAATCACGACGTCACGCAGTGCGCGGTGTCGCGGGCTCCGCTCGCGAAACTGCAGGCGTACAAGGAGCGGATGGGCTGGAGCTTCCCCTGGGCTTCTTCGTTCGGCGGCGATTTCAACTACGACTTCCATGTCTCGCACACAGAGGAGGAGTGGCGGTCGGGTGTCACCGAGTACAACTTCCGCGATGTTGACCTTCGGATGCCAGAGGGCCAGGAGAATCCCTTTATCGCTGAGATCACTGCGAGCGTTGGAACGGACTGGCCGACATACAGGCGAGAAGGACCCGGCATGAGTGCTTTCGCGATCGAGGATGGCGTCGTCTACCACACCTACTCGGCATACGAGCGCGGGATAGACGTCCTCTGGGGCATGTACCAGTGGCTCGACCGCGCGCCGCGCGGTCGCAACGAGACCGGCTTGTGGTGGCGCCGCCACGACGAATACGACGGCCAGTGACCCCGTGCGTCTTTGGCGCCAGAAACGCCGAATTCTGTCGGCAATGGACGTTTTTGGATCCAAAGACGCCCAAACAAGGAATCCAGCCGGCAGGGTCAAAGACCAGCTGACGTGTTTAGTGGGCGGGTCTCCAGGTCTCTGACTTCACGTCGCGGAACTGCCCGTGGCGACGAGGCATATCCAAACCAATCCTGGCGCAATCGGCGGCTGGACGCCGCCAGAGGTGCTGAAGGCGGGTGGACCACTCGCGCCCTGCGTCCACGTAGCGTCGAACTCACGCCCGGCGGTGAACACCTGGGCCTTGCCGCTGCCCGTGACATCGTGATCGACACCGACCTGGCCGTTGACATCTACGACCTCGGAAGTCGGTTTGATGTTGACCTGCTGGACGATCAAGGTGGAGATGATCACCGGGGCCCGCGTGTTCGCGTCGATGAAGTCGCCTGTGTCTTGCTCGATTCGCTCCCAGCCGCCGGCAGTCGTGTCGTAGACGAAGGTCGGTGTCTCGGTGTCGGAAACCGGCCCGGTGACCCGGGTCATCGGTTTGCCGCCGGTGACGGATGTCGCAGGAGTTCGCTGCCAGAGCGACCAGGAAACGCCCGGGGCGCTCGCGTTCGATGCGATGTGCGAGAGATGCGACCCATCGCTGTAGAGGTTGTGGGGAGCTGCTCGAGTGTTGTCGCGGAAGAGGTCACCGTTGGCGGTGTTCTCGTCGACGTGGGGAATCCCGGCCGACCGGATCTGACTATTGATGTACTCGCTGCCGCCGGAGTAAACCACAACGGCGCCATAAATCCGGGCCAGGGCGATAGTGACGAGGCGAGCGCTGCGGATGGGCCCTACCCTTCCACTCGGTGCGGACATGTACAAGGCGCTGAAACGACTGATGCCGCCTTCGGTGACGTACTCGTAGACGATCGCCGCATTCTGCAGTCCGGACTGCGGTCGGGCGACCGAGATGTTCTCGACCTGGATGAGTAGCGGCGCGGGATGATTGCCAGGCGTCAAGGTGGTGGCATTGCACCCGTTCAGCGAAAGCACGAGCAGCGCCCCCAGGGCGGTCCTGCTCGCAGTTGAAATCCTCATTCATGGAGAGAACGCGTCAACGGCACCTTGGACGGGATCACGAGTCGGGCCGGCGAGATTTGAACTTGCGGTCTCCTGATCCCAAACCGACCCGGACGGCCCACCGAACTTGACTCACTTTGGGCGAGCTGGTCCGACTCCGTGCTTGGTGTTTGCTAGCCTCTGCTTGATGCCCTTCAAGAGCAAGGC
>VBDS01000081.1 GCA_005889085.1 Chloroflexota bacterium | reverse complement strand
CGGAGGTGACTTAGTTTTGGCCGTCGCACCTGCTGCAGCAAGACCCCGTCCTGGAGGAGGCCGTCTCTTCATCATCGTCGGCGTAATACTCGCGATCGTCGCGTTTGGCGCCGTGTTCTTCATCAGCAGCCTCGGAGGCGGCGCCGCGATTGGCGGACCCACGAACACTGTGGTCATCGCCAAGCAAGCCATTCCTCTCCGGCACCAGATCACGTCGGATGACCTCGAGACCGCGAAGATCTCGGTCAACGGCAACGCCACGCTCAACACCACGTACGCAAATAAGACAGACGTTGTGAACCTCATCTCGGAGATCAACATCACCAAGGGCGCTGTGATCACGTCCGACATGCTGGCCAAGGACATCACCCTGGTGCCCGCCGGCTCGGCTCCTGCTTACCTTCCTCTCGCGAAAGGCTACGTCGCCATGACGATTCCGACTGGTGAGCAGCAAGGCGTCGCCGGCCACATCAGCGTCGGCGACTACATCACAGTCATCTCGTCGGCGAGCCTGACTGTCTTCGGCTCGAACGGCCAGCAGCAAGGTCCGGCCAAGGTAGTGAGCAAGACCGTCTTCACCGACCTGAGGATCATCGGCCTCGGTCCCGCCTCGGCAGGCGTGCAGCCTGCGTCCGGCGGTGGCGCGACGACCGGCGGCGGCGCAACAAGCGGCATCACTTCGAGCCTCACCGTCGAGGTTACGCAGTGTGACGCCGAGTTCCTCACGTGGTTCCTCGGCAACACGACCGTCCGCTACACCCTGGAGTCATACAAGGACTACAAGACGGCACCGACGGACAACCAGGACACCACATGCGCGACCGTCGCTGCCGCAGGCGGTGTGACTCAGAAGCAGGTCGACAACAAGTACCACTTCACGAGCCTTTAACCGAGATGCCCGATGGGACTCCTCGATAGGGTCAAACAGAACCAGACGGTTCCACCGGCGGGGCCGGCAGGCAACGGCCCCGCCACCGCGACTCTTCCGGGCGCGCCTACCTATACGCCGCAGGCCCCGGTAGCGCAGCCAACCGCCCCCGCGGCGCCCGCGCGCACCGCGATGGGCGGCGACCTGTCGCCGGCGTTCACCGCGGCCAAGGTTCAGATCCACGCGAAGCTGATCGAGAAGTTCGCGGACGAGATCGACTCGAGCAACAAGTCGGGCGTCCGCGAAAAGATCCTCGAGCTCGCCGAGGAGTACTTCCGCAGCACGGCGATGACGATGACCAAGACCGACAAGGAGCGCCTTGTCGAGTCGGTCCTCGACGACGTGCTGGGGCTCGGCCCGCTCGAGGCGCTGCTCGCCGACCCGAGCATCACCGAGATCATGGCCAACCACCCAAAGCAGATTTACGTCGAGAAGAGCGGCGAGCCGATCCTTTCTTCGGTGACGTTCGAGTCGGAACGGCAGATGCGCCAGGTGATCGACCGCATCGTCAGCCTTGTCGGCCGCCGAGTCGACGAATCGACCCCGATCTGTGACGCCCGCCTGAAAGATGGCTCGCGTGTCAACGTGGTGATTCCGCCGATCGCGCTCAAAGGCCCAGCGCTGACGATCCGAAAGTTCGCCAAAGAGAAATGGGGTCCCGCCGACATCGTCAACCGCTTCCGGTCGTCCAGCCCCGAGATCATGACGTTCCTACGTTCGTGCGTGCGAGCGCGGCTGAACATCCTCGTCTCCGGGGGCACCGGCTCAGGTAAGACGACGCTCCTGAACATCCTCTCCACCTTCATCCCTGAGACGGAGCGTCTGATCACGGCCGAAGATGCGGCTGAGCTCCAGCTGCAGCAGCCCCACTGGATCCAGCTCGAATCGCGACCGCCCAACGTCGAAGGCAAAGGCGCGGTGCCGATTCGCGAGCTGGTCAAGACCTGTCTCCGTATGCGGCCCGACCGCATCATCGTCGGCGAGTGTCGTGGCGGCGAGGCCCTTGACATGCTCCAGGCCATGAACACCGGCCACGATGGATCGATGTCAACGGTCCACGCCAACAACCCGAAAGAGTGCCTGGTCCGTCTCGAAACCCTGGTCCTCCAGGCCGGTCAGGACCTGCCGTCGCGAGCCATCAGGGAGACGATCGGCTCGGCCATCCACCTGATCGTCCAGCAGTCCCGCCTCCGAGGAGGCGTGCGTAGGATCGTCAGCGTGGCCGAGGTCATCGGGATCAAGGACGGCGAGGTGCAATACCAGGAGCTGTTCACGTTCAAGCAGATCGGCGTCAGCCCTGAGGGCAAGGCTCTCGGATACCACACCGCCACAGGCATCCTGCCGATGCGCATGGAGCACTTTCGCTCTGAAGGTGAGGATGTGAAAGAAGAACTGTTCGCGCCTATCAAGCAACCATCCCCGGATAAGCTCTACTGACCTCTAGGAGGATTTGATGCCACCCATCCCCGTGCTCTTCGGGCTGATCGCCTTCGCAGGCGTCTTCCTCTTTTTCCTCGGCATCAGCCAGATGCGTCGCTCCGCGGGCGGTGCTGAGGACTTTCAGGCGAGGCTTGCCGCGTACGGAGTAACGACTGCGGGCGCCGCTGCGCTGCCCCAGTCGGCGGGTATGCGCGACACGCTCAACCGGCTCTTCCAGCCGGCCGCCGACAGGATGGGCCGTGGCGACGCCAAGAAGGGCAAGCCGTCCGTCCTCGAACAGCTGCAGCGCGCCGACCTGAAGTTGCGTCCGTCCGAGTTCTTCATGATCCAGGTCGGCAGCGGCCTCCTGGTGGCCCTGGTCGTTTACTGGCGGTTCGCCAACATCCTCGGACTGCTCACGTTCATCCTCGGCTACCTGATTCCTGGCTTCTACGTGAAATACCGGGTCAGCCAGCGCCTCAAGAAGTTCAACGGCCAGCTGGGTGACACGCTGACCCTTCTCTCCAACGCGCTCAAGGCCGGCTATTCCTTCGCCCAGGCCATCGACACCGTGGCCAAGAACGCGGTCGCACCCATCGGCGATGAATTCGGTCGCGCCGTCCGCGAGATGAACCTCGGTGGCTCGCCTGATGAGGCGCTCGGCAACATCACCAAGCGCATCGCGAGCCAGGACTTCGACCTGGTGGCCACGGCGTATTCGATCCACCGCACGGTCGGTGGCAACCTGGCCGAGATCCTGGACAACATCGCTTATACGATCCGCGAACGGGTGCGAATCAAAGGCGAGATTCAGACTCTTACCGCGCAGGCTCGTGCGTCGGGCTCGATCATCACGGCCCTGCCAATCTTGCTCGCGGCGTTCATGTTCTTCGTGACGCCAACCTACTTCCAGCCGATGTTCTCCAGCATCATCGGCTGGATCCTGATCGTCATCGGCGCGTTCATGATCTTCATCGGCAACCTGATCATTCGCCGCATCGTGGCGATCGAGGTCTAGAAATGGGAACCACAATGCTCCTGGCGCTGGTCGTCGGCATCGGAGTGCTGATGATCTTCATCGGAATCGCGCGCACCCCATCGACGAACACCGCGGCCATGGTCCAGCAGCGACTCTCCGTCTACGGTGGCGAGAAGCCGCTGAGCGTCGAAGAGATTGAGCTGCAGCGGCCTTTCAGCGAGCGTGTGCTGAGACCCGCGATCGAGAAGCTCGGCTCGCTGCTCTCGCGCTCCACACCCCAAAAGGCGAGACAGGATCTGTTGAACAAGCTCGAGCTGGCTGGCCGCCCCGGCAACCTGACGCCGGAGGACTTTGCCGCGGTCCGGCTCGTCTCGGCGGCGATCCTCGCAGCTGTGGGGTTTCTTGTGGGACTGCTCCTCGGCAGCGTCCTGTACCTGGTCATCTCGGCCGCGCTAGGCGCAATCCTCGGCTTCTACTTCCCTGTGCTATGGCTGAAGCAGAAGGTCGACGGCCGCCGCGCGGAGATCCAGAAGGGCCTGCCCGACGCGCTCGACCTGCTCGTCATCTGCGTCGACGCCGGGCTCGGTTTCGACGCCTCGCTCGCAAGGGTGACCGACAAATACCGGAACGCCCTCTCCGACCTGCTCAGCAAGGCTCTCCGCGAGGTGAGCCTCGGCCGTCCGCGCCTCGAGGCGCTGGACGAGATGGGGCGCAACAGCGGCGTGGAGGACTTGCACAACTTCATGCAGGCGGTCATCCAGTCGGAGCAGTTCGGCACCGGGATCGGAAAGATCTTGCGGATCCAGGCGGACGAGATGCGGCGCAAGCGCCGCCAGCGGGCCCAGGAACGAGGCGCACAGGCGACGTTGAAGATGATGCTCCCGATGGTCGGCTGCATCTTCCCGACCCTGTGGATCGTCCTGCTCGGCCCCGCCGTGCTGATCCTGATGCAGCCGAGGTAAGACCGCGGCTTTAGTCGCCTTCCTGCCGAGCATCCCGCCGTGGGAGCTTGTCCTCCGGTCGGTCCTGATCTACGCGGGGCTGCTCATCGCGCTACGTCTTTTCGGCAAGCGCGAGGTCGGCCAGTTCACGCTGTACGACCTCGTGTTCATCCTCCTGGTCGCCAACGCTCTGCAGCCGGCGATCACCGGGCCGGACACGTCACTGGGTGGCGGCTTCATCCTGATCGCCGCGCTGGTGGGCTTGAACTTTCTGGTTGGCAAGCTGGACAACCTGCCACGTTTTCATCGCATCTTCACGCCGGCGCCGGCGGTGGTGATGCGCGATGGCAAATACCTGACCGATGTGATGCGGCGCGAAGGAGTCGATCAGGAGGAGGTCGAGATGGCCATTCGAGAGCACGGCATCGCCGAGGCAAAGGAAGTCCAGCTCGCTGTTCTCGAACCTGACGGAACCATCTCGATCGTGCCGGCGGGAACGGTCATGCAGCGGGGCAAGCGCCGCATCCGGTACCACCACCGGGCCTGACAGGCGCAGTCAGGACTCGGCGGTCAGGAAGTCAAGCGCGGCCTGTTTGAACTCGCGCGCCGGCACCAGGCTCAGGTGGTCGCGGCCGGGAACGGTGACGAGGCGCGCTGACGGGATCAGCTCGACCAGCTCAGGCGCGCCGCGCGCGATCTCGTCGCGGTCTCCGACCACGATCAGGATCGGGGTCCGGATGGCCGCCAGCCGAGCTGGATCGGCGACGGGCCGCAAACCCTGGATGCACGCCGCCAGCGCGCGCAGGTCGTTGATCGGCCGCGCAGAAGCAAAGCGGTAGAAGGTCTCGGCCACCGGGTCGTCGGTCTCTCCGCCCTCGAGGAAGGCGTGCGCGATCGCGTCTGAGCTGTCGATCGCGCCCGCGGCTCCGATCCCACCGAGCACCGCCCGTGAAATTCGATCCGGTCGATCCAGCACGACCTGCATTCCTATTCGCGCGCCCATCGAGTAGCCGATGCAGGCCGCCGTCGCGATGCCGAGGTGATCGAGCAGTCGCACCACGTCGCCGGCCATCAGCTCGATCGCATAGGCGGCGGTGTCGTGGGGCTTGTCGCTGTGGCCGTGGCCACGGCAGTCGAGCCCGACCACTCTGAACCCCGCCTGGGTGAGGGTTTCTTGCCAGCGCGTGCCGGCCCAGTTGAGACGGTAGTCGGAGGCGAAGCCGTGGACCGCGATGATCGGTGTTCCTTGCTCGGGGCCATTGACCTCGTAGTGGAGTCGAACGCCATCGCTGTCGAAATCCATGGCTTGGGGCTCTAACCTATCGGATCGCTATGCAGGGACGCCGTGCGGTGCACGAACGGACTGGTCAGGTGTTGGCGGAGGAGCTCGAGACTCCGCGGACGATGTTCGGCCGCGGCCTTGGTCTCATGTTTCGCAAGACGCTC
>VBDS01000080.1 GCA_005889085.1 Chloroflexota bacterium | reverse complement strand
ATCGCTGGTGCACTGCCCCACGGCGGTGCCCGCGGGTGACAACCTCGTCATCGGCACCGTAGTCGGCGATCCGACGATCGTCGTGCGCGACATCCAGGACCCGGCCAACGCCAAGAATCTGTGCACGATCGACTCGACGGCGCTCGCGCCGCAGTTTGTGAGCGCCTCGGCAGTTGCTTATGAGACCCAGGACAACCAGATCGTCGTCGCACCGCTCGCGGGCGGCCCGACCACCCTTGTGTCGACGTATGCGCCCGGGTTCGGTTCGGGACAGTATGCAATCAGCCCTGACGGACGATCCGTGACTTATCTCGACGGGAACAATTGGCGGCTGGCCGGGCCGTCCGGCAACCGAGTCCTCGCGACGTTGCCCGCCGTGCCCGGACGCGGCGTCAGCCCCAACCAGGACGACAGCTTCCTGAGCTTTTCGCCGGACGGCCTGTACATCGCGCTCTTCCAGACATTTCATGTCGGCGGGACGGGCGAAGCCTCACCTGATCAGATCCGGCGCGCCAGCGACGGGTCGATGGTCTATTCGACGTCGGGCATGACGATGGCTGTTTGGGCCAGCGTGCCGAGCCGGCTGTTCTTCCGTGACAATGCGGGCAACATTCACCGCTGGGACGCGAGTGCGGGCCTGTCTTCGATGACGTCGCTCCCGTGGGTGCGGCCGAAAGCCTCACCCGACGGCCGCTGGATCGCATACACCTTCGCGACGACGAGCGGTGTCGGCGGCATCGCCTTCTACAGCGTGCAGGCCAACAGCCAGTCGAACACGACGCCGCCGGGCCGGTCGGGGGTCAGGTTCCTGACCAACGATCTCGTCTGGTACATCGGCGAGCGGCAGTGTTCGACGTGCCTGGGCGGCCAGCCGACGCCGACCGGCGTCACATACATCTACAGCATCGCCGGCGCATCCGAGATCACCTCGCGTCTGTCAGGCGTCAACGACGCCTGGCCGCACCTCACCGCCGCGGGTCTCTAAGAGGCGCGGGGAAGGCAGGCCTCCCCCCGCGGAACCCCCTCCAGCGCCACCCACGCCTGGAGTACTTGTTCTGGTTAGGAAGCCATCTCCCGGCGGCGCTGCTCCCGGCGAACCGGGTCCTCGGGACCGACCATCCGCTCCATGACCCCGCGGTAGTGAAGGATCGCCTGGCGCATGCCCTCGGTCTTGTCCTTCGACGAATAGCCGAGCCTGTGTGCGTTCTGGACTTCCCGCGGCAGGTCGCGCTCGGTCAGCGGGTGGCCGCGCTCGCGCAGCACTGACATGACCAGCGCCTCTGCCTCGCGAACCGCCTGCTCAGGAGCGTCAACGAACTTGGTCTCGATCTCGTCCCAGTCACTGATGTAACGGTCGCGCGACTCGGGCGCCAGCGGGCGCAGCTTCGGCCGCGGGCGACCTACGCCTGCCGCCCGGAAGAGGAAAAGCAGGACGACGACCACCAGGGCGACCACAAGGATCGTTACGAGTGTTCCAGTGTCCATCTAGTCGGCACCTCCAACTTAGGAACGCCAGGCGGGCCGAGTTGACCCGTTGGCACGGGTCCCGGCCGCCGCGGAGCGCCGTAAGAAGGCGGAAAAGCGGTCTCGGCAGATTAGATTTTCGCCCGTGGCCGCATCGTCGGCAGCTGTTGCAGCCGGGTCAGACGACAAGCCCTGGGGGCAGGCGCTCGCCGGCAGGCGGTTCCGCTGGGTGCTCCTCAGCCTCGCAGGTGTGCCGATCGGGCTGGCCTATCTCTGGTACGGGTTCGTCAAGCCGCTCGTGTCGGACGAGGCGACGGACTTCGTCCGTGAGTACCTCGCGGGCGGCCGAGTCATCCTGCACGGTGGCGACCCCTATCAATGCGGCATGACTGCGGCCTTGTGTGATGGCTATCCCCACTACCTTTTGTTCTATCCCCCGTTTGCCTATTGGGTCGCGCAGCCACTGGTTCGGTTCGATCCGAGGCTCGTCGCAGGAATCGCGCTCGTCGTCGCGAACGTTCTTCTATTCGCTGCCATCTGGCTCGTTTTGCGCGCCCTTCGGGTACGCGACGCGCAGTTCGCGCTGCTCGCAGTCCTTGTCACGATCAGCTTTCCGCCAACGCTGACCGTGATCCAGAACCGCAACTCTCAGGTTGTGGTCCTGATTTTGATCGCGATCATGTTGACCGCCTGGTTGCACGGCGATCGATGGTGGGGCGGCGCTGCTATTGGGGTTGGGCTTGCGATCAAGTTGATTCAGGCGCCTCTTTTGCTGCTCAGCTTGTGGGGCCGGAGGTTCGGCCTGGCCGCGGCGGCAGTTGTCACGTGGGCGGTGCTGTGGCTGGTTGCCGTTCCGCAGTTCCTACCTGAATTCCTCTTCCGGGTTGCACCATCCCAGGTGCAGGGATCCCACGAGGTGCTGAACGTCGCCCCATTCGGAACGTTCAATCGGTTGTTGCATCCGGAAACCCTGTACAACTCGGGGGGAGGGGGCGGTTGGCTCGTGCTTGGCCTGAGCGGCGCCTTCGGCCTGGCGGTCGTCCTCCTCACGGCGTGGCGTCTCGGAGCGCCGCGCCTGGACCGCGAGGGCCGCGTGTTGGAGGTCGCGACGGGCGTCGCGGCGACGCCTCTTCTGTTCACGCTGACCTACGCGGGCCAGCTCGTGCTCCTGCTGCTGCCGATGCTTGCTCTCCTCCATTTCGGCATTCGAACGCGCTCCCGGCCGGTCGTGGTGGCCGTCGCGGCGAGCTGGGTGCTGATGGGGCCCTCCTACCTCGCATTGACGAACGCCATGGCGGCAGGCCTTGGCTCTCCCCTGCTCTTGCAGATCTGGGCCGACTCGGCGCTCGCGGGTGTCATCGTGCTGTGGGTCGCGTCGCTCCACGCGGTGGGCGCAAAAAATGGCGAAACGCAACAGAAATAGCTAAGCGGGTCGGCGCGTTTTACGGAAGTGGAGATCCGGCAGGCCTTGCTGTGGAGTGGCCTGCTGCTAGGGAGTCAGGCGACCGACACGCTCACGACAGCGATCGATCGCGCCCGGGGCGCCATTGAGGCGATGCCGGTGAGCGCGCGACTCCTCGAGGTCGGCGGGGTTGCGCTGTTCTGGGGCTTCAAGGTGCTCGTCGTCGCGTCGGCCGCCGCTGCGCTGATAGCCGCTGCCGGCATGGTGCGCACCGACCATCGTCTGTCGCGAATCACCTTTCGCGCGGCGTTGGTCGGTGTTCAGGCGGTGACGATCTGCCTCGTCGTGACGTCACTCAGCAACCTGACGGTGCTGACCTAGCCTTTCACCGCGCGAGATGAGGCGGTCAGTACAGGCCGAGGCGCAGGCGGCGAGCTTCGCGCCTGGGCGAGACCGCCGCGTGGGGGTGATGCCGGTCCCAGGCCTGCACGCAGCTCTCGCACGTGCAGCCGGGACCGGTGAGAAACGACGTCGACCGTCGCCCTCTGCGGGTCAGTTTCAACAACGTTGCGACGACTTTTCTGGGACGTAGTGCTGTCATGTTTCCTCCGGGGTTACTGCGACGTTAAGAGGGATAACGGCGCAACGCCAAAATTCCTGCAACTGAGCTCCGGCGCCGAGTTTGGTTAGTCGCCATTGCCTCGGCGTTAGAGCTTTCCATCGAGGGGACGGGGTCGTCGTCATCCAAGCGATTCAGGAGGGATTCATGTTCAAGTTGCGATTCGCGATTCTCGGGGCAGCCGCGGCGCTCGCCCTGGGCACGGCCGGCGCCGTGGCCATGGAGCGGACCGTGGGCACCTCGGACCCGGACTCGCACGGGGATGCCGTCTCGTCCGCCGCACGGATCACGTGTCCCCACGGCGCTGGGGGCGTGCATGGCGCATGCGTGAGCGCTATCGCGTCGACCGAGAGTCAGGACAACGAGCAGGCGGCCGAGTCGAACCCGACCACGGCCTGCAAGGCTTCCGACGCGACCGAGGACTCTTCGGAAAAGACTGCTGCCCCGGCGAACAAGAGCGACAAGGCAGCCGCCAAGACCGCGAAGAGCGCCGAGCAAACCGAAGACAAGGCCGAGCACAGAGCTTTTGCAGCTTGCGTCTCCGGCCAGTCAACTACTGCAGAGAGCAGCTGACCAACATGACCTGGTAATCAGCGGCCCGCGATACAGGGGTGCATGGAGGGGCGGAGCGCTAGCTCCGCTCCTTCTGCTTTACGCGGGCTGCGTCGGGCTTGGCGCCGGACCGGCGTTGGGCCGCTCGTACCAGGTCACGATTCCGGCCTGGATTGCCACGCTGTAGGGAATCGTGAACAGCAGGCCGACGCAGCAGACGATCACACCGAGCCCTCCGATGAGGCTTGCCACCCAGATCAAGATCGCTGCGATCACGGTGGTGCCGATGTTGCTGGTCGCCATCTGCCATATCCCACCCAGGTCGAAGCCGCCGCTGAACCCGGCCCGGTATGTGTGCAGGATGATCGAGGGGGCGAGGAACGCCAGCAGAAGGCTGAGCAAGAAGTTGATGAGCTCCCCGAGCGCGGCGGCTCCGCCGTTGTTGTTGGAGCTGGCCGCCCCGGTCAGGATGCCACCCGGAATCGCGAACACGATGATGTAGATCAGGTAGACGACAAAGAGGGCGACGCCCCGTCCGAGGTGGAAGCCGGCCGGCGGCAGCTCGCGGCGCCCGGCGCGGTAGTTGTCGATCGTCATGATCAGCCAGCCGGCGGTCGCGATCCAGCCGACGATGGGGATGATGGTGATGAGGCCCTGAACGATCATCTTTCCGAACCACCCGGGATCCTGGAACGGCCATGCAAAGCTGTCGCCAACACTCGTCATGGCCGAGGAGTGTAAAGCCTAATCAGGCATCGTGGAAGCTGAGGTCAGCCTCGCTGCGCCTCCGCCATGGACCGCGGGAGATGCCCAGCCGTGAAATGGACCAATCCGGCCGGGAGCAGCCACTGAAATGCCTCGACGCGGTACTTGCCCGCCTTGACCGCGGGGTCTTCGTCCTTCAGTTCCAGCGCTCGCTCAGGGTCGACGGAGAGGATCGAGAAACCGCGGAGTTCACGATCGGGCGGCCCAAGCACCGGACCGGCGGCCAGCAGATGGCCGGCCTCGTGGAGGTCGGCCAGGTGCGACATGTGGGCGTCCTGGAGCGCCGCCTCCTCGTCCTCACTCAGCCGAGGTGCTTCGGGCCGGAGCAGAAGTAGGGAGATGGTGTAGCGGTCGAATTCCATCTCCCTATGGTCGCGCGAATCGTCGGTGGAGCTACGACAGCTTCAGGATCGGGTGAACCTCGACCGTGCCACCGAACTGCGCGGCAGGGTTCTTGCCGGCCCACCTCTCAGCCTCGGCGCGGTCCTTGCAGTCCAGGACGAAGTAGCCGTTCAGCCACGGCGACTGGGCGTGCATCGGCCCGTCCGCCGTCTTGGCTTGGCCGCCGTGGCTGGTCACGCTGAAGGTAGCCGCCGACGGCTGGCAGGGGTCGCCGTCGTGGAAAACGCCTGCCGACTGGACCTCGTCGAGGTATTTCGCGAAGGCATCGATCACCTGCATCAGCTCGGGTGAGCCCGGTCTCGGTGCCTTGGACTCGTCGACGTACTGCAAAAAGATGTACTTG
>VBDS01000058.1 GCA_005889085.1 Chloroflexota bacterium | reverse complement strand
TGCTCTGTTCTGTCTCATGCTGCGACGTTTTCTGGAAAGTCGAACGGGAAGCCGACTATATCAAAGGGTTCCGCACGCTTTGCGTAAAACGCGCCTTTGCGAGCGCCACCAATAGACCCTTCTGCGCAGGAAGCACGTAATCCGCGGGCGCCGCTACCGCGCTTCCTCCCACCGCCGCAAGAGCTCTTCCTGGTCGACGTCGGTGAAGGTCTTGCCCTCGCTGCGCAGCGACGCCTCGGCCGCCGCGAAGCGCTGGCGAAACCTCTGCCCCGCGACGCGCAGCGCGTCCTCAGGGTTCAGCTTCATCGAACGGGCCAGCGAAACGATCGCGAACAGCATGTCGCCGAGCTCATCGAATGCTCGCTCGCGGTCGGTGACCTCGGCCAGCTCCTTCGCCTCCTCCGCCACCGACTCGGCTGCCGCGGCCGGCGAGCTGAACTCGAACCCCACGCGCGCCGCGCGCTTCTGGAGCCCGAGCGCCCACGCGAGCGCGGGCAGAGAAGCCGGCACGCGGTCGACGACCGACTGGTCGCTGCCGGCCTCGCGCGACTCGTGGATCTTCTGGTGCTCCCAGTTACGCAGGACCTCGTCCGCGTTCGCGACGGACACGTCTCCGAAAACGTGCGGGTGGCGCTTGACCATCTTTGCGGCCACCGCCTCGGAAACCTGAGACGCATCGAAGCGCCCTTCCTCGGCCGCGATCTCCGCGTGCATCGCCACCTGGAGGAGCAGGTCGCCAAGCTCTTCCATCATCTTGTCGTCGTCGCCCGCGTCGATCGCCTCGAGCAGCTCATACGTCTCCTCGAGGAGGTATGGGCGCAGCGATTCGTGCGTCTGCTCGCGGTCCCACGGGCACCCGCCTGGCGCACGAAGCCGGTGCACGACCTCGAAGATGGCGGCGATACCTTCCGAGTAAGGCTTCTCCACGATGAGTGATTCTATGAAGGCGACGGCACGGCCGCCGGTTGAGCCGACTCGTACAGCCGCGCCATCTCGTCGAGCAGGCTCAAAAGGTCCGCCTGCCAGCCCTCGCCCTGGCGGCGCATCTTGATCCGGTTCGGGCCCACCGCGATGCGCCCGGGCATGCGCCGGGAAAGCTCTTCGACGTCGAGCAGGCGCTGCGGGTCGACGCGGACCAGGATGTCGTGTCCCTCGGCGATGACGCCGCGCAGGCCCATGCGCTGCCCTCGCAGCTTCACGCGCAGCGAGTACGCGAGGTTGTCGAGCTGCTCCGGTGGGTTGCCGTAGCGATCCCTGAGCGAGCGCAGCATCGAATCGAGCTCTTCCTCGTCCTCCGCGTTCGCCAGCTGACGGTACGCGCCGAGCCGCAGCTTCTCGTCCCGGATGTAGGAGCGAGGGATGAAGTGGTCGAGGGGCAGGTCGAGGTTCATCTCCTCTGTGGACAGCACATCCGAGACAGCCGTTTCATCAGCTCCGCCGCGCAGCTTCGCGACCGCGCTCTGCAGCATCTGGAGGTACATCTCGAAACCGACGGACGTGATCGCGCCGTGCTGCTCGGTGCCAAGCAGGTTGCCCGCGCCGCGGATCTCGAGGTCGCGCAGCGCGATCTTGAACCCCTGGCCGAGCTCGTGAAGGCCTGAGATTACGTCCAGTCGCTTGTCCGCCTGTTCTGTGAGCGAGCGCCTCGGGTCATAAAGGAAATAGGCGTAGGCACGGCGGCCCGAACGGCCGACGCGACCGCGCAGCTGATACAGCTGGGCCAGGCCAAAACGGTCCGAGCGCTCGACCAGAATCGTGTTCACGTTTGGGATGTCGAGGCCCGACTCGATGATCGTCGTGCAGACGAGGACGTCGTACTCCCCGGATTCGAAGTCGACCATCACCGACGCCAGCTCGTCCTCCGACATCTGGCCGTGACCGATCGCCACGCGCGCCTCGGGAAGCAATCCACGGACCCGCTCGGCCGCCTTCTGGATCGTACGCACGCGGTTGTGCACGAAATAGACCTGGCCCTTGCGCTGCAGCTCGCGGCCGATCGCCTCGGCGATGAGCTCGTCATCCTCGGCCGTCACATAGGTCTTGATCGGCTGGCGCTCTTCGGGCGGGGTCTGGATCACGCTCATGTCGCGGATTCCGCCGACGGCCATGTGCAGCGTGCGTGGGATCGGCGTCGCCGAAAGCGAAAGCACGTCGAGCTGGGTCCGCAACTTCTTCAAGCGCTCTTTCTGCATCACGCCGAAGCGGTGCTCCTCGTCGATGACCAGAAGTCCCAACCGCTTGAAACGGACGTCGCGCTGCAGCAGCCGATGCGTGCCGACCACGATGTCGACGTGGCCCGACTTCAGACCCTCCACCGTCCGCGCCTGCGTCTCGTCATCGACGAATCGAGACAGCATCTCGACCACGACCGGGAAATTCTTCAGCCGCTCACGGAAGACGTGGAAATGCTGCTGCGCGAGCACGGTGGTGGGCGCAAGGAGCGCGACCTGCTTGCCGCTCATCGCGGCCTTGAACGCCGCCCGCAGGGCCAGCTCCGTCTTGCCAAAGCCCACGTCGCCGCACAGCAGCCGGTCCATCGGCTTGTCTGACTCCATGTCCGCCTTGATCTCGGCCAGCGCGGCGACCTGGTCGGGCGTCTCTTCATAAGGAAAGGAGGACTCGAGCTCTTGCTGCCACGCGGTGTCGGGCGCGAACGCGATGCCGGGACGCGCCTCGCGCATGGAGTAGATCTTCAACAGGTCCTCTGCCACGTCCTGCACGACCTTGCGCGCGCGCCCTCGCGCGCGCGTCCAGTCCGAGGTGCCCAGCCGGTGCAGCGCCGGAGTCCCCTCCGCCCCGCCCAGATATTTCTGCACGCGGTCGAGGTTTTCAACTGGCACGAAGAGGCGGTCGCCCTCCGCATACTCGAGCTCGAGGTACTCGCGGTGCGCGCCATCCGACTCGATGAGGCGCATGCCCTTGAAGCGCGCAATCCCGTGATCGACGTGCACGACAAGCTCGTCCGGTTCGAAGTCGAGCGTGAACTCGCGGGTCATGTCCCCCGCCTTCGTCCTTCCGCGACTCGCCCGTGAAGGACGCCGGACCCTCCCGAACAGCTCGGCGTCGGTGGCGAGGTGGAACCCGATCTCCGGCTGGGAGCAGCCGGCGGTGATGTCCACCTCAGCGTGGAGCAGCGCCGGCTTGACCTCGAGGTCCAGGTCGAGGTCGACTTCGGCGGGCGGGGTCTTCACGCCGGCCTCATCGAGCAGCGCGCGAACCCGTTCGCCCTGCTCGGTGGCGAAGACGATCGCTGCGCCCTCACTGCGTGCGGCGAGCCCGGCGAGGGCGCGGGGCTGGCCGATCAGCGGCTCCCCCCCAAACCACCCGAGATCGATCGCTTCCCCGTCACCTTCGCCCGATGTGACGGTGAGGCGCGGCCTCGCGCCGAGCTCGTCGAGGCGGTGGACGGTGGGCAGCATGAACTCAGGGGGAAGCTCGCCGCCTCCTGCCTCGGCCGCGGCCAGCATCGCGGCCTCGTCGAGCAGCGTGCGCGCCTCGGCCAGCTGGCGCCCCGGCTCGAAATCGACGACCACCGCGGCCGAGGGTAGGTGATCGAGCAGCGATGGCCGCGACGGGTCGAGGTAGGCCGCATAGAACTCGACGCCGGCAAAGGCCGCACCGGCCTCCAGGCGCGTCAGGTCGTCCTCCCACTCCGAGCGCACATCGCCGCGCAGCCGGCTCAGCGTCACCGAGTGGCGAAGCCGCTCGACAGCTGTCCGGCCACGCTCCGGCCCGATCAAGAGCTCGCGGCCGGTGCGGATCGTCACATCGCGGACCGGCATCACGGAACGTTGGTTCTCGGGATCGAACAAGCGCAGTGTCTCAACGACCTCGCCTGACCACTCGGCGCGCACCGGCGCGTCCGCGCCCGACGGAAAGACATCCAGGATTCCACCGCGCAAGGAGAACTGGCCTCGCTCCTCGACCAGCGGCTCGCGGGTGTAACCGAGCTCGACCAGGCGGGCGGCAACCACGACCGGGTCCGGACCCTGTCCGGGCTTCAGCGCGACGGTGCTCTCGACAAGGTCAGTGCGGGAGATCGTCTGGCGCGTGATCGCGCGGCGAGACGAAACGACGACAGCCGGCTGGGTCTCAGCGAGGACGGTCAGCGCCTCGAGCCGTCGGTTGATCGCCTCGTCGAAGGCGGGCGGCCGGTCCAGGAAGGAAATGGCGACCTCGGCAAAGACGTTGGTGGTGGGCTGCCCGGCGAGCCAGAGCCGCATCTCGTCCGCGAAGCGCTCCGGCGCCGGCGCGAGGATGAGCACCGTCTTGCCGCGCTCGCTGCAGGCTCGGGCGACGGCGCCGGCGACGATCGGCCAGGCCGGGCGCGGCAGCCGCGCCACTTGAATCTCCGACGAACCGCGCGCGATCCACCCCTCGAGCCTCGGCGCTGCCGCGATGACGCCCTCCCACAACTTGCTCACGCCAGCTCCTCGCACCCCAGGGCGCCCGGCCGGTTGTAGCGGTCCATGGCGCGCTCGACGCCCGCGTGGAGGGCCAGCTCGAGGGCGTCGGCCACGCCGCCGACGATGCTGGGGATTCGCTCCGCCTCCGCTTTGCTGAATCGCCCCAGCACGTAGTGCACGCCCGACTGCGACCCCTTGCGTGCGGGCTTGCCGATGCCCACGCGGAAGCGGACGAAGTCGTCGGTGCCGAGAGACTCGATGATCGACAAGACTCCGTTGTGCCCCGCGCCCGAGCCGCCACGCCGGATGCGCATCCTGCACAGCGGAAGGTCCAGCTCGTCGTAGACGACCCACGTCTGCGCCGGCGTGAGTCCGGTGTCCTTCAGCGCCTTCGCGACCGCCTGCCCGGAGAGGTTCATGTAGGTCTGGGGCAGCACGAACCACACACCATGTGACTCCGCGCGGCCGGCGAGCGAGCGCCAGCGCTTCTTGTTGATCGGCGCGCCAAGCCGGCGGGCAAGCTCGCGCACGCACGTGAAGCCCAGGTTGTGGCGCGTGTCGGCGAACTCCGACTCGGGGTTGCCGAGCCCGACGATCAGCCGCTCTTCCTTCTTTTCTTCTTGCATGCAGACACGGCAAGGCCCGCGGCGAGCGCCGCAGACCGTGTATCGAGTCTAAAGCCGCCGCAGGGCAAGCTTGATCCGAGACGCCCTAAGCGCCTCAAGAGTGAGCCGGTTCATCTCCTTCCGCTCGCTCGCGGTGGCGTGGTCCCAGCCGAGCAGGTGGAGCAGGCCGTGCACCGACAGCAGCGCAACCTCGGCCCGTTCGTCGTGTCCGAACTGCCCAGCCTGGCGAATCACCGCCGGCCACGAGATCGCGATGTCGCCGACGTGCTCACCTGACCCGGCGAAAGAAAGCACGTCGGTCGCGTGATCATCCGCGGCGTAGGTCCGATTGAGGGCGCGCATCTCCTCGTCGCTTGTGATCCGCACCGCGAGCGTTGGTCTGCCCTCGGGCATACGAGCAGCGACCTCCGGCAAGGCTGACGCGCGGGCCAGGACCTTGCGGACGAACGCAGGAGGCACGTCTGCCGGCACCGCCTTCACGACTTCAGCTTCCAGTACAGTCACCCTCGATGAAGATTCTCGTCACCGGCGGCGCCGGTTTCATCGGGTCGCACGTGGCCGATGCCTACCTCGCCGCAGGCCACGAGGTCGCTGTGCTCGACAACCTCAGCACCGGCCGCGAAGAGAACGTCAACGCGCAAGCGGCGCT
>VBDS01000057.1 GCA_005889085.1 Chloroflexota bacterium | reverse complement strand
AACAACTTCAACGCAGCTTCCTCTGTCACTGGTCGGCCCTACTCGTAACGGAGGGCGGGCGACGGGATCGAGGCGGCTGGCGCGGAGGGCCGGAAAGAACCCGCTCGACAAGCGCCGTTGGATACACCGAGGCGGAATTCGAGCGCTCCATGCGCATCGTTGGATACAACGACGCGTAATCGGACACGCGGTTGGTGCCGGCGCGGGGATTCGAACCCCGGACCCTCGGTTTAAAAGACCGCTGCTCTAACCAAGCTGAGCTACGCCGGCGCCGGCTCGAAACGATTGTCCCCAATTCCCGGCTCGTGGCGGGTCCAACTTGCGATTCAACGCCACTACCAGCAGAGGCCGCGCGGCTGTAGCCTTCCCCGGGTGCGCACGCAAGCACACCCGGTCGGGCCAGCGCTGAGGGTGATCCTCAGTGTCTGAGCCCCCGGTCCCACCCCCATCTCCCCGCTTTCGGGTTCGTCGGTACCTGCCTGCCAGCGCCGGGGTGGCGATCGGCTTGATTGCGCTGCTGCTGGTCCTCATCGTGGGCAGGCCCAGCAGCGCCACGCCGGCTCCGGAACCGTTGGCCGCCGATCAGACGCTCAGCTTTCCGATCGCCCAGGACGCCGCCGACTTCGACCCGGCGTTGATCTCCACCCCGGCCGACGTCGACATCCTGCGCAACGTCTTTTCGGGGCTGTACAGGTTCGACCAGCAGCTGCGTGAGGTGCCCGACCTCGCGGTCGGCCAGCCCACAGTGTCAGCCGACGGGCTCACGTACACGTTCGCCCTCCGTCACGACGGGCGCTTCTCCAACGGAGACCCGATCACAGCCGACGACTTCATCTACAGCTGGAACCGAGCCGCCGCGAAGCAGGGGGACTTCTCGGGCTTGTTCGGCGTCATCTCGGGCTACCCGGACGTAGCGTCCGGCAAGACGGGACAGTTGAGCGGCGTCAGCAAGCTCGACGACTACACGTTGACGGTCACGCTGGTCAAGCGCGCGGGCTACTTCACCACCGAGGTCGGCTTGTGGCCGTTCTGGCTGGTCGACCAGAAGGTCATCACGTCCGCCGGCGAGAACGCGTGGTTCAACAAGCCCGACACGCTTGTCGGAAGCGGTCCGTTTCGAATGACCGCCCGCACCCCGGGCCAGTCGATGGACTTCGAGCCGGTCACGGGCTGGTATGGCGGCAAGACGGGGGCGCTGACGCGCGTCCACGTCGAGGTCATGGCCGATCCTTCGGCCCAGGTCACCCAATACGAGTCGGGCGTCTTCAGCCTGATCGGGTACGGCCGGCAAGCGCTCGCGCCGGCGGCCGCGACGCGCTACACGTCAGATGCAAAGGTGAAGGGCCAGCTGATCCTCGTCCCTCTAGGGACCACTTTCTGGGTCGGCTTCAACTTGAGGTCAGGCCCCTTCGCGGGCATCGATGCAGGGCGTCCCGGACGCCATGCCTTCAGCCAGGCGATCGATCGCAAGGCCCTGGTCGGCGCGGTGTGCAACCAGCAGACGACATGCATCGAGGCGACCGGCGGCGTGATCAGCAAAGGCTTGCACGGGTACTTGGGCGACGGCGCCGACAACAACGTGAAGTTCAATGCGGCAGCCGCCAAGGCCGAGTACCAGGCCTGGGATCCGGACGGCTCGAAGGTCAAGGGCCTCGCTTACACCTATGACACCAACGGGTTCAACAAGGCTGTGTGCGACAACCTTGCCGCGCAGTGGAAGAAGAACCTCGGCGTCACAGTCGGCTGCGTCGAGATGGACCGCAAGACGTTCTTCGACCAGCGCAATGGCGCGTGCGCGTATCCGATGTTCCGCCAGAGCTGGACCGCCGACTACGACCACCCGCAGGATTGGTTCGATTACCTCTTCGTCACCGGCGCCAGCTCGTCCGGGTCTTGCTACTCGAATCCCAACCTCGACAAGGTGGTGGCTGGAGCTGACGCGAAGACCGCGAGCGCGGCGGCGAGCGATTATCGCGTCGCGGGATTCATGCTCGTCAACGACTCAGTCTTCGGCGGGCTGCTCTACGGAACGCAGCAGTACCTCGTCCATCCATATGTCAGGGGCGCAGGCGGCAACGCGCTCTACGACTACGACTGGACCGGAATCCGAATCGGCAAGCACTAGCTGACGGCGGCGGTCGTGCCGAGGACCTGAGGCTCCATGTCCGACGCGAACGGTCCGCCGGGGTTGTCGATCAGCCAGACGTGCAACATCTGAGGCGTCGTCTTGTTGGTGCTCCCGCGCGGACACGATCCGCTCTTGTCCCCGTTGTCGAAGAAACCCGAGTGCGCGAATGCAACCGCCATGCCCGTCGTGTTGTCGAAGCAAAGGTTGGAATGCTGATGCCACACGGTGAGCGGCCCTCCGACCTCCGGGCCTGGCATGCCACGCCTCGGCATGATGTACATGGCGCCGATCAGCACCGGCCCCTGCTTTGCGTTGAAGTAGATGAGCGACTGGACGTGGTCCGGCCGGAGGATGTCGGTGTCGGTCATGTAGCTCGTGTTCACGTAGTGCACGATCTGAAAGTCCGTCGGCTCGAGGGGCTGGTACCCCGCTGCGATGGCAACTTTGAGGTTCACATACCTCGCGACGGCCGCCTTCGTGTCGGCGACGAGCTGGGCCGCCGCCGCCAGCTCGGCAGCGGTCGGCTGGCGGGCCGGCGCCGCGGCGGTGTGATCGTGTCCATTTGCGGAGCTGGACGAGCTCGAGAACTGGACCGAGGCCGCCCAGCCGGCGACATCGCCTGAGACCACGATCAGGGCCAGCGCGCCGGCCAGCATCCCTCGGCGCATCCAGACCCCGAACGGCAGGGTGGTGTAGGCCGCGCCGACCACGCCGACCACGACCAGTCCGATCCCGATCCCGAGCAGGACGTGGCCGGGGTTGCTGAGCGTGAAAAGGCCCTCGCGATGGGCCAGGTTCGGGTCCCGGGCGTGGAGGTACGAGTCGAGCGCCAGGCCGGAGAGCAGCGCCACGACCCCCACCAGGCCGGCCGACAGGAAAACCGCCGTCCGCCTCATCGTGATCTCAATTCAAGCACCGCCCGGCCCTATTTGTCGCCGCAACTTGACTTCGGTGAAGCAAAGTTCAAATATGAACATGGAGTAGCGGGGCCATCGGAAGGTGGCAAAGATCCGTCGCCGGCGCACTCTCGCCCCGGTTTGCCGGGAAGAGGGCGATGGATTTCGGGGAGGGTCGAATGCCTATAAGTGCGCCCTCCTCAAGCCGTGTTTTGTAGGAGGTGGCATGACGCGAATCGCATTGTTCCGTTCCCTCGCCGTGGCGTTGGGAGCAGTCTCGGTGGCTGCAGCGTGTGGAGGAGGCGGAGGGGGACAGTCGGAGAACCTCGCTTCTGACCAGACGGTCAGCTTCCCGATGGTCAGCGAGTTTGCGGACCTTGACCCGGGCCACATGTCGGCCGGGCAGGACATCGATGTCTTCCGCAACGTCTACTCAGGCCTGTACAAGTTCGACGACCAGCTGAACGAGGTCCCCGACATCGCATCCGGGCCTCCCACCATCTCGTCGGACGGCCTGACCTACACCTTCAAGATGAGGAACAACGTCAAGTTCTCGAACGGCGATCCGGTCAAGGCTGACGACTTCATCTTCAGCTGGAACCGGGCCGCTCGCATGCAGGGCGACTACGCGACCGTCTTCCAGCCAGTCGCGGGCTACGACGACGTGTCGAACGGCAAGGCCCACGATATGACCGGCCTCAAGAAGATCGACGACTACAGCTTCTCGGCCACTCTCAGCTCACAGGCCGGCTACTGGTACACCGAAGTTGCACTCTGGACGGCCTGGGTGGTCGACCAGAAGGTCATCAAGGCTGCCGGAAAGGAAGATGACCAGAACTGGGCCAGCGATCCCGCGACCGCGATCGGGACCGGGCCGTTCAAGATGACGGCTCGCACGCCCAAGCAATCAACCGACTTCGCACCCGTTCCGAACTGGTGGGGCGGCTCGACCGGCGCCATCACCAAGGTCCACATCGAGATCATCGCCGACCAGAAGGCGCAGCTGACCAAGTACGAATCGGGCGGCTACACGCTGATCGGCAACGCCAACCAGAGCCTCACCCCCGAAGACGTCATCCGCTACAACTCCGACGCGCAGCTGAAGACGCAGCTGCAGCTCCAGCCTTCAGCCCGCACCACATGGATCGGCTTCAACATGTGCGAAGGTCCAGGCAAGCCGTCGAAAAACTGCACCTTCGCGAGCCCGTTCGGCGGTGACGCCGGCAAGCTCGGCCGCGAAGCGTTCAGCCTGGCGGTCGACCGCGACCAGCTACTCGACATCGCGTGCTCGAAGGGGACCACTTGCCAGAAAGCAACCGGAGGCGTGATCACGAAGGGCCTCAAGGGTTACCTGGGCGACAACACCGACCCCTGGGCCGTTTTCGACAAGGCAAAAGCGCAATCGCTTTACAAGCAGTGGGACCCAGACGGCAGCAAGGTCAAGAACCTCGTCTACACCTACAACACGAGCGCCTTCAACAAGGCGGTATGCGACAACCTGGCGTCGCAGTGGAAGGAGAACCTGGGCGTCACAATGCAGTGCGCCTCGCAGGACACAGCCTCGTTCTTCCACTCTCGAACCAAGTGCACGTTCCCGATCTTCCGGCACAGCTGGGGCGCGGACTATGACAACCCCCAGGACTGGTTCGACTTCCTGTTCGTGACCGATGCAGGTTCAGGCGGGGCGTGCTACTCGAACCCGCAGCTGGACCAGCTGGCCATGCAGGCCAACACCAAGCCGCTGTCTCAATCAGTCGACACCTACAAGCAGATGAACAAGATCCTGGTCGACAACACAGTCACCGGCAACCTCGTGTACGGCGTCCAGCAGTACCTGTCGCACCCCTACGTCAAGGGCGTCGGCGGCAGTCCTCTCTACGACAACTACTGGTTCGACCTCAAGATCCTCCAGCACTAGGCCATCAGATACAGACACAATTAGGGGGGTCCGTCGCCACGACGGACCCCCTTCGTCAACGGGATAAGGGAGTGCGCGGGGCGCGCGCAGGGCGCCCACAGGAGAAATCGGGATGAGAGGAACCCTCCTCTACATCGGGCAACGGCTGATCCTGATCGCGATCACGACCGTGCTGGTGTCCTCCATCGTCTTCCTTCTCCTCCACCAGATCCCGGGCAACGCGTTCCTGAACGAGACCCGCCAGAGCCCGCAGACGCTGGCCGCCGAGCTGCACCATTACGGCCTCGACCTGCCACTGCAGCAGCAGTACGTGAACTGGGTCCAGAACGTGGTTCACGGCGACCTGGGCGAGTCGCTCGTCAACCGAGGCGTCAAGATCACTCCGCTGCTCATCCGGGAGACGTCGGTCAGCGCGACGGTTGGCTTCTTCGCCCTGCTCGTGACGATCGGCCTTGGCCTTCTCCTCGGCGTCATCGCGGCGCTCAGGCAGAACACGTGGGTCGACTACGTCGCCTCGAGCACGGCCGTGGTCGGCTACAGCATCCCTAGCTTTGTGCTGGCGATTTTCGGGCTCTTGGTCTTCGGCCACTACTTCTTCATCTGGACTCAGGGCACCGTGTTCTACAGTCCCGGGTTTACCAACCCGCTGACGCAGGTCGAAGTGCCTGCGCTGGCCCTCGGGCTGCCCTATGCGTCCTACGTCGCGCGGCTGACCCGA
>VBDS01000056.1 GCA_005889085.1 Chloroflexota bacterium | reverse complement strand
ACCGGCGCGCTCGGAACAGAGGAATGCGACCGCCGAGGCGACCTCCTCCGCCGTGCCCTCGCGCTTGATCGGCGTCAGCTTGACCAGCTCACCCACCATCTCGTCAGTCAGGGAACCCTTGGTCAGCTCCGTACGGACGTAGCCTGGGGCGACGGCATTGCACGTGATATTGCGCGATCCGTACTCGCGCGCGATCGATTTCGTGAAGCCGATCAACCCGGCCTTGGCCGCCGCGTAGTTCGACTGCCCGGCGTTGCCGGTAAGGCCGACGATGGACGAGATGTTCACGATGCGGCCCCAGCGCGCGCGCATCATTCCCGACATGATGGCAGCCTTCGTCGTGGCGAAGGCTGAGAGCAGGTCGGTCCGAATCAGGTCCTCCCAGTCCGGCGGCGACATCTGGATGAGGAGCTTGTCGCGCACCGCTCCGGCATTGTTGACGAGCACGTCGACCTTGCCGATAGCCTTCACCATCGACTCGACCTGCGTGGGATCGGCCACGTCAGCCTGATGCGCCGTGGCGTTGGGCAGTGCAGCGGCGGCCTCCTCGGCGGACGATTTGTCCGACTTGTAGTTGATCACTACTCGCGCACCCATCCCGGCGAGTGACTGGCTGATCGCGCGTCCGATGCCTTTACCGCCGCCCGTGACGAGCGCGGTCTTGCCATCTAGGTCTCCCACTTACGCCGTGGTTGGACCCGCGAAGTCGATGAACAGCTCTTCGGCGTTCCATGTATCCACGCCCGGGATGTGCTTCGCCGCGAGGCTTGCGAGCACGCGACCCGGACCGAGCTCCACGACCGTGCGCACCTTCATCGCCCGCATCGAGACCATCGTCCGCGCCCAGTCCACCTGGCGCAGCATCTGCTGGCGAAGCTCCTCCTGCAGCGCGGTCGCGGTACGGAGAGCCTCGCCAGACGCGTTCGCGAGGATCGGAATCGACGGCGCTTTGAGAGGAAGCCTGTCGACGGCCTTTCGGAAGGCGGCGGCGGCCGCCTCCATAAGCGGCGTGTGCGCCGCGAGCGGAATTGTGAGGATCAACGCGCGCCTCGCGTGGGCGGCGATCGCGAGGCGCTCCGCCTCTTGCACCGCCGCCATCTCGCCGGACAGCACGAACTGCACGTCGGCGTTGCGGTTGGCGATCCAGAGGTTGCCGTGCTCCGAGGCCTCCTGGCGGATCCGCTCGACAGCGGACTCATCGAGCCCGACGATGGCGATCATGCCGACGTGCTCGCCGGCGGCCTCGGCCATGACGCGGCCGCGCTCTTTAACGAGCAACAGCGCCGTCTCCCAGGGGATCGAGCCCGCGGCCGCGAGCGAGGCGATCTCGCCGAGGCTGTGGCCAGCCGTCACGCTCACGTTCTCGAGGCCGTAGCTCTCGCGCCAAACCTCGTAGGCCGCCCAGCACACGGTCATCACGCAAGGCTGGATCACGTCGGTGCGATTGAGCTCTTCGACGGGACCTTCGAAGCACAGCTTGCGGACCGGCATCTCGAGGACGACCTCGGCACGCTCGAATACCCGGCGGGCGGCCGGGTAGCGGTCGTAGAGGTTCTTGCCCATGCCAGGCTTCTGCACCCCTTGACCGGGGAACAAGAGAGCGATCGGGCCGGTCAGCGCTATTCCCATGTCACTTCGGTCAGACCCACTTCAAGAGGGTGGCGCCCCAGGTCAGGCCTGAGCCAAAACCCGCGAGCAGGACGTGATCGCCGGACTTGACCCGCCCCTTCCGAACGGCTTCCTCGAGGGCGAGCGGGATCGATGCGCTCGAGGTGTTGCCGTATTCGTCGATGTTGATCGCGACGCGCTCGATCGGAAGACCGATGCGACGCGCGGCTGCGTCGATGATTCGGTAGTTGGCCTGGTGCGGAACCCAGAGATCGATCTCATCGAGCCCGATCCCAGCGGTCTGACAGACCTCGGTCGCCTGGCGGATGAAGATGTCGACCGCGAACTTGAACACGTCAGGACCGACCATGTCGATGTACGGCTGCGGGTCCTTGGCCGCGTAGGCGCCTTTTTCGATGTTGCCGCACGTGACCTGGGCATAGCCCCGCCCGTCAGAGCCCAGACACCAGCTGAGAAACCCGGCGCCCCTCGGCGCGGCGCGCACGACTGCAGCGCCGGCGCCATCGCCGAAGATCACGGCAGTGCCGCGGTCCGAATAGTTGAGCATCCGCGACAGCACCTCGGCGCCAATGACCAACACCGTGTCGGCGCGCTCCGTCGCGATGAAAGAATCGGCGATCGAGAGCGCATAGACGAAGCTGGTGCATGCAGCGAGCGTGTCCCAGGCCACCGACCCGGGTGCGTCGAGCTCGTTCTGGACACGGCACGCGACCGAAGGAAATGGACCGTCGGGCGAAGACGTGCCGACCAGGATCATGTCCAGGTCCTTCGCGCTGATCCCAGCGGCCTTGATTGCCGAACGCGCAGCGTTTGTCGCGACCTCGAAGGTCGTCGTGCCCGGCTCAGCGATGTGGCGGCGGTGGATGCCCGTGCGCTCGGTGATCCACTTGTCGGATGTTTCCATCATCTTTTCGAGGTCGAAGTTCGAGATCACCTTCTCGGGCGCGTAGACGCCTACGCCCGCGATGGCGCTGGGCCGTCCCTTGGCCTTGAACGAGCGGAGCGGCACGGCGTCGGACCGTGTTCGGTAACTGGTCGTTATCGCCATCGCTACGCCTCCAACCGCTCGGCGGTCTTTTGCTCCAGGAACTTCCACAAGTCAGCGATGACTTTCATCTTCTCGAGCTCTTCGTCGGGAAGCTCGACGTCGTACTTGTCTTCGATCGCGGCGATCAGCTCGACGAGGTCGAGCGAGTCCGCCGCCAGGTCGCGCTGAAAGCTCTTGTCCATCTGGACCTGGTCCGGGTCGACGCCGAGGATCTCACCCGCGAGATCCTGGAGCTCTTTGAAGTTGAGCTGGCTTGCCATGCTCCTTCCTCCTAATGCCCGTTGGGGCTCTTTTTGATCACGAGCGTCGCGTTGTGACCGCCGAACCCAAACGAGTTCGAGATGGCGACGTTGACGTCCGCCTTGCGCGCCTTGTTGGGCACGTAGTCGAGGTCGCAATCAGGGTCAGGGTCATCGAGGTTGATAGTCGGTGGAAGCTGGCCGCGGTCGAGGGCCAGAACGCATGCCGCTGCCTCAATCGCCCCAGCCGCACCGAGCAGGTGGCCGTGCACCGATTTGGTAGAGCTGACCGCCAGCTTGTAAGCGTGATCGCCGAAAACGGCCTTGATCGCCTTGGTCTCGGCCACGTCGCCGAGCTTGGTTGATGTGCCGTGCGCGTTGACGTAACCGACTTCGTTCGGGTCGACGCCACTTGATTCGAGTGCTTGCTTCATCGCGCGGGCGGCGCCCTTTCCTTCCGGCTGGGGAGCAGTGAAGTGATACATGTCGGCGCTCGCGCCGTAGCCGGCGATCTCCGCCAGGATCCGCGCCCCGCGCTTCTTGGCGTGATCCATGTCCTCGAGCACGAACATCACCGAGCCCTCGCCCATGACGAATCCATCGCGGCCGAGGTCGAATGGCCGGCAGGCCTTCTCCGGCTCGTCATTGCGCTCGCTGGTCGCCTTGATCTGGCAGAAGGCGCCCATGGTGAGCGGGGTGATGGTTGCCTCAGAGCCGCCCGCGAGCATGGCGATTGCGTCGCCGCGCTTGATGATCTCCGACGCCTCGCCGATACCGTGCGCACCGGACGCGCAGGCGCTGACGATGGCGTAGTTCGGGCCGCCGGCGTGGGTGTGGATGGCGACGATGCCCGCCGCCATGTCGGCGATCATCATCGGCACCGTGAAGGGGCTGATCCGCTTCGGTCCGCGCTCCATCAGTGCGGTGTGGCTCTTCTCGATCTCCTCCATGCCGCCGATGCCGGAACTGACGATCACGCCCACGTCGTCGGGGTTCATCTGCGCCGGGTCGAGGTCGGCCTGCGCCAGGGCTTGCTTCGATGCCGCGAGTGCGAACTGGCAGTAGCGGCCGATGTGGCGGGCCGTCTTGCGGTCCATGTATTCCTCGGCGTTGAAGCCTTTGACCTCGGCGGCGATCTTGGTATCGAAGCCGGTGGTGTCGAATCGGGTGATCAGGCCGACGCCGGAGACGCCCTCGATCATGTTCGACCAGACTGTCTCGAGGTCGCTGCCGATCGGGGTGACGAAACCCATGCCGGTGACAGCCACACGGCGGCCGTTGGAGTTAGATGTCATAGATCCAGCATAGGGACGCCGCGGCCAACCGGCACCCGCCTGAGGTGGCAAAAGCGGGGTGATTCTTTGGACTCAGAGTCCAAAGCCGAGTTCAGAGCAGCTTCTGGAGGTCGAGCGCCAGCTGCAGTCGGAGCCGGGTCGCGGGCACATCGAGGTCCTCGCCGAGCAGCTCGCGGAGCTTCTCCAGCCTGTACAGGACGGTGTGGCGGTGGAGTCGTAGGGCCGCGGCAGCTTCCTTGACCGAGCCGCGCGCCAGGTAGGCCTCCAGGGTCTCGAGCAGCTGCTCGCGGTTGCGCACCTTCGGATCCATGAGGCGGCCGAGGCTGTGGGTGACGAACCTCTCGGCGAGCAGGGGGTTTTGCGCCAGCACGAGGTGCGGAATCACCTCGTCGTGGCCGTGCACCACCGCATCGGGCCGCAGCTTGCGTCCGGCCTCGAACGCCTGCTGTGCCTCCAGGTAGGAGCGCGCAACGCCGTGCAGGCCTGCGTGATAGCCACCGATTCCAGCTCGCACCCGCGCACCGAGCTGGCCGGCGCGCTGCGCGACCTGGTCCTGGAGCTGCGTGACAAATTGCCGGGCGGACTCCACGTCGGCGACTGTTTCGGCGGGCCACAGCACGGCCAGGGTGCTGGGATCGGTGGCCAGGAGGAGGGTGCCGCGGCGGACCTCGAGAGACTCGGCGACCTCCGCCAGTGCCTGTCCACCGCGCTCCCCGTCCCGGCTTCCCATCACAAGCTTGCAAACCAGGGCGACATAGCCTGTCAGGGCGAGTGGAGTGTTCAGCGCGAGCGCCTGGCGCTGGAGCTCGAGCTCGGTATCGAAGTTGTCGCTGATCAAAGCGTGGAAGAGTCGCGCGTGGGCGCGCGTGCCCCGCTGCATGTGTTGTTCTCGCGCGTGCAGATAGGTCTTGGTCACCTCGGCCGCGACCTGGTCGAGAGCCGCGAAGACGTAGTTGGCGATGAGCATGATTGCCTCGGGCGTCGCCTCTGGATGGCCGCGCCAGGCGCGGAGGATCTCATCCCACGCGACTCGTGCCGCGATGCGGTACGCGGCCAGGATAGGCTCGACCGACTGGCTGCTCCGCGCCTGCAGGATGCCCAGCTGCGCGACGCGGCGCAGCTCCTCCTGGGTCGCGGGCCGGGCCTCGCGCGCAGTCGCCAGGAAGAGGTCGAGGCCGGCGGCGCATGCCCTGACTATGGCCTCGCGCTGGGGCGGGAGGCCGGTCGACGTGTCCCACCGGACCAGGGTCACCACGGCACGCGCCATATGCCTGGCCATGCCGGCGTGGCGGCGCTCGAGCTCGTCGATCAGACCCTGCGGGAGTCGCGGTGCGGCTTTGGCGGTCTTGGACCTGGCGGCCAGCTTAGCCATCTCGGTTGACTATACGTCCGGGCCAGGGTTGGACACCGCGTCGAGGAGGCTGGGCTAGCTGTGCCTCTTCACGAAGTCGAGAATCCTTCGCCACGCGTCGTCGCATGCGTCCTTCCA
>VBDS01000188.1 GCA_005889085.1 Chloroflexota bacterium | reverse complement strand
CTGGGTCTGATTTTCTGGTTCACGTGGAACTCGATCCAGAGCGGTCAGAACCAGAGCGACTGGGACTTCTCGACCATGATGACCCAGGCCGCGGAGGGCCAGGTCAAGGTCGTCGACATCAACGGCACGGACGGTGTCGTCACCGACATCCAGGGCAAAAGGCACAACGTCGTGCTGCCCGACTGCACGGGCCAGTGCCAGTTCGTGACCGACCTGCAGAACGACAAGGTCGACGTCAAGTACGAGAAGAGCCAGACCGGCAGCTACCTGATCAGCGTCCTGCTGCCGAACATCATCCTCGTGATCCTGATCGCCGCGTTCATGTGGTGGGTGCTGCGCCAGACGCAGAGCGGCAACAACCAGGCCATCTCATTCGGACGCTCGCGCGCGAGGATGATTGCCGGCGACAAGCCCGCGATCACGTTCGCCGACGTTGCCGGTGTCGATGAAGCGAAACAGGAGCTTACGGAGATCGTCGAGTTCCTCAAATATCCGGAGAAGTTCGTTGCCCTCGGCGCGCGCATCCCGAAAGGTGTGCTGCTCGTCGGTCCTCCCGGTACAGGCAAGACGCTGCTCAGCAAGGCCGTTGCCGGCGAGGCGGGCGTGCCCTTCTTCTCGATCTCAGGCTCTGAGTTCGTCGAGATGTTCGTCGGTGTCGGCGCGAGCCGCGTCCGCGATCTCTTCGACCAGGCCAAGAAGAACTCTCCTTGCATCGTGTTCGTCGACGAGATCGACGCCGTGGGCCGCCAGCGTGGCGCCGGTCTAGGCGGCGGTCACGACGAGCGCGAGCAGACCCTGAACCAGCTGCTAGTCGAGATGGACGGCTTCGACACCAACACGCACGTCATCGTCATCGCAGCGACGAACCGGCCCGACGTGCTGGACCCGGCGCTGCTCCGTCCCGGCCGCTTCGACCGCCACGTGACGCTCGACCGCCCGGACATCAAGGGCCGCCGCCAGATCCTCGACGTGCACGCGCGAAACAAGCCGCTGGACTCGACGGTCGACCTCGACGTTCTGGCTCGCCAGACTCCCGGCTTCAGTGGCGCTGATCTCGCCAACCTGATCAATGAGGCCGCGATCCTCGCCGCCCGGGCCAACCAGAAGGTGATCGGAATGGACGAGCTCGAGGAGGCGATCGCCCGTGTCATCGCGGGCCCTGAGCGCAAGAGCCGCCGCATCTCCGACAAAGAGAAGGAGATCATCGCCTACCACGAGGTGGGTCACGCGCTGGTGATGAAGGCTCTGCCGCACACCGACCCGGTGCACAAGGTCTCGATCATCTCCCGCGGCATGGCGCTCGGCTGGACGCTGAGCCTGCCCGAAGAGGACAAGTACCTGGTCTCGCGAGACGAGCTCATGGACCAGATCGCGGGCATCATGGGCGGCCGGGTGGCGGAGGAGATCGTCTTCAACGACATCACCTCCGGCGCGGAAAACGACATCCAGCGTGCGACCCAGCTGGCGCGCCGCATGGTGACCCAGTGGGGCATGTCGGACAAGCTCGGCACCGTCACCATGGGCCACAAAGAGGAGCTCGTGTTCCTCGGCCGCGACCTTGGCGAGCAGCGGAACTACTCGGAAGAGATCGCCGCCGTGATCGACGAGGAGATCCGCTCGATCATCAACCACGGCTGCTCGACCGCCCGGACATCAAGGGCCGCCGCCAGATCCTCGACGTGCACGCGCGAAACAAGCCGCTGGACTCGACGGTCGACCTCGACGTTCTGGCTCGCCAGACTCCCGGCTTCAGTGGCGCTGATCTCGCCAACCTGATCAATGAGGCCGCGATCCTCGCCGCCCGGGCCAACCAGAAGGTGATCGGAATGGACGAGCTCGAGGAGGCGATCGCCCGTGTCATCGCGGGCCCTGAGCGCAAGAGCCGCCGCATCTCCGACAAAGAGAAGGAGATCATCGCCTACCACGAGGTGGGTCACGCGCTGGTGATGAAGGCTCTGCCGCACACCGACCCGGTGCACAAGGTCTCGATCATCTCCCGCGGCATGGCGCTCGGCTGGACGCTGAGCCTGCCCGAAGAGGACAAGTACCTGGTCTCGCGAGACGAGCTCATGGACCAGATCGCGGGCATCATGGGCGGCCGGGTGGCGGAGGAGATCGTCTTCAACGACATCACCTCCGGCGCGGAAAACGACATCCAGCGTGCGACCCAGCTGGCGCGCCGCATGGTGACCCAGTGGGGCATGTCGGACAAGCTCGGCACCGTCACCATGGGCCACAAAGAGGAGCTCGTGTTCCTCGGCCGCGACCTTGGCGAGCAGCGGAACTACTCGGAAGAGATCGCCGCCGTGATCGACGAGGAGATCCGCTCGATCATCAACCACGGCTACCAGACCGCCCGGACCATCCTCACCCAGCAGCGGGGCAAGATGGACGCGGTCGTGGAGCGCCTCAAGATCGTCGAGACGATCGACGGCAAGGAGCTGGACGAGATCCTCGCAAGCGAGGAGCCATCGGCTCCCGCCGCCGCAGCCGGCTCGTCAGGCGCAGCTTCGTAGAACCGACACGCCGGATCGCCTGACCGTTGTAGGCCGCGGCAACCTCGGCCGGAGCCTGGCGCGCGCATTCAGAGCCGCGGGCCTGGATGCTCGGCTGGTGGCTTCACGCAGCGGCCTGCGCCTGCCGGCCGACGGCCTCGTGTTCCTGGCTGTGCCCGACGGTGCGGTGGTGGAAAATGCCGAGCTGATCGCAAAGATGCGGCCGGCCGAAGGCATCGCTTTCGTCCACGTGAGCGGCGCGCAGGGCCTCGGCGCACTGGAACCGTTGCGAGCGCACGAAATCGGTTCCTTCCACCCACTTCAGTCGTTCCCCGCACCACGCGACCCGTCCGCGTTTCGCGGCATCACCGTCGCCGTCGATGCTTCGACGCCGGCGTTGATGCGCCGCCTGCGCGCCCTCGCTCGCGCGCTCGGCGCCCGGCCCAAGCACGTCACCGATCGCGAGCGCGCGCTCTACCACGCAGCGGCTGTGTTCGCGTCGAACTTTCTCGACGTCGTGGTGTGGGAGGGGGTTCGCATCCTGATGGAGCTCGGATGGACCGAGGCCGAGAGCACGGCGGCGCTGGTGCCACTCGTGGAGGGTGCGGTGGCCAACATCCGCAGGCGGGGGACGGTGGGGGCGTTGACCGGGCCGATCCGGAGAGGCGATACGGGGACCGTCCGGCTACATCTCGAGGCGCTGACGAGGGTTCGGCACAGCCCCTCCCCCTCCGTGCCCCGCAGGGGCGCGGCCCCCATGAATGGGGAGGAGCCATCTCAGATTTATCGTATGCTCGCCCTGGTTGCGCTCGAGATCGCGCGGCAGGCGGGGCTCGATCCCGCGGCGGCGGAGCGGACCCGAAAAACGCTTGTGACAAGGGCGCTGACCCCTGATGTGGCAGCGACCCGAAGGAGAAAGCGATGACCACTGTGCTGGACGTCCAGCGATTCAAGGACGAAGGTCGGCGCTTTGCGGTCCTGACCGCTTACGACTACCTCAGCGCGAAGATCCTCGATGAGGCGGGGCTTCCGGTCCTGCTTGTCGGCGACAGCCTCGGCATGGTGATGCTTGGCTATCCGACGACGCTGCCGGTGACCCTGGACGACATGCTCCACCACGCGAAGGCGGTGGCTCGGGGCTCGCGCCAGGCACTGCTGGTCGGCGACATGCCGTTCATGTCCTACCACGCGTCGACGGAGCAGGCGATCATCAGCGCGGGAAGGTTCCTCCAGGAGGCGGGCATGCACGCGGTCAAGCTCGAGGGGGGAGGGCCTGTGATCGAGATCACACGCCGCCTCACCGAGCTCGGCATCCCGGTGATGGGCCACCTCGGACTCACGCCCCAGTCCGTCCACGCGATGGGCGGCTTCAAGGTGCAGGGCAAGACCGACGCCCAGGCGGCTCGCATCCTGGCCGACGCCAGGGCGCTGGAGCAGGCGGGCGCGTTCAGCCTCGTGCTCGAAGGAGTGCCGAGCAAGCTCGCGGTGGATGTCACCAAGGCGCTGCGGATCCCGACCATCGGGATTGGCGCCGGTCCCGGCACCGACGGCCAGGTGCTCGTCCTGCACGACATGCTCGGGCTCACCACGGGCAAGGCACCGAAGTTCGTCAAGCGCTACGCCAACCTGGCGGAGGAGATCACCCGGGCTGCGAAGAGCTACGCCGAGGACGTACGCAACGGGACGTTCCCGGGGCCCGAACACGAGTACTCGGCGAACGGCTCGGCTCCAGCGAAGGACAGGGAAGAGGTCAGGTACGGCCCCGGATAAGGGACTTGCCGTATTCGACAGCCCGGGCGGGATCCTCGAGGCTTCTCGCCGGTGGCGCTCCGAGGGGCGCTCGATCGGGCTGGTGCCCACGATGGGCGCCCTCCACGCCGGCCACCTGAGCCTGGTCGAGCTCGCGCGGCGCGAGAATGGCGTCGTGGTGGTCAGCGTCTTCGTCAACCCAATCCAGTTCGGGCCGGGAGAGGACTTCCAGCGCTACCCGCGTGATGAGGCGCACGACGGCCAGCTGCTCGCCCGAGCAGAGGTCGACGCAGTCTACCGGCCCTCGACAGAGGTCATGTACCCGCGTGGGGCCACGACCCGGGTGCACGTGAGCGGCGTCTCGGAGCCGCTGGAGGGCGCCGCCCGGCCCGGCCACTTCGAGGGCGTCGCCACGGTCGTCACCAAGCTGTTCGCTGCCGTCGAGCCCGACCGCGCCTACTTCGGGCAGAAGGACGCGCAGCAGGTGGCTGTGGTCAGCCGGCTGGCCAGGGACCTCGACCTGGGCGTTGACATCCGGGTGGCACCCATCGTGCGGGAGCCGGACGGCCTGGCGCTGAGCTCACGCAACGTCTACCTCGACGCGGCCGAGAGGGAGGCCGCGACGGTCCTGAGCAAGGCGCTTCGCGAAGCTGCGGCCGCCTACGCGACCGGTGACCGCGATCCGGACCGCCTGCGGGTCCTGATGCTGGCCCGGCTCGGGTCCGAGCCACTGGTTGAGGTCGAGTACGCGGAGGTGGTCGATCCGGCTACTTTTCAGAAGCCTGGGAGCCTTGCCGTCATGGCCGTGAGGATCGGCAAAACGAGGCTCATCGACAACCACGACCTCGCAGTTCCCTTTCTCGGGTAGATGTGCCGAACTGCGTTACAATTGACGTTCATTTTGGCGCAGGCCGTTTTGACGACCAAGACCACACCAATAACTCTTAGGGGGTTCGTATTTTGTCTACTGAGTCCGGTGCCGTCCTGACCGAAAACGAGGAGGGGACCGACCAGGAATCTTCGGCTGCGATGACGATGGAGGACTACCTCCACTTCGAGGAGGAGGCCTTCAAAACCCCCAACCACGGGGACATCGTGGATGGGATCGTCGTGCGGGTTGACGCGGACGAGGTCCTCGTCGACATCGGCGCCAAAGCAGAGGGCGTCATCTCGAGCAAGGAGCTCGGCCTGCGCGGAGAGATGGACCCCGCCGGCCTCGAGCCGGGAGACCAGATCAAGGTCTATGTCCTCCAGCCGGAGAACGATGAGGGGAACGTGGTTCTCAGCCTGCGCCGGGCGCGGGCAGAGACGACGTGGCTTGTCGCGGCGGAGAAGCAGACCGACGGCACGGTGATCGACGCCGACGTTCGGGAGCAGAACAAGGGCGGGCTGATCGTCAACATCCTCGGCCTGCGCGGCTTCCTTCCCTCGAGCCAGGTGGCGCGCGCGTACGCGGGCAGCCTGGAGTCGCTGGTCGGCAAGCGGATCCCGGTCAAGATCCTCGAGGTCAACCGCAAGCGCAACCGGCTCATCGTCAGCCAGAAGGCGGCGGAGGACGAGGACCGAGCGCGCAAGCGCGAGGAGCTGTTCAGCCGGCTGCAGACCGGGACGACCGTGAAAGGCACGGTTTCCGGGATCACGAGCTACGGCGCGTTCGTCGACATCGGCGGCGCGGACGGCCTGATCCACATCTCCGAGCTCTCGTGGGATCGCGTGTCCAAGGTCACAGACGTGCTCCAGCTCGGCGAGGAGGTCACCGTGAAGGTGATCAAGCTCGACCCGGAGCAGACACGGATCTCCCTCTCGCTGCGCCAGCTGCAGCAGGACCCGTGGGAGCGCCTGGTCCAGTCGATGCCCGTCGGCTCGATCGTCGAGGGACAGGTCACCAAGACCAAGAAGTACGGCGCGTTCCTCCAGATCATGCCGGGGATCGAGGGCCTGCTCCACATCTCAGAGCTGTCCTGGGACCACGTCGAGCGGACCGAGGATGTGCTGAAGGTTGGCGAGACGGTTCAGGTCAAGGTGATCGGCATCGACACAGCGCGGCGCCGGATCTCGTTGAGCCTCAAGCAGCTGTCGGCGCCGCCCGCGAGCCTGGCCGGAGCTCGCACCGACCACCGGCACGACGAGTACCCCGAAGAAGAGGAGTAGCCCCAGCCTCTCCGGCGCCTCCTCATAGATGGGAAGGACTGCTGTCAGCCGCCAAGCGTGCTGAGGCGCTGGGATGCCGGGGTGTAATAGGGGTCGATCTCGAGCGCGCGCTCGTAGTCGCGCCGCGCCCGGGACTTGTTGCCGAGGTCGAGCTCGCGGTCGCCCAGCTCCACGTAAAAGCTCGGCTCGGTCTCGCCCAGGTCGGCGGCCCGCCGGAGCTCGGTCACCCCGCCCTCGAGGTTGTGGGTCGCGATCAGGCCGTCGCCGAGCGACCAGTGGTACTGCGGCTGAAGAGGGTCGACCTGGACTGACAGGTCGGAGCGGCCGCGGAGGTACCAGACGTCGGCCAGGATGGGGAAGACGGCAAATACGAGTGCTGCGGCGACCAGTACAACTGCGACTGCTGGTCGCCATGGATGGATTCCACGAGCCCCTCCCCCTCCGTGCGCGGCAGCGCGCGGCCCCCATGAATGGGGAGGAGCCTGGGCTGACCATAGGGTTCCGGCGAGCAGCCAGAACGCTCCAGTGGCGGGGGACCAGTCGAAGTTGAATACCACCCACACCGTGTAGCCCACCAGGGCGGCGCTCAGGGCGGCGACGTCTCGGTCGAGCCGGTGGCGCCAGGCTCTCACTGCGAGAACCACGAGCACCCAACCCAGCGCAGCCAGGCCGAGGATGCCTTGCGTCGCGGCGATGTCCAGCGGTCCGGAATGCACGCGGTCGAAGGTCACCAGCGAGGCGTAGTCCTGGCTCAAGAAGTGTCCGAAAGCGAGCCCGGTGGCGTCCTCGCCCCAGCCGGTCAGCGGTCGCGCCGCGATCATGTGCAGGGCGTCGCCCCAGAGGTGAAGCCGCAGCTCGGGCGGATCGTTGTTCAAGGCCCGCAGCGGCGACCCCAACATCACGAACAGTCCGACGCCAACGATCCCGAGAGACACAATGGCGCTACCGATCACGAGCCGCCCTCGCGTGGCCAGCACCGCCAGGGTCAAGCACCCGGCGACAGCTCCGAACGCCCCGCTGCGTGAGGTCGTGACGAAAAGACCCGCGGCAAGGACGACGATCGCCATGGCCCAGGCGAAGACAAAGATGCCGCCGCGGAGCGCTCTGTCCACGGCCAGCGGCAGCGCCATGGCGACCAGCGCCGCCAGCAGGTTCGCGTTGCCGAGGTTGCCGTCTGGCCGGTACGCCGCATGCCCGGCCCACTGCCCGACCCCCAGGAGGGAGACGACGCCGGTGCCGAAGACGAACATGGCGACGACGGCGCTCCGCTGACGAGCCGTGTGCAGCAGCCATACGCTGGACGCGAGCAGTCCGATGTAGCTGAGCCTCATCGGAAGGGACTCGTATCGTGTGTACGAACCGGCCAGGCTCAGCGGCCACGAGATGGAGAACGCGAAGGCAAGCAGCGCCGCGGCCGCAGCGGCGAAAAGCGGCCACCGCAAATCGCCAAGCCGGGGCCCGTCAGGAAGTAAAAGTGAGATACCTGCGCCAAGGCAAGCGCCGGCGATCACAATCGACGCACGCGGGAGGATGTAGGAATCGCTTGCGATGGGTAGAAAGATGAGCGGCAGAACGAGAGCGACAGCGGCTGGGAGAAAGCCACCAAGCCGCTGGAGAAGGTGCCTCACCGCGCCTCCTCGTAACTGAATTCGGGTGGCTGAGTTGGACGTTATATTAGGTGCAGGCGTACCGTCAGGTACCACAGTTTCGTCAAGGAGGTGCTGGCCCCACCTAGTCGCAGAAAGGAGTCCAGGAGGATAGGGACGTTGTATCCGTTTGAAAGATTTACCGAGCGGGCCAAGAAAGTTCTGACGCTTGCTCAGGAAGAAGCAGAACGATCGCACCACAGCTATATCGGCACTGAGCACCTGCTCCTCGGTTTGCTTCGCGAGGGTGAAGGCCTGGCCGCCAAGGTTCTCAACAACCTTGGCGTAGAGATCGGCAAAGTTCGCCAGACGATCGAGTCGGTGCTCGGCCGGAACGAGCGCATCATCATCCAGCAGATCATCCCGACGTCGCGGGTGAAGAAGGTCATCGAGATCTCCTTCGAGGAAGCGCGGCGCATGGGCCACAACTACGTCGGCACCGAGCACCTGCTGCTTGGTCTCCTCATCGAGGGCGAAGGGATCGCGGCGCATGTGCTCGAAGACCTTGGAGCGAACCTGGAAAAGGTGCGCGGCGAGATCGAGCGGCTGCTGCATGACTCGAGCGCCGAGACCGAGGCCGAGCCCGCGCCGAAGAAGCCTTCCAAGACTCCGCTGCTCGACCAGTTCGGCCGCGACCTCACCGAGCTTGCGCGCCGCAACCAGCTCGACCCCGTGATCGGGCGCGAGACGGAGATCGAGCGCGTGATCCAGATCCTGAGCCGGCGCACGAAGAACAACCCGGCGCTCATTGGCGAGCCCGGCGTGGGCAAGACAGCCATCGCCGAAGGGCTTGCGCAGCAGATCAACCTCGGCAATGTGCCTGAGTCGCTCCAGCACAAGCGCGTGCTGACGCTCGACATGGGCGCGCTGGTCGCTGGCACCAAGTACCGCGGCGAGTTCGAGGAAAGGTTGAAGAAGATCCTGGATGAGATCCGCTCGAGCCGCGAGGTCGTGTTGTTCATCGACGAGCTGCACACGTTGGTCGGCGCCGGTGCCGCAGAAGGCGCGATCGACGCGGCCAACATCCTCAAGCCCGCGCTCGCGCGCGGCGAGATCCAGTGCATCGGCGCGACCACGCTCAACGAGTACCGCAAGTACATCGAGAAGGACGCCGCGCTCGAGCGCCGCTTCCAGCCGGTCTACGTCGACCAGCCCACGCTTGCCGAGACGATCGACATCCTGAACGGCGTAAAGGCGCTGTACGAGAAGCACCATCGCGTGACCATCACAGACGCCGCGGTCCACTCGGCCGCGGTGCTCAGCGACCGCTACGTCAGCGACCGCGCGCTTCCCGACAAGGCGATCGACCTGATCGACGAGGCGTCGGCGCGCGTGCGCATGAAGCTGACGACGACGCCCGATGAGCTGAAGGACCTGCAGAAGGAGATACGCAAGCAGCGCGCCGAGCAGGACGAGTCCGTCAACAAGCAGGACTTCGAGGGCGCGGCGAGCGTTCGCGACAAGGTCAAGAAGCTGCAGGACAAGCTCGCGTTGAAAGAAGCCGCGTGGCGCGACAAGCTCGGCGAGACCGTGCCCGAGGTGGGCGAAGAGGACATCGCGCAGATCGTCGCCGCGTGGACCGGCGTGCCGGTGTCGCGGCTGGTCGAGGAAGAAAGCGCGCGTTTGCTGCGCATGGAAGACGAGCTGCACAGGCGCCTGGTCGGACAGCACGAGGCGATCGTCACCGTGTCGCAATCGGTGCGGCGCGCCCGGGCCGGTCTCAAGGATCCGCGACGGCCGATCGGATCGTTCATCTTCCTGGGCCCGACCGGTATCGGCAAGACCGAGCTGGCGCGCGCGCTGGCGGAGTATCTGTTCGACTCCGAGGATGCGTTGATCAAGCTCGACATGTCCGAGTTCATGGAGAGACACACCACCGCGCGGTTGGTCGGATCACCTCCCGGATACGTGGGCTACGACGAAGGCGGTCAGCTGACCGAAGCTGTTCGCCGCCGGCCTTACTCGGTGATCCTGTTCGACGAGATCGAGAAGGCGCACCCCGAGGTCTTCAACATGCTGCTGCAGATCCTCGAGGATGGCCGGCTGAGCGACGCGAAGGGCAAGATCGTCAACTTCGCGAACACCGTGATCATCATGACCTCGAACCTCGGCATCCGCGACGTGAACCAGGCCGGGACCGCGCTCGGTTTCCAGCCCGCCGTGGTGGACGAGTCGGAAGAGGTCGAGCGCCGGCACAAGAACACCAAGGAAAAGATCGACGAGGAGCTCAAGCGGATGTTCCGCCCCGAGTTCTTGAACCGCGTCGACGCCGTGGTCGTGTTCAAGAGCCTCACCACGACGCAGATCCGCGAGATCGTCGACCTGCAGCTGATTCGGTTGGGCAAGCACCTGGCCGAGCAGCAGATCACGATCGAGGTCACCGACGCGGCAAAGGATCTCCTCGCCAAGGAGGGCTACGACCGGATCTACGGGGCGCGGCCGCTGCGGCGCGTGATCACGAGCCGGATCGAGGACCAGCTGTCCGAGCACCTGCTGCGCGGCAAGATCGCGCGTGGCGACGTCGTGCAGATCGACGTCGAGGGCGAGGACGGGCTCAAGTTCACGCCGGTCAAACACCGGCACAAAGAGCCAGCCGGCGCGGCTCCCGCAAAGCCGTAGATCAAGTTCGAACCAGCCCCTCCCCCTCCGTGCCCCGCAGGGGCGCGGCCCCCATAAATGGGGAGGACCTCAGCCGTGGAGGAGGTCCTTCAAGCGCTGGGACAGCCTGGCCGGAGTGGTCTGGCTTTTGATCAAGTGGTCGAGCGCGCCTAGCTTGACGCCGCGCTCGACCAGCTCCTTCTCGTTCCAGTTGGACAGGATCACGACCGGGATGGCCGCCGTCGCGGTGTCAGCGCGGAGCGCCTCGAGGACCTCAAGGCCGTCCATTTTTGGAAGCCTGATGTCCAGGAAAATGATGTCTGGGTGCGTGGCCCTTGCTTTTTCCAGCGCGACGAGACCGTCGGCGGCGACATCTACGCTGTACCCGTCGAGCTCGAGCTTGAGCCGGTACATCTGCGCCACCGACGCATCGTCTTCGACGAAGAGGACGCTTATGTCATCGGGGGCCGGCGCTGCGCGCTGATTCATTGCCCAATCCTTCGTTCCAGCAACGCGTAGCCGGTCCCTATACGACACACTGGGAATCGAGTACTTGAGCGTACCTGCCCCGCTCCGCATGCGCCCGATGGAGATCGGCGACGTGCTCGACGAGACGTTTCGCATGTACCGACGACACTTCGTCCTGTTCGCGGGGATCTCGGTCATCCTCGCCATACCGTCGGCGGCGATTTTCGGCGTGGCCTTCGCGTCCTTCTTTTCGATCCTGCAGCAATCGAGCGGAGGGATAACAGACCTGAGCTTTGTGACCCCGCTGCTCGCCACGCTCGGGGCGGGCCTGGTCGTCAACCTCCTGATTCTTCCGTTCACGATGGGGGCGGTCATGTACGCGGCGTGCGAGTCCGCGCTAGGCCGGCCCGTGACAGCGAGCGGTGTTTTCATGGGCGTTCTACGCCGCTACTTCGGGCTGCTCGGCTACTGGGTGCTCTTCGTCGCCACGGGCTACCTCGCGTTGGCGCTCTGCGTGGCTCCCATCGCCCTGTGGCTCTGGGTCTTCGTCCTGTGGATCGTGGTGACCCCTGCGATGTTCGTCGAGAACATCGGGCTGGGTGCGGCGATGGGGCGCAGCCGGCGGCTCGTGGAGGGCCGCTGGTGGCGCACGTTCCTCATGCTTTTCTTGATGTTCATCATCTGGTACGTCGTCGGGATCGCTCTGGGCGCATTCGTCCAGCTGGCCCAGTTCCTCCTCCAGCTCGTGGTGTCGCCATTCATCGCGACGGGGATCTCCCTGGCGAGCAGCGAGCTGGTCAGCGCGCTCGTCAACCCGGTCTTGCAGATCGCGATCGTGCTGATCTACTTCGATCTTCGGGTGCGCAAGGAAGGGCTGGATCTTTTCCAGATGGCGTACCGGCTGGCCGCGCCTCAGGCCACGTCCTGAAGCCGAAATTGTTCGGGCGCGTCCTGGCCGCTCTCCTCCCGGCGTTCGTCCTGGGGCTGATGACCGCCACCACCGCCGCCGCCGATCCGCTGCCACCGCCGAGCTACGCCGACGCGGTGCAGAGGACCTACGACTTGATCCAGGGCGCGTCACCTCAAGACCCCGCGCCGGCGACCGCCGCGGTGCAGGTCCTTGTGGCCGGGGCCGGCGACAGCCAGCCTGAGATCATCGCCGACCTGGTGGCGCGCCCTCCCCAGTACGACGATGCCAGCAAGCGACTATCAGCGCTGCTCGCAGCCCTGACCGAGCCCGCGACCACATCGGACCCCGCGCTCGCGCAGCAGCGCCTGCACGACGTGATGTCGATGAGCCGCTACGACGCCCTGCACCGTCCGCCGTCTTGGCTCGACCGCTTCTATCAATGGGTCTCGGACCGGATCAGCGCGCTGCTTCGGCTGCTGTTCGGGAGCGGGGCGGGTTCGCAAACGGCGGCGCTATGGCTCGAGATCGTTGGGGTTCTGGTCGTGCTCGCCGTCATCGTCGTCATCGTCCGCGCATCGGGCGGGCGCTTTGGCGAATCGGCCGGCGTTGCGCGTGGCGGACCGCGACCGGCGGCCGACTATTTCGCGGAGGCGGATCACCTGGCCGGGAGAGGTGACCGTGTGGGCGCGATCCGCGCCCTGTGCGCCGGGGTCGCCGCCACGCTGGCAGGGGAGCGCTCGTGGGAGGGCAGCCCGCTCACCGTGCGGGAGATCTTTCAGCGCGCGCCTGATTTCGCGCGTCTGCGCCCTTTGCTGCTTCCTTTCGAGGCCGCCGTCTACGGCGGGCGCGACGTTGACGTCGCGACGTATGAGAGGGCGGCGCAGGTGGCGGCTCGATATCGACATCCCGTGGAGGCGGCGGCATGAAAGGGGCGCGAGGTTGGATCATCGCCGCCGCCTTCGCTGTCGCGATCGCTGCCGTCGCGTACGCGTTCCAGCCGGCTCAGGACTCTCCTGAGCACAGCTCCAACAGCGATGCGGCCAACGGCGCTTCGGCGGCGCTTCTCTACGCGCAGGCGATGGGGCATCCCACCGACCAGATCACGGGCAGCTTCGATCAGCCGAATCCTTTTTCGATCATGTTCGTCTTCACGCCGACGAGCCCATACACCTCAGCGGAAGCGGACGCCACGCTGGCCTGGGTGCGGCGAGGCGGCGTGCTGATCTACGCCTCGGAGCGTGGCGACCCGGAGCTCAACAAGGCGCTGGGCGTCACACGGTTGGGCGGCTTCGTGTCGGGCGGTCAGTACGCGGCCACACCGATCGTCAGCGGAGTGACCAAGGTCGCGGGCGCCGGCGACCTCGTGCCGCTCGACCCTGCGCCAACTCAGGTGACGTTGCTTCGCACGCAGCAGGGCTTTTCCGCGGGCTACATCCAGCGCATCGGCATCGGCTCGGCCATCGTGCTGGCCGACCCGCTCGTGCTGTGCAATGGCTATCTCGAGAAGTCGGACAACGGGAGGCTGCTCGCCGACCTGCTCGGGACCGTGGATACCGGCGCGCGGGTCGCCTTCGACGAGTACCACCATGGCCTGACCGCGAGCGACCTGGCCCCGCAGGCCTGGGTCACCACGCCGTGGGGCGCTGCCCTGCTGTGGTTGCTCGTCGCTGTTTTCTTCGGCCTGGTGCTCCGCGGGCGGCGCTTCGGACCGGTGGTCGAACGGCCCGCTGAGATCGCACGCTCCGACGCCGAGTGGTCGGTGGCGGTGGGTCAGCTGCTGCGCCGTTCGAGCGCGCGGGCCGTGACCCTCGGCCTCCTGGCCAGCGCCGCGGAGCGCGCGGTGGCGTCGCGGACGGGCCTTCCCCTGCAGCCGCGCGAGCGGTTCTGGAATGCTCTGTGGGTGCGAGCACCGGAGGTGGCGGGCGAGCTGGCCGAGGTCGAGACGTCGCTCTACGCGGCTGCGAGCACCGAGAGCGACCTGCTGAAGGCCGCGCGGCGCCTTCACGCGATCGCCCATCCACCGCAGAAGCGGCCCGGGCAAACAAGGTGACAGGGACCGCGTCGACCACCGCCACCGAGTTCTACTCGCGTTTTCGAGAGCAGCTCGCCAAGGCGATCGTCGGCCAGGACGATGCGATCCGCCTGTGCGCGATCGCGCTGGTCGCCCAGGGCCACGTGCTGCTCGAGGGCGTGCCTGGAACTGGCAAGACGCTGCTCGCGAAGTCCATCGCGCGGGCGCTGACGCTGGAGTACGGCCGTGTCCAGTTCACCCCGGACCTCATGCCGGCCGACATCCTGGGCACCTCGGTGTACGACCTGACCACGCGCACGTTTGCGCTCCGTCAGGGGCCGATCTTCACCAACATCCTGCTCGCCGATGAGATCAATCGCGCGCCGGCCAAGGTCCAGTCCGCGCTGCTCGAGGCCATGGAGGAGCACGGCGTGACGCTCGAAGGCAAGCAGTTGGCGCTGCCCGCTCCTTTTTTCGTCCTGGCGACGCAAAACCCGATCGAGTACGAGGGCACTTACCCTCTGCCCGAGGCGCAGCAGGACCGATTCCTCTTCAAGGTCCGTCTCGACTACCCGGTCGCGGCGGACGAGATGGAGGTGCTGCGTCGTTGGGAGTCGGGCATCGAGCTTCGCGATCCGGTGAAAGCCGGAGTCGAGCCCGCGCTCGGAACGGCCGACATCGACGCCTGCAGAGCGCAGGTGGCGCAGGTCGTCCTGGATGAGAAGATCCGCCGCTATGTCGTGGACCTCGCGGCCGCCTCACGCTCGGCGCCGGAGATCGCGCTCGGCGCCAGCACGCGGGCAGAGGTGCTCCTGATGCTTGCGGCTCGCGCCTACGCGGCGTTCGAGGGTGATGAGTTCGTCACACCCGACCACGTCAAGGCGCTGCTCGCGCCGGCTTTTCGCCACCGACTCATCCTTCGCCCCGAGGCGGAGGTGGCCGGCCAGACGCCGGACAGCGTGCTCGACGCCGTGGCGAGCCGAGTCGTTCCGCCGCGCTGACAGTAGTCTCTCGGTGATTCGCTTCTTCGACTTTCTACGTGGCCTCGCGCCGCAGCCGCGCCTCATCTGGGCCGTTGCAATCGGCGCCGGGCTGATCGCACTCGCCGTTGCGTCGCCGGTTGTCGGCTTTGTCGCGGTGATCTATCACATCGGGCTCGTGACCATTGCGACGCGCGACCTCGCCTTGCTGCCGGGTCGGTCTGGCTACTCGGTACGGCGCACCTTGCCGGATCCCTTTTCGCTCGGCGAGCCGGAAGAGGTCACCGTTGTGATTCAGAACCACTCCGCCGCGGGTCTGATGGCGAAAGTGTCGGACCATGCCCCGGCCGATCTCCGGCCGGAGCCGCGTGAGGTCTCCGGCCGGTTCGACCCCGGCGGCGTGCTCAAGGTGACTTACCGCACGAACTCGCCGCGGCGCGGAACGTATAAGTTCGGTCCGGTCGACCTGCAGGTCTGGCGAGATGAGGGATGGTGGCGGCGCCAGGTCAGGCTGCCGGAGCAGCGCGAGGTTGCGGTATTTCCGAACATCGTTGCGATCAAGCGCATCCAGCTGTCGCTGCGGCGGGGACTGCGCGCGATGGTCGGCATGCGACGCGCAAAACCGCCCGGCGCCTCGACTGCGTTCGCGGGTTTGCGCGACTACGTGCGCGGCGATGACGTGCGACGCGTCAGCTGGACTGCAACCGCGCGGCGCGACCGCCCGGTTGTGATCGAGGTCGAGGCTGAGCGCGGCCAGCAGGTCATCATCGCGATCGACTGCGGGAGGCTGATGACGGCCCCGGCCGGCGACCTGGACAAGCTCGACCACGCCGTCAATGCCGCGCTGATGCTGGCCTGGGTCGCGCAGGCGTATGGCGACCGTGTCGGCCTGTTGACGTTCGATGACCGCGTGACCAGCTTCATCAAGCCGGAACGCGGCACCACGCAGCTGCGCCGCATCACCGAGGCGCTGTACGCGGTCCAGCCCGAATATGTCGAACCCGACTTCGGGCACGCGATGACCCACCTCGCGCTCCGTGTCGGCCGGCGCTCGATGGTCGTGCTGCTCACCGATGTGCAGGACCCCGAAGCCTCGCGCGAGCTGGTCGCGCACGCGCTTCGGCTTGCGGCGCGGCACCTCGTGCTCGTCGTCGCGATGTCAGATCCTGCCGCGCTCAGCGCGCGTGACGACCCGATCGACACGACAGACCGCGCTTATGAGTGGGCCGCGGCGGAGGAGTTCGTCGCTAGCCGCCGGGAAAGCTTCGAGCTCCTGCGGCGGGGAGGGGTGCTCGGGCTCGACGTTGTCGCGGGCCGACTTTCGCCTTCGCTCGTGGAACGATATTTGGAGCTCAAAGAACGCGCGCTACTTTAGGTAAGAGCGCCCTGGTTTAGCGGCCGCGGCCGGCCGGTGAAGATCAGGTACGAGTAGAACAGCGTTCCGGTTACCAGGCCGATCGAGAGCTTGAGCGGGAACGGTGCGCCCGACGGCGAGATGTTGCCCTCGATCGTGCCGGCGACCACGAGGAGCGGGGCCAGGCCAAGCAGCAGCGTGAACGCGCGCCGCGCCGCGAGCACGAGCGCGTCCGCGCGTGTGCGGTTGCCGGGCGATACCAGCGCCCAGCCCATCAGCAGGCCACCCGCTCCCTGGGCGACGACGATCGAGAGCTCGAGCACACCATGTCCGACGACGAAATCCAAAAGCCCGCCCGAGATGCCGTAGGCCGTCGTCAGGCCGAAAAGACCGCCGAGTGAGATGCCGTTCGAGATCATCACCCACAACACGGGCAGCCCGAACGCGACGCCGAGGGCGAACGCAACCATCGACACGTAGATGTTGTTGACCATGATCAAGCCGCCTGCCTGGACGCGCTCGTCGGGCGGGATGTGAGTCCACAGCTGGTGGTGGTGAACCTGGTCGATGATGCGCGGGTCGGCGATCGCGTAAGCGGCTTCCGGATGGGCGAGGACGACGAAGAAGCTGATGAACGCGGGCACGAACATCAGCGCACCGGCAGCGAGCAGGTACGGCCAGGCCTGGCGGTACGTTCGCGGAAGGGTCTCGACGTAAAACTCACGGATGCGCTTCAAGATGTTGCCGCCGCGGCGATAGACGATCCCGTGGCCGCGCGCCACCAAGCCGTTGAGGTAGCGATGCACAGGCTCGCCGGGCCAGTCACGCTGGGCCCGCGCGAGGTCGGCCGTGGCGCGGCGGTAGAGCTGGGCCATCGTCAGCACCTGGGCGGGCGTGAGGGCGTTGAGGTGAGCCGCGCCGGCGTGCGCGAGGAGGTTCTCCAACCTGTTCCAGTCCGCCCGTCGCAGGGCGACGAAGTCTTCCGCTCTCATGGCGCTGAGACGTAAGTTAGCAACAGATGGACCAGCCGCTCCCCGATTCAGACCTCGTCGTCGCCACCCCGGAGCGGGTTTCGTTCCAGTACCAGGTGGCCGGGCTCGGCACCCGCGCGATCGCCCAGATCCTCGACCTGCTGATCCTGGCCGGCGTGCTGATCGGAATCACGTTCGCCGCGATCGCGGTCGGCCAGGCAGGCAGCTCGACGATCGCTTTTCTAGTTGGGGTGCTCGGCGGTTTCGTCGTCGTCTTCGGCTATTTCTGGACGTGCGAGGCTTTCTGGTCCGGACAGACGATCGGCAAGAAGGTGTTCCGGCTGCGCGCGGTCGGCGATCGCGGCGAGCCCATGACGTTCTTCCAGGCCGGCATCCGGAACGTGGTTCGGATCGTCGACTTCCTGCCTTACGGGTATGGCGTCGGCCTCGTGGTCCTGTTCGTCAATGGCAAGGGCAAGCGCCTGGGCGACCTGGCCGCCGGCACGATCGTGGTCAAAGACTCGGACTACGTGTGGCTGTGGCAGTTGCCCGGAGGGCGGCCTCCGCCGCCGCCCGCCCCACCCGCGCCTGATGCGGAACCGGGCAAGGAGCCCGTCGCCCCGCCGCCACATGAGCCCCAGCCCGCCGCGTTCGCCCCGGCCACGCCCGCGGAGATGCTGCTCAGACGGATCGATCCGGAGCTGCGGCGATTCGTCACGTCCTATGCGCGGCGCCGGCCGGACCTGCCGCTGGATCTTCGCGCGCAGCTGGCCGGCCAGCTCCAGGCGAACCTGCACGCGGCTGTGCCGGACGTGTTCAGCCAGCAGGGACCGCTGGCCGCGCTCGACTACCTCGCCGACCTCGAACGCGGGTAGGTTTTCCACCCAGCCAGTCCGCGATCTGCTCTTCGGTGAGGTTGCCTCCGGTCAGGATCGCCGCCACCCGACTGCCGGCGAGCTGCTGCGAACGCTGTTCAATTCCGGCGACGCCCGCGGCGCCGGCGGGTTCGACGATGAGGCCTGCGTCGCTGAGCAGGTGGCGCATCGCCTGGACCATCTCGTCGTCAGTGACCAGCATTACCTCGTCGACAGTGCTCGCCATCGCGTCGACTGCTTCGGTCACCGGCACGCGGACCGCGATGCCGTCCGCGATGGTCGCGCTGGGTGCGGTGATCGGGGCGTGGGCCTGGAATGAGAGGGCCATCGCGGGAGCGGTCCGCGCGCACACCGCGATGACTCTTGTTTGAGGTGAGTGATTCTTGATCCACGTGCCGACGCCGTTGACGAGCGCGCCATTGCCGAGAGGCACGAAGATCGCGTCCAACGGCCTGGAGCTCTCCGTCAGCTCGACCGCGATCGCGCCGGCGCCCTCCGCGATCGCCGCGCTCTGACCGTCTTCGATGTACAGGTCGCCTTTTGACTCGGCGTGGCGCTTGGCTGCATCCTTCGCCTGGTCGAAGTCGTCACCTGTCAGCTCGACATGCGCCCCGAGCGCTCGCATGCGGTCGATTTTCAGCGGGTTGGCGGTGCGCGCGGCGAAAACGGTGAGGGGGCGGCGGCGCTTGCGGCATGCGTAGGCCATGCCCTGGCCGAAGTTGCCGGCGGAGGCGCAGACGATCGCGCTCGGATCGTCTCCCAGGGTGTGCATGAGGTAATCGGCGCCGCGGCCTTTGAAGGAGCGGATGGGGTTGATGGATTCGACCTTGAGGAGCGTGGTCACGCCAAAGCGTTCGCTCATTGGCTCGCAGACGAACTGCGGGGAATGGAGGAAGACGGGGTCGATCACATTTGCGGCTTCGTGGATGCGGCCGGGGGAGATGGAGCTGTCCACGAGGGGAGGATAGGCGGTGGTGTGGATTAGGCGCGTTTTGTGCGCAACGCTCCTGTCGCGCAGCTTCCAAACGCGCGTTTTGCGCAACTCGTGCGAAATGGGTTCTTAACGGGCTGGCTAGAAACAGTTTTCGAAAAGATTCAAGATCGCTTGCGGTGTGCCGGTGGGGGCGGGATCGGCACAAGGTGGAGGAAGGGCGGGCCCGAGCTACGTGTGCCTAAAAAGGGACGCCGCCCCGGGGGTAGTCAGGGCGGCGTCTTGACGCTCGTGGATAAAACGCCCTGCCTCGGTAAAAGGGTACGTGCGGACTTGTAAAACGCTGGTCTGCGCTTCACAGTCTCCCTATGGCCAAATCGACCATCACTTATGTCTGCACGGAATGTGGCGGGGAAAGCGTCCGCTGGGCCGGCCAGTGCCCGCACTGCCGGGCCTGGAACACGCTCCAGGAGTTCCAGGTCAAGAAGGCTTCCCGGGACGGCAAGGCCAGGACCCTTCAGCCCGCCCGCGCCGTCCCCCTGAGCGAGATCTCGGCTGAGGACGCGCCCAGGGCCCGCCTCGCCTGGGGTGAGCTCAACCGGGTCCTGGGAGGGGGCATAGTCCCGGGAAGCCTGGCCCTGATCGCCGGCGAGCCCGGAGTCGGCAAGTCGACCCTGCTGATGCACGCCGCCGCACAGGTTGCCGCCTCGGGCAGGGTGCTCTATGTCTCAGGCGAGGAGTCCGGCCAGCAGGTAAGGATGCGGGCCCAGCGGGTGGGCGCCCTTGAACCGTCGATCCTGCTCCTCGCCGAGAACGACCTCGACGTGATCTGCGACACGATCCGGAGCGAGCTGCCGCGCCTGGCCATCATCGACTCGATCCAGACCGTCACCGACCCCGGACTCGAGGGAAGCGCCGGGAGCGTGACCCAGGTTCGCGAGTCGGCCGCCCGCCTGATGCGCCTGGCCAAGGAGATCGGAGTACCGATCTTTCTGGTCGGGCACGTGACCAAGGACGGTTCGATAGCCGGACCCAGGGTCCTGGAGCATATCGTTGACACCGTGCTGTACCTCGAAGGCGACCGGCGGCAGGAGCTTCGGATCCTGCGCGCGACCAAGAATCGATTCGGCTCGGCCGAGGAGATCGGTGTCTTCGCCATGGGCGAAGCAGGGCTCGAAGAGGTTCCTGACCCATCGGCCGCGATCCTCGCCACGACGGCGCAGGCGGCGCCCGGTACCGCGATCGTGGCGGTGCTCGAGGGCACGCGGCCTCTGCTCGTCGAGGTGCAGAGCCTGGTCAACAAGACCTCCAACAACGTGGTGCGCCGGATCGCCAACGGCATCGACGTCAACCGGCTGCACATGATCCTTGCGGTGCTCGAAAAGCGTCTCGAGCGGTCCTACGGAACTTCGGACATCTTCGTCAGCGTGGCGGGCGGCATCCGGATCACGGAGCCGGCCGCCGACCTCGGTCTCGCCCTGTCGATCGTCAGCAACGAAAACAGCAGGCCAATGCCGGACGGCCTGCTCGTGATCGGAGAGCTGGGATTGTCGGGCGAGGTGCGTCGCGTCGGCCATCTCGATCGTCGCCTCCAGGAGGGGGCGAGGCACGGCCTGACGCGCGCTTTGATTCCGGCCGGCTCAAAAGCCGGGCGGCCTTCCGGCCTCGAAGTGGTCGAGGTCCGGACCGTGGCGGAGGCCGTCTCCGCCGCATTTCCTACACAAATCCGGTCCGGCGCATTTATCAAGGAGGCCGGGATCTCGGTCTCTTGAGGAGGTAACCGTGAAGCGTTCCGAGTATCTGGCCCGATGGTTCGGGGTGGGGCTCGGAGTGGTCGGTGGTTTTCTGCTCGGTTATTTCATGGTCCGGGGCAACGCGCGCCCGGGCTGGGCGATCATCGGGCTGACGACCCTGGAAGGTTTGATCTTTGCCTATCTCGGCACGCCATACCTGCTCGGCGGGTGGCGGAAGATCAACTTCCGGCTGACGAGCACTCCTTTGCCGGACCTGCTCAGCGGACTGCTGGGCATCGTCGTTGGATTGGTGATCGCGGCTCTGATCGGTGTATTCGTGCGCGACCTCCCATACGGCGTTCTTGTTTCGTTCGTGCTGGCGCTGCTGCTCGCGGCCCTGGGCGCGTCGGTCGGCGTCACGCGGCGCTCCGAGCTGGCCGCGCTGTTCTTCGGAGGCGGACGGAGCGAGGCCGATACACATCGCATGCCGGCTGTGCTGCTCGACACGTCGGTCATCATCGACGGCCGAATCCTGGACATCGCCAAGACAGGCTTCCTCGACATGCCACTGGTAATCCTCAGCTCGGTTTTGCGTGAGCTGCAGACGGTCGCCGACTCAGCCGACGTCACGCGCCGCCGGCGCGGGCGGCGCGGTCTCGATGTCCTGACCGAGATGCAGAAAGAGCCGTCGATCAACCTCCAGGTCACCGAGGATGAAGGCGCGCCCGCGGGCGAGATCGATGCCCACCTCGTGCGCACCGCCAAGCGGAGGGGATGGGCGATCATGACCAACGATTTCAACCTCAACCGGATCGCGCGGCTGGAAGGCGTGGCGGTCCTCAACCTCAACGAGCTCGCCCAGGCGATGCGTCCTGTCGCCATTCCGGGCGAGGAGATCGTCGTCACCGTGGCGAGAGAAGGGAAGGAGCCGGGCCAGGGAGTCGGCAGTCTCGATGATGGCACTATGGTCGTGATCCAGAACGGGCGGCGGCTGCTCAACCAGACGATCACCGCGGTCGTGACGTCGGTCATCCAGACGTCGGCCGGCCGGATGATCTTCGCCGAGCCGGCGAGCACGGACTCGCGCCGTCCGCCAGGCCGGGTCAAACCCCGCGAGGAGGTCCGCGCGACGCCTCGCGAGGAGTCTTCCTGATGCCAACGGTGGGCGCGATCGTCGCCGCCGCCGGCAGCGGCTCTCGTCTCGGCCGCGGGAGCAAGGCGCTGGTCCGCCTCAATGGGCGGACCACCCTGGCGCGCGTGCTCGAGCTGTTCCTGGCCCTGGACGAGGTGGACCGGATCGTCGTGGTAGGGCCGCCGAGCCGGCTCGAGACGGCCGCGCATGAGGTGGAGGCTTTGCATCCGCGCAAGCCGGTCGTCGTCAAAGCCGGCGGCGAGAGCCGGCAGGAGTCGGTCCGCGCCGGGCTGGCGGCGCTGGGGGACTGCGATTACGTGCTCGTTCACGATGCAGCCAGGCCGCTGGCGACGGCCGCGCTGGTCAGACGCGTGCTCGCGGCCGCGATCGAGTCGGGGGCGGCGTTTCCGGCGATCAGCCCGCGAGACGCGGTGAAGCGAGTTGAGGGCAACCGTCTCGTCGAGAGCCTCGACCGCTCGCGGGTCGTGCTGGCCCAGACGCCGCAGGGTTTCTCCTATGAGCTTCTTTCTCGCGCGCATCGCGAGGCGGCGGACGCCGGCCTGGTCGGCGACGACGACGCGCAGCTCGTCGCCGCGACGGGCCACGTGGTCACCGTCGTTCCGGGCGAGCCGGCGAACATCAAGCTCACAACGCCCGAAGACCTCGAGGTTGTGGAGGCGCTGATCAGGGAACACGAGACAGCGGCCCATTGAGGGTGGGCATCGGATACGACGTCCATCCGCTTGTGGCGGGGCGCCGGCTCGTGCTGGGCGGGGTTCAGATAGAGCATTCGGCGGGACTCGATGGGCATTCCGACGCAGACGTGCTGACCCACGCGGTAATCGACGCGCTGCTCGGAGCGGCGGGACTCGGCGATATCGGCGGCCTTTTCCCTGCGACTGACGACCGCTTCAAGGACGCGTCGAGTCTCGAGATGCTTGCGATGACAGTCGACGCGGTGAGAGCAGTTGGCTATCGCGTGGTGAATGTCGACTGCACGGTGGTCGCGCAGGAGCCACGCCTGCAACCGCACCTCGAAATGATGAAGGCGAGGTTGGTGGAGGCCCTGGGCACGAAAGACGTCAACGTGAAGGGCAAGTCACCTGAGGGACTGGGCGCGCTGGGGCAGAAAGCTGGGATCGCGGCCCAAGCAGTGGCAGTCATTGACTCGATCAGCTAGTTCGGTCGAGCCCCACCGTCGGCTTCGCCGACACCTCCCCATAAATGGGGAGGACACTGAGCGGCGATGACCCTTCGACTTCACAACACGCTCACTGGAGCGAAGGATCCGTTCGAGCCGCTCGAAGAGGACCAGGTCCGCATGTACACCTGCGGGCCGACGGTGTGGAATTTCGCGCATGTTGGCAACCTGCGCGCGTTCCTCTTCTACGACATCGTGCGGCGGCATCTGCAGGTGTCCGGCTATCGCGTCACGCACGTGATGAACCTCACGGACATCGACGACCGCATCCTCGACCAGGCGATGCACGCGGGCACGACGATCGGCGAGTACACGAAGCCGTATGCGGCGGCCTTCTTCGAAGACATGGCCGCCCTTCGGGCGGAGCGCGCCGAGCAGTACCCGCGGGCGACCGAGCACATTCCCGAGATGGTCGAGATGATCGCCACGCTGGTCGCCAACGGGAACGCGTACGTCGCCGACGGCGACGTTTACTACCGGATCGCGAGCTTCCCCGCCTACGGCGCCCTCTCGCACCTGGACCGTGCTGGGCTCAAGGCCGGAGCGAGGGTGGCGAGCGACAAGTACGACAAGGAGCACGTCAGCGACTTCGCGCTCTGGAAGAAGGCGCAGCCGGGCGATGAGAAGATCGGCGCCGCATGGGACGCGCCTTTCGGGCGGGGTCGTCCGGGTTGGCACATCGAGTGCTCTGCAATGAGCAAGCGCTACCTCGGCGACACGCTCGACATCCACGCGGGAGGCGTCGACCTGATGTTTCCGCATCACGAGAACGAGATCGCACAATCGGAGGCCGCCAACCACAAGACCTACGCGCGAGTGTGGCTGCACTCGGAGCATCTCGCCGACGCGACGGGCGAGAAGATGTCGAAGAGTGCCGGCGGGTTCACCACGCTGCGCGATCTGATCGATGCCGGTCACGATCCCCTCGCCATCCGTTTCTTCCTCATCGCCAACGCGCACTACCGCTCGCGAGTGCGGCTGAGCCCAGAGGCGCTGCATGCCGCAGCCGAGCAGGTGCGCCGCCTGCGCGAGTTCACCGAACGCGTCAACCGCGCGACGCCTGCTGACTCCGAAGACGCGGAGTTCGCCCACAGAATTGAGCAGGTCCGCGCCGGTTACCGCGAGGCGCTGGACGACGACTTGAACCTTCCGCAGGGCGTCGGCCTGGTGTTCGACCTCATTCGCGAGGCCAACGCAGCCCTCGACGCGGATCGCGTCGGTCCGAACAACAAAGCGTCCCTGCTCGAGCTGATCGACGAGGTCGACGCACACCTGGACGTCATGCGCGCGGAGGAGCCCGGCCTTGCGGACGAGGTGGAGCGGCTGATCGCCGAGCGCGAGGCGGCGCGCAAGGCGCGCGACTTCGCGCGCTCGGACCAGATCCGCGAGGACCTGCGCACCCGAGGAATCGTGCTCGAAGACTCGAAGGACGGCGTCAGGTGGAGGAGAGTCGCCCCTTACTGAGGCCGAGCCTCTAAGGCAGTGCGGTCCTGACCTCTCCCGTCTCGGGGTTGTAGTAGTTGCGCGGGATCGTCATCACGTTCCTGCCAAATAGGATCAGCTCGAAGGCCGGTTCGCGGATGCCCTGCTGGCTGTGGATGTCGTGGGGCGGATCGAGCCAGGTGACGAACGAGCCCGGCCCGAGCTCCTTCTCGTACAGGATCTTCAGCTTGCCTTCGTAGTCGTGGTGCCAGTGGCGATAGCGGTCCTTGCCCCGGACCACGCATGCGATTCCCCATGAGTTGTGGTTATGCACGGGGGTCTCCTCTTTCGGCGAAAAGCGTCCGAGCATGAGGGTCAGTCCGTCGGGATCGCTCTGCAGCACAGCTGATGTCGTGTCACCGCCATGCAGGCTCTTCATCTCGGTCTGCGGTATGAACCCTGCGTCACGGGAGACTTCAGAGAGGAGCCGGCCTACCGCATTCAAGCTCCCGTCGTTAACGCCGCTCGCGAGCATCTCTCTCGCCCTGGACATGAAGTCTGCAACCATGCGCCTAGTGTGAGACAGGTGATTCACGGGCGCAACGCGGTCCTCGAGGCGGCGCGGGCTGGGCGGGTGATCAAGGTTTACAGGGCCGATGGCCTCGGTCACGACCCGCGTCTCGACGAGCTTGCGCGGCTTGTCCCAGTTGAGGTCGTACCGAAGGATCGTCTCGATTCACTGGCGCCGGGCGTGAACCAGGGCGTGGCCGCGGAGCTGAAACCACGTCGCGAGTGGACCCTCGATCAGCTCCTCAAGACGAACCCGTCACTCCTCGTCGCGCTCGATTCGATCCTCGACCCGCAAAACCTCGGCGCCATCCTGCGCAGTGCGGAGGTCGCGGGATGCGACGGCGCTCTCCTGCCCGAGCATCGAAGCGCCCCACTCTCGCCGGCCGCGGTCAAGGCGAGCTCCGGCGCGAGCGAGCTGCTGCCGATCGCGAAGGTTTCAGGACTCCCGTCGGCGATCGTCGACGTGAAGCGGGCCGGCGTCTGGTGCGTTGCCCTCGACCCGCGCGGCGAGATCCCGGCGTGGGACTTCGACTTCACCCAGCGGGTGTGCGTCGTGGTCGGCGGCGAGGGGACCGGCGTGCACCGGCTGGTCAAGGAGCGATGCGATGCTCGGGTGCGTCTGCCTGTGGTTGGGCACGTGGCAAGCTTCAACGCCTCGGCGGCCGCGGCCGCCCTCCTTTACGAGGTGATGAGGCAGCGGCTTCCTAAACTGGATCACCCTGATGCCTGACGCAGCCACAGAGCTCGAACGCGCATCCGCCGATATCGCGCTGACCCGCGACGCGCGCGAGATTCTCGATCGCGCCGCCGAGATCGCCTCGGCACGGGGATCCTTGAACGTCGCGCCGGCGGATGTGCTCAATGCGATGGTCCAGATCCCGCACAGCCTGGCCGACCGCGAGATCGCAGCGATGGGCTTCGACCCCAAGGCGATCGGCGCCCAGCTGCCGCCCGACGGCTCCGCCGCGTCGCTGCCCCTGCGCCAGCTCCTCGTCAACGCCAACCGCGAAGCGCAGGTGCTCGGCCACTACCAGGTCGATTCGATCCACCTGCTGCTGGTGATGCTGTACTCGGACTCGCCGACGACCTCTGTCCCCTTGATGAAAGCCGGACTGACGCTCTACGACCTCCGCCGCCACCTGCAGACCGCGAGCCAGAGTGCGCCGCCGGCAGCGGCGCCGGCTCCGCGCGACCAGGCGCGGCGCGACAAGGCTCTCCGCCGCAGACCGTGGCCATCCCTGCGCGGCGTGCTCGGCGTCAGCCCGTTCTTCCTGGCGACCGTGGGCGTGACCGCGGTCTCCGGCGCTTTGCTCTGGATCAACGTCGTGCCCCGGTCTGTCCCGGTGCTGACCCTGGTCTTCGTGCTGGGTGGATGGATCATTTCCTTGTGCGTCCACGAGTTCGGGCATGCGTTCGTCGCGTACCTGGGGGGTGACCGGTCGGTGGTCGGCGCCGGCTACCTGTCACTCAACCCGCTGCGCTACCAGAACCTGCTGATGAGCCTGATCCTGCCGATCGTCTTCCTGCTGCTCGGCGGCATCGCTCTGCCTGGCGGCGCCGTGTACATCAACCACTCCGCGCTGCGCACGCGGGCGTGGAGCTCGGCGGTTTCCATCGCCGGCCCGGTCGGGAATCTGCTCTGTGGATTGCTGATCGCCGGTGTGTTCTCGATCGCGGGACCGGCGGGTTGGATCACGAACGCGACCGGCTATTTCTTCGCGGCCCTGGCTGTGCTCGGCTTTTTCATGTTCCTGGCGGTCGTGCTGAACCTGCTTCCGGTCCCAGGCCTCGACGGTTTCGGCATCATCCGGCCCTGGCTCCCTAACTCGGTTCAGTACACGGCGATGCGCTACAGCACGATCGCAATCTATGGGGTCTTCATCCTGCTGTGGTTCGTGGCTCCGGTGCGCAGCGCGTTCTTTCAGATCGTGTATCAGCTCGCGTCGCTGGCCAACATCGACCCAGCCCTGATCATCATCGGCCAGCTCACCATGCGGTTCTTCTAGCCGCGGTGGAAAGGTTGATCGTCGACGGCTACAACGTGGTCCACGCCTGGCCTTCGCTGAAACGCCTCCTGGCCGAGGCGTCGCTGGAGGCCGCGCGCGAGAAGCTGATCGAGCGGCTCGCGGTGCTCGGCATCGTTACCGGCCAGTCCGTCACGGTCGTGTTCGACGCGCATCATTCCGCGTCGATGGCGAACTCCGAGGAGATGGTGGACGGCGTGCGCGTGCTCTTCACGCGCAAGGGACATTCCGCGGACCACGCGATCGAGCGCATCGCATATGACGCGGGTGGCTTGGGGGATCTGATCACGGTTGCGACGTCGGACCGATTTCAGCGCGACCTCGTGCGAGGCATGGGTGGTGCGGTGATCAGCGCGCTCGAGCTCGAGCGCCAGGTGGTCGAAGCCGAGCGGGAGATGACGCGCCGGGTCCAGCGCTACCAATGATCCGGCGCACGCGCATCGTCTGCACCATCGGGCCCTCGAGCTCGTCGCCGCACGTGCTGCGCGCGATGGTCCAGGCGGGGATGGACGTGGCGCGTTTCAATTTCTCGCACGGCGACGCCGAGACGCACCGCCAGGCGGCGGCGGCCGTGAGGGAGGCCGCCGAGACGGCGGGCCGTCCCGTGGCGCTGCTGGGCGATCTGCAGGGTCCCAAGATCCGGACCGGTGAGCTGGACGGTGCTGCGTTCAAGCGGCTGGTCAGAGGACGGCTGGTCGGGCTCATTGCCGCCCCTCCGGCGCTGCGCGCCACCTCCCGACACGTGGGGAGGACAGATCTTCCGACGAATGGGGAGGACAGCGCTCGCGAAAATCCGGATGACATAACCGTCAGTCATGTTGAGCTCGTGCAGGCGCTGCGGCCTGGGGACCGAGTGCTCCTCGACGACGGGCGAATCGAGCTGGCGGTGCGTTCGGTGTCCGACGGTCGAGCTGAAGCGTCTGTCATGCGCGGCGGACTGCTCGGCGAGCGCAAAGGGGTCAGCGTCCCTGGACGGCCTCTCCCTCTGCCGGCGCTGACCGAGAAGGACCTAGAGGACCTGCGGCTGGCGATGGAGCTCGACGTCGATTACCTCGCCCTCTCGTTTGTGCGGCGGGCGGAAGACATCGTGATCTGCCAGCAGCACATCACCGGTCACAACAAGACCGTCCCTGTGATCGCCAAGCTCGAAAAGCTCGAGGCGATCAGGAATCTCGACGCAATCCTCGAGGTCGCCGACGCGGTGATGGTCGCGCGCGGCGACCTCGGCGTCGAGCTGAAGCTGGGCGACCTGCCCGCCGTGCAGAAGGACGTGATAGACCGCGCCAACCGGGCCGGCGTGCCGGTCATCACCGCGACCGAGATGCTCGAGTCGATGGTCACCTCCAACCGCCCGACCCGTGCGGAAGCCTCCGACGTCGCGAACGCGATCTGGGACGGCACGGACGCGGTGATGCTGTCCCAGGAGACGTCGGTCGGAGCCCACCCGGTCGAGGCTGTGCGCGCGATGGCCCGGATCTGCCTGGCCGCACAGAAGCACCCGACGTACGAGCGGGCGCGCCAGATCTGGCGCGAGCCGGGCCAGGTGGGAAGCGCAATCGCCCACGCGGCCGCTTCCACCGCCGCCGAGCTGCACGCAAGGGTGATCATCGCGTTCACCGAGTCGGGCACGACCGCGCTGCGGTGCAGCAAGGCCAGGCCCCCGATGCCGATCATCGCGGCCAGCCCTCACCCCGAGGTGCTGCGGCGGACCGCCCTGTACTCGGGCGTCGTCCCGCTCCAGGTCAGCCCGGGGCGGGACACCGACCAGATGATCTCGAACGCCACCGAAGCGGCCGTCGAGAGCGGGATGGTCCGGCCCGGCGATCGGGTGGTGGTCGTGGCGGGGGTGCCGGTGGGCCGCCCAGGCCAGACGAACCTGCTTAAAGTCGAGACTGTTTGAACCCCCGGGGCTGAAAATTACCCCGTGGCGCCCGCCTCCCATGGCCTGCTGGGCCGGATCCAGCAGGCGAACGACAATGCCGTCCACCGCTTCGGTCCGCACACGGCCGAGGTCGAGGCGTTCATCGTCGCGGCCGGCCAGCTGACGCCCTGGCAGTGGCGCCAGGTCCTCGCCGTTCGCCGCCTGGTCGAGTCGGTCAGCAAGGAGGGAGCGGGACCATCTGACTCGGCCCGCTCGATCCAGGCGGCCATCAGGAGCAGCGACACGAAGATCTCGGAGCCGATCGCCCGGGCGGGGGAGGTTCTTTTCGACACCCTGGCGAAGAGGAGCGAGGAGAAGCAGGTGGCGGCGTGGCAGGCGATGACCGCGCTCGTGATGCGCTCCCAGTTGCCCGCCCTGAAGTTCGCGGTCCACTACGCGCCGTTCGCCGCGCTCATCCCGCTGGCCGGGTCCGGCGTGCTGGATCCGAAGACAGTCCGCTTCATCGGCCGCCTCCAGGACCTGACCAGGGAGCAGCTCGAGCTCCTCGCAAGGCGCTGGCGCATCCAGCCCGGTGCATCTCGCGCTCTGCTCCAGGCGGTGGCGAAGAACAGGCAGGCCAAGAGCGAGGAAGCCGTGGCACTCGCCGCGCTGGGGATGATCCCCAACCACGTCACCGGGGACGAGGGATGGTCGGCGGTGCGCACCGTGGTGCACGGCGGCCGCGTGCTCGGCGCTCTGGGCGACCTGACCGCACAGGAGATCACCGAGCTGTGGGTGCCGCTCCAAGCGGTGGTCACGTTTGGGTCGTTGAGCGAGGTCGACTCGTTGCCCGCGGTCGAACGCGTCCGCGCGGCCGTAGACGGCGCGATCAAGCAGATCACCCGCCCTCCGCGCAGCAGGACTCTACCGAGCAAGCCCCTCGAGCCCGCGATCTACGGAGCGAACCACGCTGAGGTCGCCGGCTTCATCAAGGGCCTTGCTGAGCTGTCCCCGATCCAGTGGCTGCGCGTGCTTGACCGGCGGAAGCTGGTGGCCAGCGTGACGCGTGAGGGGAGCCTCGAACCGGCGGGTGTCGTGAGGTCGATCCTGGCGGCCATAGAACTGACGCGCCAGCTCGATATGTTCAGTCGATGCCGAGTCTTCGCCGCCGTCGAGCGCGCCGGTTTCGCGATCGAGTCCCACTCCCGCCTCAACCTCCAAGAGGTCCGCAAGATGCTCGCGCCTTTTGAGGCCTCCATCAACTTCGAGGAATTGAACGGCGGTGGCTTTGCCCACAAGGTCGCCGGGCTGGGCAGCTCCGACTGGCAGCGCATCGCGGCGGCCGCCCCGGAGGCAAACGAGGAGGCGGTCGCACCGCTGGTCAACGCGGGCACGGCGCTGGTCGATTTCTTCGGCGGCCGCTCGGACGACGAGGCCGTGGCCACGTGGCACGCGGTCGCCGCCCTTGTTCAGCGGCAGCACCTGACGCCGATCAAGTTCGCCGCCTCGTACGCGCCCTTCGCGACGGCGATCCCGGTAACGAACCCGCGGTCCCTCGGCGCGATGGTGTCGAGGTATGTCACCGCCATTGGGCGCCTCGGCGCTACCCAGTGTGGCGCGCTCGCGCGCCAGTGGCAGATCGAGGACGAGCTGTCGAACGTGCTCGCCAGGGCTGTCGCCGACGGAAGCGCGCGGCCGGCGGAGGAGGCCGCGGCCCTGGCCGCGGTCGTGACCGTCCCCATGCGACTCGCGGGGAGCGGGGGATGGGCTGCGGTCAAGACGGCGGCGTTCGGCGGGCGCGTGATCGCAGTCCGGACCCGTCTGACCGCGGAGCAGCTGGCGGCGCTGTGGGTTCCGATTCAACCGGCCGTGCCGCTCGTTTCGCTCAGCGCGCCCCCAAAACCGCGGCGCTAGCCCAAAGCGTTCTATCGTCTTAGGTCGTGGCCAGCTCGCGCAGCAACGGCAGGCTTCCCAAGTTCCAGAAGGTGCTTGTCGTGTCCGCGCACCCGGACGACCCGGACTTCGGCGCCGGCGGCTCCATCGCCCGGCTGGTCGACAGCGGCGCGGAGGTCGTCTACGTGATCGTCACTGATGGGTCGCAGGGCGGCGAGGACCCGAGCCAGAAAGACTCGGAGCTGGTCGCGATCCGCGCGAAGGAGCAGAGGGCCGCGGCGAGGGTCCTGGGCGTCAAGAAGGTCGAGTTTCTCGGCTACAAGGACGGCCACCTGGCTCCAGACCTGAAGCTGCGGCGCGACATCGTGCGGATGATCCGCAAGCACAGGCCAGAGCTCGTCATCACTCATATCCCCGGACGCGTGCTCGACGCGCCGATGGGCGGCTCACACCCGGACCACCTCGCCGTGGGCGAGGCGACGATGGCCGCCGTCTACCCGGATTCGCGCAACCCGCGCGCGTTCCGCTCGCTGCTCAAGCAGGGCTTCAAGCCGCACGAAGTCAAAGAGGTGTGGATTCCGTTCTGGACCTCGGGTGATTACCTCGTCGACATAACCCCGACCCTAGAGAAGAAGATCGAAGCCCTGCGCAAGCACAAGAGCCAGATCGCGAAACCTGGCCGCGAGTGGGACTTCGAGAAGTTCATGCGCAAGCGCCATCGCGACGTGGGTAAGCGGGGCGGATACCAGTACGCGGAGTCGTTCAAGAGAATCACGGTCTGAGGTTTGGCGCTCTATGGGCGCGAGTGCGCACTTCTTGTAATTCGCCCACTTGGGGCACGCGGGAGGCGGCACTCGCGGGCTTTGGTGAGTAATTGGACTACCAGGACTTGAGCGCCGACCAGATCATTTCTGCCCACGCCGCATATTGCGCGTCGCCGGGGTGCAGGTCGTCCGACGCGATCCAGCCCTCACTGCCGATACCCGAGGTGCTCGCCTCGCTGATGTCCACCCATGTGAAGTTGCGAGATGTTGCCTCGATCTCCGCGATCGCGTTGAACACGGACGTCTGCCTTTCCACGTACTCCCTGCCGCCGAAGTCGGTCGCGGCGGGGACGTACGACCAGGTCGGGATCGAGATCGCTGCGATCCTCGGCCGCGGATCCACCGCGGCCACCTCGTCGTATATGCGTGAGAGCGATTCTCGGTACTCGACGGGGGTCCGGCCCTGGACGAGGTCGTTGACGCCGATGAGGATCGACACGACGTCCGGCCTGATCCGCTCGAGATAGGACAGCTCATCGCGGATCAAATCGAGTGTTGTGTAGCCGTTGACGGCTGGGTTCGTCAGCTCAGCGCCGATGCGCGAAGCGATGATCGACGGCCAGCTGTGCGATTGGTCGGAGGCGCCCGTGCCAATGGTGTACGAATCGCCTAGCGCCAGGTATCGCATAGCTAGCTCAATTCTCCCCATCCCCCTCCGTGCCCGGAGGGCGCGGCTCCCCGCGAGCGGGGAAGACACTTTTCTATCTCTCTATATCGGCCAGCGCGCTCCAGACGTCTACTTTGGTTTTGACCCGGCGGACGACCTCTGCCGTGAAGTCGGTAGTCGAGGCCTGGCCACCAAGGTCGGCGGTCCGCACCCCGTCGGAGACGGCCTCCAGCGCTGCTTCGTAGATCGCCCGCGAGGCCCGGTGCGCCGGGTCGCCTGTCATGTAACCGAGGAGTGAGGCCACGGCCATGATCATCGCCATCGGGTTGGCGACGTTCTTGCCCTCCAGCGCCGGCGCCGTGCCGTGTGGTGCCTCGGTCATCGCAACGGCCACTGCGCCGGCATCGTCGAAGGCGAGCAGGGTCGACTCAGCCCCGGCGATGGTGCCGAACATCTGCATCACCAGGTCGGACAGCGTGTCGCCGTCGCGGTTGAGGGCGGGGATGACCAGCGCCTCGCCGGTGGTGGCCAGCAGCAGGGCATACGTGGCGTCGATCAGCTGCGGTTCGTACCGGACCGCCGGATGCCGGGCCGCCGCGGCGTCGAGCTCCTCTTTGAACATGCCCTCGTACACAGGGCTGACTGTGAACTTGGGGCCGCCGAACACCTTCGCCTCGATCCGCTCGGCGTGGCGGAAGGCGAAGTCGGCCACGATCCGGCAGGTACGGCGGCTGATCTTCTCGGTCCGGAAAGCCCACTCGTCGAGGTCGTGGCCTTCGCGCCATTCCCTCGCGCCGTAGGCGTCGTCGACGGCCATCCGGATCACCGAGATGGGCGAGTGGACGCCGGCGAGTGGACGTACGCCCGGGATGCGCCGGCCGGTGCGGACGATGATCCGCCCGTCGATCTGCTTGCGCAGGATTGCGTTGGGGCTGCCGACGTCGCCGGAGCCCTCGGGCGTGATCGTGGCCGCCTTGATCCCGTACCCGAGCTCTCGCAGCGCGTCGGCGGCGTCGAGCACGACCTGGTTGCGCGATCGGCGCCGCTCTGCGAGGGAGAGGTCGAAGTCGCGGGTCTCGACGTTGAAGCCGAGAACAGACGGGTCAAGGAACCGGAGCGCCTCGCGGAGCAGCTCCTCGCCGGTCTGGTCGCCGTGCAGCACGGCGATGGTAGGTGTCGGCATCGATCGAATGATATGGCCCGGTCCATGAAGGACCGGGCCGTCAGGTCAGACGGTCGCAGGTGCCGGTCGACCGGGAAGCACTACCAGCCCAAGGGCCGCGAGCATCCCCAGCTGGTCGGGCACGCCCCAGTGCTCGACCATCAGCCCGTCCTCGAACCGCACCACGTCGAAGACCTCGATGTACGCGGTTTTCCCGGTCGGAGGATGCCCGAAGAAGGATCCAAGGTTGGTCCCGCCGCCGCGCTGGCGGGCCCACACCTTGTCGCCGTCGACAACCAGATCCTGGATGGTGAGGGAGAAGTCTGGGAAGGCGGAGCGAAGGATCGCTGCGGTCCGCTTGGGCCCGTCTATGCCGTCGCCCATTCCTCCTCGCTGGTGCTCGACCGCATGTGGCGCGACGAGCTCATCCGCCACCTCCATCCGTCCCTGGTTGAATACCTCGTCGATGAGCCGTCGATAGAGCTGCTCGTTGTCGTGCTTTGCCATCGCTGTGCGAATCTCCTAAATTAAACCGAGATAGCCTAGGATCAATACCGAGAGTCTAGACTGAATACATGCCACCAGTCAAGGCAAAGCGCCAATACACCTCGACATTGCGACAGCAGCAAGCGAGCCAGACGCGGGCGCGCATCCTCGATACGGCGCAGCGCCTGTTCACCCAACGGGGCTACGGCGCCACCACGATGGAGAACATCGCATCCGAGGCGGGCGTGGCGACCGACACGGTCTACGCGACCTTCGGCACCAAGGCGGGGCTGCTGCACAAGCTCCTCGATGTCCGGGTCGGCGGAGATGATGCGCCGGTCGCCCTGCTGGATCGGGCGGGGCCGCAGAAGGTTCGTGCTGAGACCAACCAGAAGAAGCAGATCGCCACCTTTGCCGCCGACGTCGCACAGATCCAGGAGCGCGCAGTTCCGGTCGACGACATCATCCGCAGCGCGGCCGCGGTCGACCCCGAGATCGCCGCCTTCCGGGCTCGCATGCATGGCCTTCGCTACGACAACATGCGGCGGTTCGTCTCGTGGCTGGCGGCGAAGGGACCGTTCCGACCGGGCATCGGCGAGGAGGAGGCGGCCGCGATCGTGTGGACGCTGGCCGGGCCCGAGGTCAACCGGCTGCTGAGGACGGATCGCGGCTGGTCCCGGGAGCGCTACGTCGCCTGGCTGGCTGACACCCTGGTCAGAACCTTGCTTCCGTAAGGGACGCCGGGAAGATGACGCACCAAAACGTCGCCCAGGCTGAGGGCGGGCGAATTCCTCTGCTACTATTGACAGCGCCTAGGAAACCTAGGCTTTTTTCTTTCTCCCCCAACCCAAAGAGACAAGCATGGAAGAGATCATCACCCTCGCCTGCACCGTCTGCAAAAGGCGGAACTACACCACCGTGAAGAACAAGAAGAACGATCCCGACCGGATCGAGCTCAGCAAGTACTGCAGGTGGGACCACAAGCACACACTCCACAGGGAGACGAAGTAACCGAGAAATGGCAGTCACAGCACGAAAGCGCGAAGAGCCGAGAGCCCAGCAGCCTGGCATCGCCCAGTTCCTGCGCGACGTCTATGACGAGCTGCGCAAGGTCGTCTGGCCGACCGGCGGCGAGCTGTACCGCTACACGCTGGTGGTGATCTTCACCGTGATCATCCTCGGCATCTTCATCGGCGGCACCGACTACCTGCTCGGCGAGATCGCCAAGCGCACCCTCTACAACAACGGGATCCACTGATGGCTGTAGAGCGGACCCAAACCACGCCTGAGGACGAGGCCCAGTGGTACGTCGTCCATGCCTACTCCGGACATGAGGAGAAGGTCAAGAAGAACCTCGAGAAGAGGATCGAGTCGATGGACATGCAGGACAAGATCCTCCAGGTGCTCGTCCCGATGGAGGACGAGATCGAGATCAAAGACGGCAAGCGCCGCCACGTCCAGAAGCGGATCTTCCCGGGCTACATCCTGGTCCGGATGAAGATGTCGAACGAGTCGTGGTTCGTCGTCCGCAACACGCCGGGCGTGACGAGCTTTGTCGGCTCGGCGAACAGCCCGGTGCCTCTCCAGGAAAAAGAGGTGCGGGCGATCCAGAAGCAGATGAAGCAGGAAGCCCCGAAGATCCGCGTCGAGTTCCAGGTGGGCGAGTCCGTGCGCGTCGTGGACGGGCCGTTCACCGACTTCCACGGCAAGGTCGACGAGATCAACCCGGAGAAGGGCAAGCTGAAAGTGCTGGTCAACATGTTCGGCCGAGAGACGCCGGTCGAGCTCGACCTTCTGCAGGTCGAGAAAGTCCACTAGTCGGACATACAGATAGGTAATGGGTAAGAAAAAGGTTCGCGCCGTGCTCAAGCTCGAGCTGCAGGCCGGCAGGGCAACGCCCGCGCCGCCTGTCGGCACCGCGCTTGGCCCGCACGGCATCAACATCATGGAATTCACCAAGGCCTACAACGAGCGCACCGCTCAGCAGGCCGGTGACGTCGTGCCCGCCCTGATCACGATCTTCGAGGACCGCAGCTTCTCGTTCGTGCTCAAGACGCCGCCGGCGGTTCAGCTGCTGAAGCGGGCGGCCGGAGTCGAGAAGGGCTCGGCCAAGCCCAACCGCGAGAAGATCGGACGCGTGACGCGCCAGCAGGTGCGGCAGATCGTGGACGCGAAAGGCAAGGACCTCAACGCGTACGACACCGAGGCCGCGATGAAGATGATCGAGGGCACCGCGCGATCGATGGGTCTAGAGGTAATCGAGTAGTGCCCAAGAAACGAGGCAAGAAGTACATCGAGGCGGCCAAGAAAGTCGAAGCCGCGCTGTCGAGCAACGGCGATGGGGGCCTGGACCCGGAGAGAGCCTGCCAGATGGTCCGCGAGACGTCGATCTCGAAGTTCGATGCGACGGTCGAGGCGCACATCCGGCTCGGCGTCGACCCGCGGCACGCGGAGCAGATGGTGCGCGGATCGGTCGTGCTGCCGAACGGCACCGGCAAGAAGGTGCGCGTCGCTGTCTTCGCCGTCGGCGATAAAGCCCGCGAGGCGCAGGACGCCGGCGCCGACGTCGTCGGCGGCGATGACCTCGTCAAGAAGGTCTCCGAGGGTTGGACCGATTTCGACGCCGCGATCGCGACGCCGGACATCATGTCGAAAGTCGGACCGCTCGGCAAGGTCCTCGGCCCGCGGGGCTTGATGCCGAACCCGAAGTCGGGCACGGTGACCAACGACGTCGCGCGAGCGGTGACCGAGGCGAAGGGCGGCAAGGTCGAGTTCCGGACGGACAAGTTCGGGATCATCCATGTGCCCATCGGCAAGGTCTCGTTCGATGAGAAGCAGCTGCACCAGAACCTCACGACCCTCGTCGACGCGCTCATCCGTAACAAGCCGGCGACTTCCAAGGGCCAGTACCTGCGGAGCTTCTACCTGGTGTCGACGCAGGGTCCGTCGGTCCCGGTCGACGTGAGGGAAGCCGCCAAGCTCTCCGTCGCGGGCTAGTCTTTTCCGGCCATGTACGGGCCGGTCATCGAGGGCAAGCTCGTCAGGTTGCGTCCGCCAAAGCCTGAGGACGCCGCCGTAATGATCACCTGGTTCGAAGACCTCGAGGTGACCCGCTTCATCATGCGGCGCAATCCGCCGTCCATCGGAGAGGAGAACACTTTCCTCGAGAACCTCGCCAAAGACCCGAACGCCATCCAGTGGGTGGTCGAGTTTCAGGGTCAACCGGTCGGCACCACCGCCATCGCTCAGATCGACTGGAAGAACGGCTCCGGAATGACCGGCACGATCATCGGAGATAAGGCGGTCTGGGGCAAAGGCCTGGCCCGCGAGCTCATGCAGATTCGCGCGACGTTTGCTTTCACCCACCTGCCGCTGCGCAAGCTCAAGTCCGGGTACATCGATGGCAATGTGGCCAGCGCTCGTGCCCAGGCTGCCGCGGGATACCACGAGATAGGGCGTTGGCAGCGCGACCAGTTCGTCGAAGGCGAGTGGCGGGACCTGGTCCTGACCGAGCTCATGCGCGAGGACTGGGAAAAGTCCCGCGTATAATCTGCAGCCTGCCCTAGACCGTAGGTGCTCGCGAGAGCGAGCTTAATTTCCTACCGAGGCAACTCTTAAGTGAAGGACATCGATCCTTCCTGCCTTGGAACCTTGATGTGGGCAGGGAGGATTTTTCATTTGCCGAGAGCGCGTAAAGAACAGAAGGCCGAGCAGGTCGACCTGCTGACGGAGAAGCTGAAGAAGGCCAAGGTTGCGGTCCTCACCGACTATCGCGGCCTGACCGTCGGCCAGATCCAGGATCTGCGCGGCAAGCTCCGCACCGGCGACGTCGAGTACCGCGTCGTCAAGAACACGTTGGCCCGGCGCGCGGCCGAAGCGGCCGGTGTGCCAGCGCTGCAGAAAGAGCTCGAGGGTCCGGTGGCGATCGCGTTCGGATACGACGACCTCGCAACCCCGGCCAAGCTCATCAACGAATGGGTTCGCACGAGCCGCCTGAAGCTGGACGTCAAGGGTGGTCTCGTCGAGGGCCGCGTCTTCTCGCCGGACCAGGTCAAGCAGCTGGCCGATCTGCCGTCTCGCGAAGTCCTGCTCGCCCAGCTCCTGGGCACCCTGCAAACACCCGTCGGTCAGCTGGTCGCGATCATGCAAACACCGCATCAGCAGCTCCTCGGAGTGCTGAACGCGTACAAGACAAAACTGGAGGCGGCGTAAATGGCGGCTACGAAGATCACCCCGAAAGAGTTCGTTGAGGCGCTCAAAGACTGGAGCATCCTCGATGTCGTCGAGGCAGTGAAGGCAATCGAGGACGAGTTCGGCATCAAGGCGGCGGCCCCGGTGGCTGTGGCCGCGGTGGCCGGACCCGCGGCGGGCGGCGAGGCGGCGGCACCGGAAGAGGAGCAGACGGAGTTCACCGTCACGCTAACCGCGGTCGGCGACAGCAAGATCAATGTGATCAAGGCGGTCCGCGAGCTGACCCAGCTCGGCCTGAAGGAGGCGAAGGACCTTGTCGACGCGGCGCCTAAGCCGGTGCTCGAGAACGTTGCGAAGGCCGACGCCGAGAAGGCAGTCGCCCGGCTGAAGGAAGCCGGCGCGACGGCGGAGCTGAAGTAGACCGGAGCTGACGCGGGGCGCCCTCCCGCGCCTTTGGCGCGGGGGCCCCAGCGGTAGACGACTTACCGCGGCGCGCCGGCTCGCGGCCGGCGGGCTGCTTGGGTTCGGGCGGTGCGGTGACGCGGGGGATCGGCCTCGTCACCGCGCGGCCGGGACCGACTCGGACCGGCTGGCCGTGGTGGTCGAAGCGCAGCGGCCGGCCGCGCACGAGCGTGTAGATGACGCGCCGGTGGTCGACGCTCACTTTGAGCAGCCTGCCGAGGAAAGTGACCCTGAAGGTCAGCTTGCGAATCGCGGCCGGCAATCGCGGGCTGAAACCTAGCGAATCACCATGGTGTCGCATCCCGCCGAGACCCTGGACGGCGGCAATCCAGGCGCCCGCCGCCGAACCCATGTGCACGCCATCGCGCACGTTGCGCTCGAGGTCGTCCAGGTCCATCAACGCCGCTTCGGCCAGGTAGTCGTGCGCGAGACGCACGTGGCCGACCTCGGCCGCGATGACGGCCTGCGTGCAGGACGACAGCGATGAGTCCCGAACGGTGATCGCCTCGTAATAAGCAAAGTTGCGCGCCTTCTCATCGGCGGTGAAGGCGTCCCCTCGCACGTGCATCGCCAGGACGAGGTCGGCCTGCTTGACCACCTGCTTGCGGTAGAGGTCGAAGTAAGGGAAGTGGAGGAACAGAGGGTACTGGTCGGGCCTCGTGTGCGCGAAGTCCCATAGCTCGTGGTCGGTGAACTGGCTCGCCTGCTTGTGGATGCGCAGCGCCGGCTCGTATGGGATGTAGACCTTTGCCGCAGCTTTCCTCCAGGCCTTGACCTCCGCCGCGGTGACCTTCAAACGCCTGGCGACTGACCTGTTGCGCGCGGCTGCGTCCGCGGCCGCGTTGAGGTTTCGCTGCGCCATCAGGTTCGTATAGAGGTTGTTGTCGGCCACCGCGCTGTACTCGTCGGGCCCGGTCACCCCGTCGATGCGAAACTCTCCGCCGCGGTCGTGATGGCCGACCGACGCCCACAACCTTGCTGTTTCGATGAGCAGCTCGGCGCCGCAGCCCTGCTCGAAGCGCATGTCGCCGGTCGCGCTGACATAGCGCAAGACGGCGTCGGCGATGTCCGCGTTGACATGAAACGCGGCCGTCGATGCGGGCCAGTAGCCCGAGCATTCCTCGCCGCGGATTGTCCGCCAGGGAAAGGCGGCGCCTTTCAAGCCGAGGTCCCGGGCGCGGGCGCGCGCGAGGTCGAGGATCGAGTGCCGCCAGCGCAGGGCGTCCGCGACACACTCGGGAGCCGTGTAGGTGAGGACCGGCAGGACGAAGGTCTCCATATCCCAGAAGGTGTGGCCGTCGTAGCCCGGTCCGGTCAGTCCCTTGGCGGGAATCGCGCGCTGCTCGGCGCGCGCGGCCGACTGCAGGACGTGGAACATCGCAAAGCGGATACCCTGCTGGACCTCGTCGTCACCGTCGAGCTCGACATCCGAGCGCGACCAGAAGCTGTCCAGGTACCGGCGCTGGGCAGCCGCAAGGCCGTTCCATCCGTGCTCGACCGCTTCGGCGAGCGCGCCTTCGACCTGCGAGCGCAGAGCCGGCACCGACCGCAAGCTCGACCAGCCGTACGCGACGAACTTCACCAGCCTGAGCCGCTGGCCAGGCTTGACCCTGGACGTAACCGTGAAGCGGGCGTGGTCTGCCTCGCTCTCGCTCTTGACCTCGGTCTCGCGCGGCCCCCGCACGACGTGCTCCATCGCGGTCGCGACTCGGAGCCGGCTGCGCTTGGTCGAGTGGATCAGCACCGCCCCGCGCTCGCTCGTTGCCGACAGCTCAGCTGTGAGCGGGCTTTCGATCACCTCGGACGCGCGTGGGTCTCCGCGGGCCGCGGCGGGGACAGGCTCGTTGGCGACCAGCTCCGATTGGATCACCAGCTCGACCTCCCCATCGATCGGCTCGACCTCGTAGAGCACGGCCGCCAGCGCGCGGTGTCTCAGGGACACCAGACGAGTCGAGCGCACGCGGACGGTGCGGTGCGCGGGCGACTCCCATTCGGCGGTGCGCGTCAGGAGGCCGGACTTGAGGTCGAGCACTCGCTGGTGGGAGATGAGCTTGCCGTAGCGGACATCGAACGGCTCATCTTCGACAAGCAGCCGGATGATCTTGCCGTCGGTTACGTTGACCAGCGTCTGTCCCGCCTCGGGATAGCCGTACGCGGCCTCGGCGTAGGGGAGGGGCACCTCCTCGAAGACCGCGTTCAGATATGTGCCCGGGGTGGCGTGAGGCTCGCCTTCGTCGAGGTTGGCGCGCCATCCGATGTGTCCGTTGGAGAGCGCGAAGATCGACTCGGACTGGCCGAGCCGGTTGAGGTCCAGCCGTGTCTCGCGGACGGTCCATGGCTCGCATGTGAAGTGGTCTTGCTCGATCACATCATTCAGTCAGCAACTCGGCGAGGTCTTTGACCACGATGTCCGCGCCATGAGCGTACAGAGCGTCGGCCTGGCCGGCGCGGTCGATGCCCACCACGAGCCCAAAGCCACCGGCCCGGCCGGCCTGGACACCGGCCAATGCGTCCTCGTAGACGGCGGCTTGACCGGCTTCTACCTGCAGGAGGCGCGCGGCCATGAGGTAGGTGTCGGGCGCGGGCTTGCCCGCGAGGTGCTCGCGCTCGGCGACGATGCCATCGACCTGGGCGTCGAAGGTCTTGTTGAGC
>VBDS01000187.1 GCA_005889085.1 Chloroflexota bacterium | reverse complement strand
GCAATACGAAGACGATCAAGGACAACATCCCCAGCGCCCCGCCGGCGATCGCGCCGGCCATCGCGCCGATCGCGCGCTGGTGATAGATCTTCACTCGTCGTAGCCGAGGTTCGGGCGCAGCCAGCGCTCGACCTCGGCGGCGGTCATCCCCTTGCGGCGGGCGTAGTCCTCGACCTGGTCGCGGCCGATCTTGCCGACCATGAAGTAGCGCGACTGCGGGTGGGCGAAGTAGAGGCCTGAGACCGCGGCCGTCGGCGTCATCGCCCCGCTCTCGGTCAGCTCCATGCCGATCGACCGCGCGTCGAGCAAGTTGAACAGCGTCTCCTTCTCGGTGTGGTCCGGGCAGGCCGGGTAGCCGAACGCCGGCCTGATGCCACGATACTTCTCGGCGATCAGCTCGTCGTTCGGCTGCTTCGGCCCCGCCTCGTACCAGGCGCGCCGCACCTGCTCGTGGAGGTACTCCGCGAACGCCTCGGCCAGGCGGTCGGCCAGCGCCTTGACCATGATCGCCCGGTAGTCGTCGTGCTCGGCGACGAAGCGAGCCGCAAGCTCGTCCACGCCCAGGCCCGCGGTGACCGCGAAGGCGCCGATATGATCGCCTTCTCCGGGGGCGACGAAGTCTGCCAGGGACAGGTACGGCTTCTCGTCTCCATGGTCGACCTGCTGCCGGAGCATCGGGAAGCGCACGCCGTTGTCGAGCGCCACATCATCGCCGTCGGTGCGAGCCGGCCAGAAGCCATACACCCCACGCGCGTGCAGCCAATCCTTCGCGATGATCTCGTCCAGCAGCTCCTGCGCGTGGCCGAAGAGCTCGCGCGCGGCGGCGCCTTGCGCCGGGCTGTCCAGGATCGCGGGATATTTGCCCTTGAGCTCCCAGGCGTGGAAGAAGAAGGTCCAGTCGACGTAGTCGCGTAGCTCCGTGAGCGACGGCTCGATCACCTTCCTGCCGATGAAGGGCGGTCTGGCCAGCTGATCGAATGGCACTCTCAGCCTCTTGGCGCGCGCTTCGTCCAGCGTGAGCAGCGGTCGCTTGGCCGATGTGTGCTGCGCGCGCAGCTTCTCCTGCAGCGTGTAGTTGTCGCGCTCGAACTTCTCCCGGCGGTCCTTGGCGAGCAGGTCCGACACGACACCGATCACGCGCGATGCGTCCAGCACGTGCACTGTGGTCCCGTCGTACGCCGGGGCGATGCGCACCGCCGTGTGCTGCTTTGAGGTAGTCGCACCTCCGATCAGGAGCGGGATGCGGAAGTCTCGCCGCGTCATCTCCTTGGCCACGACCACCATCTCGTCCAGCGATGGCGTGATGAGGCCGGACAGGCCGACGACGTCGGCGCCAAGCTCGACGGCAGTGTCGAGGATCTTGTCCACCGGCACCATCACGCCGAGGTCGTGGACCTCGTAGTTGTTGCACGCCAGCACCACGCCGACGATGTTCTTGCCGATGTCGTGGACGTCGCCCTTGACTGTTGCGAGGACGAGCTTGCCGCGCACGCTGCGGTCGCCCGACGCCTTCTTCTCGGCCTGCATGAACGGCTCGAGGTAGGCCACCGCGCGCTTCATCGCCCGGGCGCTCTTGACGACCTGTGGCAGGAACATCTTGCCTGCGCCGAACAGGTCGCCGACGACCTGCATGCCGTCCATCAGCGGCCCTTCGATCACGAGCAGCGGTTTGCCGTACTTGACCCGTGCCTCTTCCGCGTCCTCTTCGATGTAAGCGACCTCGCCATGCAGCACCGCGTGCTTGAGGCGCTCCTCCACCGAGCCTTCGCGCCACCTGAGATCCACCTCACGCTTCTGCCCCGCGCCGGAAACCGACTTGGCAAAGTCCACCAGGCGCTCTGTCGCGTCGGGTCGGCGGTCGAAGATGACGTCCTCGACCATCTCCAGCAGATCCTTCGGGATGTCCGCGTACACGACGAGCTGGCCGGCGTTGACGATGCCCATGTCGAGGCCGGCGCGAATCGCGTGAAAGAGAAACGCCGAATGGATCGCCTCGCGCACGCGGTCGTTGCCGCGGAACGAGAAGGAGAGGTTGGAGACTCCACCCGAGACATGGACCCTGGGGAACCGCTTCTTGATCTCGCGGGTGGCGTCGATGAAATACTTCGCGTAGGCGGCGTGCTCCTCGATGCCGGTCGCGATAGGCAGGATGTTCGGGTCGAAGATGATGTCCTCCGGCTCGAAGCCGGCCTTTTCGGTCAGCAGCGTGTACGCCCGGCTGCAGATCTCCACCTTGCGTTCGAACGTGTCCGCCTGGCCGGTCTCATCGAAAGCCATCACGACAGCGGCCGCCCCGTACCTGCGCACCAGACGCGCCTGCTCGAGGAACGCCTCCTCGCCGCCCTTCAGGCTGATCGAGTTGGCCACGCCTTTGCCCTGGAGGCACTTGAGGCCGGCTTCGAGGACGGTCACCTTGGAGCTGTCGACCATCACGGGGATGCGGGCGATCTCGGGCTCGGTCGCGATGAGGTTGAGGAACCGGACCATCGCGGCCTCGGAGTCGAGCAGATCAGCGTCCATGTTCACGTCGAGCAGGTTCGCTCCGCCGCGCACCTGGTCGAGCGCCACCTGGACGGCACCGACGAAGTCGCCCGACTCGATCAGCCGGCGGAACCGGAGCGAGCCGGTGACGTTGGTGCGCTCGCCGATGACCACGAACCCCGAGTTCGGGCTGATCTCGAAAGGTTCGAGGCCGCTGAATCGAGTCCGCGGCTCGCGTCCGGCCAGGGGCCGCGGCGCGACGTCCGTCAGCGCCTCCCGGATCTGGCGGATGTGCTCCGGACCGGTGCCGCAGCAACCGCCGGCGGCGTTCAGGTAGCCCGCCTCGGCGAACTCCTTCAGCAGGCGGCTGGTCGTCGGCGGCTGCTCGTCATAGCCGCCGAAGGCGTTGGGCAGGCCTGCGTTCGGATAGCACGTCACGTACACCGGCGCGACGCGCGAGAGGGCGGCGATGTAAGGGCGCATCTCGGTCGCGCCCAGCGAGCAGTTGATGCCCGCCGCGAACGGCTGCGCGTGCTCCACCGACGTCCAGAAGGCTTCGACCGTCTGCCCCGAAAGGTTGCGGCCGCTCCGGTCCACGATCGTCACGGAGATGAACAGCGGGATCTCCGGCGCGACCTCTTTGACCGCAGCGATCGCCGCCTTGCCGTTGAGGGTGTCGAAAACGGTCTCGATGAGGAGGATGTCGACGCCACCTTCCTTCAGGGCACGCGCAGCTTCGGCGTATCCGTCCCGAAGCTCGTCGAAGGTCACATCGCGATAGGACGGGTCCTCGACCTTGGGTGAGAGCGAGAGGGTCACGTTCGTCGGGCCCAGCGAACCGGCGACGAAGCGGTTCTCGTACGCGTCCGCGGCCTGTCGTGCGAGGCGCGCGCCTGCGAGGTTCATCTCGTAGACGTACTTCTCGAGGCCGTAGTCGGCTTGCGAGACGCGCGTCGCCGTGAAGGTGTTGGTGGTGATGATGTCCGCGCCCGCCTCGAGGTACCCGCGGTGCACCTGCGTCACCAGTTCGGGCTGGGTCAGACACAGCACGTCGCTGTTGTTGCGCAGGGGCTTGGGGTGGTTGCGGAACCGCTCGCCGCGGAACTCCTCGTCCGAGAGGCCTTTGTGCTGCAGCATGACGCCCATCGACCCGTCGAAGATCGCGATCCGCTGCTGGAACAGCTGATCGAGGCGCTCGCGGACTGATGTTGCCACCGCCATGGTGACCCTAAAGATTACGGGTCTGCCCCTCCGGCGGCAGCAGCTCCCGCGGAGCCCCTCCGGCGCTGCTCCTCCGGCGCTGCCCCTCCGGCGCTTCGCGCCACCTCCCCATGAATGGGGAGGAGCCACTTTCCCCATGAATGGGGAGGAGCCACCTTCCCCACTTGTGGGGAAGTGACCATTCCATTTAATCCCCGACTGGGCTCCAGACCTGGAACCGGCCGGCGTCGTAGAGCAGACGCCGGCCACTTGTGGGAATCGCATCGGCCGCCGCCTGGCGCTTGGCCCGGGTCGTGTTGTTGCCCAGGTAGTAGTCGCTGTCGATGACCACATACGAGCCGGCCTCCAGCATGTCCGGGAAGTCGTTGATGGTGTGGCGGTTCGCCAGCCACACGCACAACCCGGCATCTGCGTTTACAGGTGCATCAGCCGGAATCACAGCGGCCGCGGCCTGCAGCTGGGCAACCGCGTTTGGCTTCGAGTAGACGTCGTTCCATGCCAGGAGGGCAGGTGGCACTCCGCCGGTTCCCCAACCAAGCAGCAGAGCAGGCAGCGCAGCGCCCAGCGCCATCGCGGGCTTGATCGAGACTCTTTCCACGAATCGACGGGCGCCGATACCTCCGGCAACCATGAGCGGGAACAGCAGCAGCATCACGTAATGCAGATTGATGATGTTCTGCGGGATGTGCTCGCTGAGCACATTGGCTACGTATGGAGGGATCACAAGCAGCAGCCAGCGGGGCGCCAGGAGCGGCAGCGCAAACATGGAGGCGATGACCGCGGCGACGATGAAGAGCGCCTCCGGCCTGGTCAGCGCCTCCGCGACGGCCAGCGGCGAAACGTGAATGTTGGGGTTGAGCCCGACCAGCCAGCGGTAGTACACGATGTCCGTGTAGCCGTAGTTTCGAAAGTGTTGCTGGACGATTCCGGTCCCGATGAGGAACCAGCCCCCCGCGAGATAGAGGATGAAGCGCCAGTGCTTCTTGATCTCCGGCGCACCGTAGACGCACATGAGGAGGGCGATTACGCCCACCGTATAAACCTGGTCCTCCTTGCACGCCAGGTCGAGCACGCAGAACGTCCACATCAATCCCCGGCGCCCGCGGATGCCGGCCCAGGCCGCGAGCAGGGCGAAGGGGAGGGCCATGTTCTCGGGGTGGAAGAAATCGCGCGCCGACTCCTGGATCGCGGCCCAAAACGGGACGGGCGCGGACAGGGCCACCGCGAGCCACGGCGACTCGCGCCGGTCGGCCGGGAGGATGGCGCGAAAGAAGAGGTATGCGGCCGGCCCGGCACCGGCGAGTCCGGCTGACGAGAAGATCAGTAACACCGTCGGACTCGGCCAGAGTTTTTCGATGGCCGCGATCAAGACGAAGATCAGTTCGAGGTGGACGCCGAGGAAGTTGGCCCGCGCGAAGCTTGAGTAGAACCAGTCGCCCTGGGTGATGCCCCAGATGACCTGCTGGTCGTACGCCAGGTCCCATGCGTCGCTGGTCATGCCGTACATGCGCTGCAGGTCGCCGTGCAGGGTCCAGGCAAAGGCTATCGCGGCCGCGAGCATCGGGATCGCGGGATAGACCCACCACGCTTCGGCGGCGGCCCGCTCCCGCGGCGCGCTTCTAATTCTGAGAGCGTCAACCGTCATCGCACTCGGAGCTTATCAAGGCATAATCCGGGCATGGCCCGCCAACCGGCTACCGACACTCCGCAGCTGTCCGTGATCGTCCTGGTGTTCAACGAGGTGGACAGCGTCGAACCGCTGCATCGCGAGCTCGTGGGGGTGGTCGAAGCGCTCGGCCGCTCGTTCGAGGTCGTGTACATCGATGACGGCAGCCGCGACGGCAGCACCGAGCGCCTGGGTCAGCTCGCGTCGCGCGACGGTCGTGTGCGCGTGGTCAGCTTTCGCCGCAACTTCGGGCAGACCGCCGCGGTCCAGGCGGGGATCGACAACAGCCGCGGCGAGATCCTCGTGTTTCTCGACGGCGACATGCAGAACGACCCGCACGACATCCCGCACCTGCTCGAAAAGATCGACGAGGGCTACGACGTGGTCAGCGGGTGGCGGCATGACCGCCGCGATGACATCACCCGCGTGCTGCCGTCGCAGGTCGCGAACTGGATCATCGCGCACGTGACGGGCGTTCATCTGAGCGACTTCGGCTGCACGCTGAAGGCCTATCGCCGCGACGTCATCCAGGACGTGAGGCTCTACGGCGAGATGCACCGCTTCATCCCTGTGTACGCGTCGATGGTCGGGGCCCGGATCACCGAGCTCCCCGTCAACCACCGCCCCCGGACCTATGGCAAGTCCAAATACTCCCTGTCGCGCACTTCGCGTGTGATGCTCGACCTGATCACGATGAAGCTGCTCGGCAGCTATTCGACCAAGCCGATGTACTTCTTCGGGTTCGCCGCGTTTGGCCTGTGGGCGATGGCCCTCGTGCTGGCGGCGATTGTGATTCTCCAGAAGGCTCTGCCGCCCTACGTGTACGCGCACAACAACTCACTCCTGCTCCTGTCAGTCGTGCTGGTGATCGTCGGCGTGCAGTTCATCCTCATGGGGCTGTTGGCCGAGCTGTCGATCCGCACCCTGCACGAGTCGCAGGCGAAGCCCGTGTACGTGATTCGCGAGATCATCGAGAAGACTCCCCACAGGCAGCCGGCGACGAACGGGAGACCCGCCGTCAGAGCTCGGTAATGTGTGGGATCTGCGGCGTGGCTGGGGGAGACCCGGCACGCGGCCGCGAGCTGGTGGGGCGCATGTGCGCGGCGATGGTTCACCGCGGCCCTGACGACGAGGGGATCGCGCAGGTCGACGGCGTGTCGCTTGGCATGCGGCGTCTTTCCATCATCGACCTGAGTGGCGGCCACCAGCCGATGCACAACGAGGACTCGACCGTGTGGGTGGTGCAGAACGGGGAGATCTACAACTACCTCGAGCTGCGCGATGAGCTGATCGCCGCGAGCCACACGTTCGTGACGCAGTCCGACACCGAGGTCCTGGTTCATGCCTACGAGCAGTGGGGCGAGGGCATGGTCGAGCGATTGAACGGGATGTTCGCTTTCGCTCTTGTCGACCGACGCACCGGGACAGTGTTCCTGGCTCGCGACCGCATGGGCATCAAGCCCCTGCACTACGCCGTCGATGGGGACAGGCTCGTATTCGCCTCGGAGCTGAAGGGGCTGCTTCGCGATCCGGCGCTCCGCCGTGGCATCGATCCGGTGGCGCTCGACGAGTACCTCGCGTACGAGTTCGTCCCTTCTCCGCGCAGCATCGTCCGGGGCGTCAACAAGCTGCGGCCTGGGCACACCCTGACGTGGTCGGTTGCCGAGGGCAAAGCGCAGGTCAAGCGGTACTGGGCTCCGTCGCTGAACGTGGACGGCGGCGAGCGCAGCCGAGACGTCGACGAGGAGTGCGCCGAGCTGCGCGCGGTCCTGCGCGAGTCGGTGCGCAAGGAGCTGATCAGCGATGTCCCGCTGGGCGTGTTCCTGTCCGGCGGCATCGACTCCAGCGCGGTGACCGCGATGATGACCCAGCTCGGCGGCGACGTTAAGAGCTTCTCGGTCGGTTTCGCCGAGCGGTCATTCGACGAGGCGCCCTACGCGCGAGAGGTCGCCCGCCACCTCGGCACCGACCATCACGAGCTGACGCTCGAACCGGGCATGCTGCTCGGCCTGATTCCGAGGCTGCCCGCGCTGCTCGACGAGCCGCTGGGAGACGCCTCGATCATTCCCACGTATCTGCTCTCGGCGTTCACGCGAGAGCACGTGAAGGTGGCGCTGGGTGGCGACGGGGGTGATGAGCTTTTCGCGGGATATCCCACCCTGCAGGCGCACCGACTCGCCGGCTACTACATGCGCGCGCCGGGTGTGCTGCGGCATGGAGTCGTCGAGCCGGTGGTCAGGCGCATGCCTGTGTCGCGCAGCAACCTGAGCTTCGACTTTCGAGCCAAGCGCTTCGTCGCCGGTGCGGCTTACAGTGCGGCGGAGAGACATCAACGGTGGATGGGCTCGTTCGCGCCGGAGGAGCGCGCCGCGGTGTTGTCTCCCGAGATGCGCAGGAACGGCGACGCGTTGGCTGGCGAGTTCGATTCTTTCGATCCGCTGCACCAGGTCCTGATGCTCGACATGCGGCTCTACCTCGAGAACGACATCCTGGTCAAGCTCGACCGCGCCTCGATGATGGCTTCGCTCGAGGGCCGCGTCCCCCTGCTCAACAACGACTTCGTCGCTTACGCGACAGGCCTTCCGCTGAACATGAAGCTGCGCGGTTTGCGCTCGAAGTTCCTGTTGAAGCGTGCGCTCCGCGGGATCCTGCCGGAGCGGATCCTCAACAGGCCGAAGAAGGGGTTTGGCATTCCCGTCGCAGAGTGGTTCCGCGGACCGTTGAAGGAACAGATGCTGTCCGTGCTGTCACCTGAGCGCATCGCTCGTGAGGGGTTCTTTGATTCCGGCGCGGTGTCGGCGCTCATCTCGGACCACCTCGCCGGCCGGCGAGACAATCGCAAGCAGCTGTGGACGCTGTTCGCGTTCGAGATGTGGCATGAGGGTTACGCGGGACTCGGCTCCTGAAGCACCTGGCCTTCGCTGTTCCGCCGCACGTTCCGGACGCCCGGCACCAGCATGATCAAGACGCTCGGTACAGCAAGCAACACGGCCGCCACCACGAGCGTCGTCGGTATCCCGATGCGATCTGAGACCGGCCCCATGACTGCGAAACCCAGGGGCATGGCGATCAGCGAGAGCAGCCAGTCGAAGGAGTTGGCACGCGCAAGCACCTCCTGCGGGATGAGCTGCGGGACCGTCGCGAACCACACCTCGTTGAGGAAGGTCAGCCCGGCCCAGCCGACCACGCACGCGGCCATGATGAGAACGGTCGGGGTCGGGACTGCCAGCGCGAGCGCCTGCAGCGCGGCCAGCGTCAGGGCGAGGTTGGCGGCGACCAGGGGGCGGGCCGGCATCACGCGCAGGGCGACCAGGCCGCCGAGAACCTGGCCCGCTCCCATGGAGCCGGCGATGAGGCCCCACGCGGATGAGCCACCCAGGTGACGCACCGCGATGATCGGGCCGAGCACGAACACCGCGGTGATGGCGAAGTTCCACAGCGCGTGCGAGCAGAGGTTGAGGAGGTACCAGCGGCGGCTTGTGACCGCGCGCCACCCTTCCGCCAGCTCTTGCCAGAAGCGGCTTTGCGCAGGGGCGGCTAGAGGCGGGATCTTCAGCAGCGCGAGGGAGAGTGCGCTGACGACGAAGGTGATCGCGTCGATGACGAAGACCCAGCCAGGACCGACCAGGGCGACGAGGATTCCGCTGACGGCAGGGCCGCCCACCTGGGTGAGGCTTTTCGACAGGCCCATCAGCGCGTTGGCCTGTTGAAGTTTCTGGACTGTGACGGTTTGTGGGACGAGTGCGCCGGAGGCGGGCTGGAAGAAGCCTGCGGCGAAGTTGTAGAGAAGCGCCTGGAGGATCAGCTCCCAGAGCTGGGCGTTGCCGCTGAGGAGGAGGAGGCCGATCGCCGCGTGGACCGCGGCGCGGACCCAGTCGGAGGTGAGCATCACGAGCTGGCGGGGGAGACGGTCGGCCCACACGCCGCCCATGGGGAGGGCGATCACACGGCCCAGGATCGAGACGGCGAAGACGATGCCCAGGGCGGTGGCGGAGTGGCCGACCATCAGGGCGGCGAAGGCGAGGGCCACGGGGGTCAGGGAGTCGCCGATCGCCGAGACGGCCTGGCCGGTCCAGAGGAGGCGGAAGTTGCGCTCGGTCAGAGGGGAGAGGGCGGTCGGGAGGCGCACCGAGTCATTGTCGGGGATGCGGCGGCGGACTGTGAGGGGGGTGACAGAGTTTGTCTGGATTGGCTGGCGGAAGGCCGGTGTTGAAGCTGATTTGCCTGTTAATTTGATTGACCAACGAACCTTTGTTTGATATACTCCTTGCATGTCGGGTGAGCTCGAAACACTGGAGTCTGCGGCTCGGGATTTCGAGCTCTCGGCTGACCTCGACTTTGTCGATCCCAAGCGCCTGTCGGCGGTCATCGACCGGCTCCAGGCCACCCTTGGCAGGGTTGTCGACCGCGGTCGACGGCGTGGTGATCACCAGCTTTCGAGACTGACGCCGGCCGGCTGGGTGGCGCGGACCTGTGGCCTTTCCCGGAAGACGGCTGGAGATCGCCTCTGCGTCGGGCGGCAGCTCGAATCATTGCCGCAGGTGGCCGAGGCGCTCGCCAAGGGTGAGAGATCGGATACCAGGCGGCCTCTGCCATCTGCCATCTGCGAGAGCAGCTGGGCGACAGGGTGGACGCCGAGCGCGAAGAAGAGATGGTGAGCTTCGCGCGCAGGTTCTCGGTCGAGCATCTGCGCATCTGCTGCCGCCACGCCCGGGCGGTCGCCGATCCCGAAGGCTTCGAGAAAGACAGTGAGAGAGACTTCGAGCGGCGCTGGCTGGAGGTCAGCCCTTTGCTCGATGGGATGCACAGTGTCGATGGCATCCTCGACCCGGTTACCGGGGCGGCGTTTCGAGCTGCCCTCGATTCGCTGGCGGTCTGGCGTGGTCCGGACGACCGGCGCAATCATGGCCAGCGCATGGCCGACGCGCTGGGTGAGCTGCTCCAGCATCACCTGGACGAAGGCAGGCTGCCGCGCAAGAACGGCGTCCGGCCGCACATCACGGTCAACACCACGCTGGAAGGCCTGAAAGGCGAGCTCGGAGCGGCGGCCGCGGAGCTCCCCGGCGGAACGCCCATCTCGCGCAAGACAGTCCTTCACCTCCCCGCTCGCCGGGGAGGTCGGGCCGCGAAGCGGCTCGGGTGGGGACGAGCGCAAGCCTAAGCGGCCCGCACGTCCAAAGCGAGCCTCAGGCGCAGTACCGAACGCCCTCGACGCAGCAAACCTAACGATCGGGTCCGAGCCCTCCTCACTTTCTCGGCTCGAACCGATGCTACGTTCGAGCTGCCGATGCGATCACCCGACCGAGGTCCCACGCCCCCACCCGGCGCTGCGCGCCGACCTCCCCGGCAAGCGGGGAGGTGAAGGTGGATGGCAGGTCATCAGGGCCGGCGACGAGTTTCAGTTCGTCCCGCCCGAGCGCCTGCAAATGATCTTTGCCCGCGGCCCCGATGTGACATTGGCGGCTTGAGCCAGAATTAATAAACCGACTGTCGGTCTGTTATGTTGTGGGCGTGGCTCGGACCCTCAACGCGGCGGTGCACACAGTGCGTCGGGAGGCCTTTATCGATTCCGCCCAGCGGTTGATGCAGGCCAAGGGCTACGAGCAGATGAGCATCCAGGATGTGCTCGATGAGCTCGGCGCTTCTCGTGGGGCCTTCTACCACTACTTCGACTCCAAGCAGGCGCTGCTCGAGGCGGTGATCGATCGGATGGTGGACGCCGGGCTCGGCGCGGTGGAGCCGATCGTTGACGATCCAGGCCTGCCTGCTACCGAGAAGCTCCAGAAGGTCTTCCGTGGGATCGGCCAGTGGAAGACCGACCGCAAGGGCCTGGTCATGTCGCTCATCGAGGTCTGGCTCTCCGACCACAACGCGATCGTGCGCGAGAAGCTTCGCCGCACCACGGTTGAGCGCATGGTTCCGCTCCTCTCGCGCATTGTTGAGCAGGGCGTCGAAGAGGGAACCTTCATCGTGTCGTCACCCACGGAGACTGCGCGTGTCCTCGTGATGCTTCTCCAGGGCTTTCAGGACGGGGCGACCGAGCTCTTCGTCGCTCGGCAGAAAAGGCTGATCAGCTATGAGGACGTCAAGCGAAGGATGGCGACCTTCGCCGAGGCGTTCGACAGGGTCCTCGGTGTTGCTGTCGGACAAATGGGCTTCGCCGACGAGGCGATCCTTCGCGAGTGGTTCGGGTAAGGAGGCCACATGTCATCGATCATCCAGGTTGAAAATCTCACCAAGCGCTACGGCGGCAAGCGTGGCATCGACCAGGTCTCTTTCGAGGTCGCTGAAGGTGAGGTGTTTGGCTTCCTCGGCCCCAACGGCGCTGGGAAGACGACCACGATTCGGCTCCTCATGGCCCTCCTTCACGCGGACAGCGGGTCGGCCCGGATCGCGGGCCTCGACTGCTGGGACAAGACGATCGAGATCAAGCGGCTCATCGGCTACGTGCCCGGCGAGCCTTCACTCGACCGCAACCTGACCGGCGGGCAGATCCTCGAGTACTTCGCAAACCTGCGCGGCGGGGTCGACCGCGCCTACCTGAAGAAGCTGATCGAGCGGATGGACCTCGACACGAGCCGGAAGTTTCGCCAGTACTCGACCGGCAACAAGCGCAAGGTCGTGCTCATCCAGGCCTTCATGCATCGGCCACGGGTGCTCATCCTCGACGAACCAACGAGCGGCCTCGACCCGCTTAACCAGCAGGAATTCGACAGCATGGTCAAAGAGGCGCGCGACGAAGGACGCACCGTATTTCTCTCCTCCCACGTCTTGAGCGAGGTCGAGAAGACGTGCACGCGCGTGGGCATCATTCGCGAAGGCCGCCTTGTCAAGCTCGGCGGCATCCACGAACTGATGGACATCAAGCGCTACGAGATCACTATCGCCTTTGCGAAGCCGGTACCGGCGGACGCCTTCGCGAAGCTCGAAGGTGTCGTCGAGGTCGAGCCGCTGAGCAACGGCTCCGCCGTGAGGATTGCGATCCAGGGCGCCGCAGACGCGGTGATCAAGGAGGCCGCCCAGTATCCGGTCGTCTCGCTGACCAGCTATGAGCCGAGCCTCGAGGACATCTTCCTTCGCTACTACGAGCGCGACGACACAGCGCCGATCCCCTCCGGCCCTGCGGGCCACCTCACCATGAATGGGGAGGAGGCCGCCCGTGTTTAGGAGCATCTATCTCAAGTCGTTGCGCGACTACCGTGTGCCGATTCTCGGCTGGGGCCTCGGACTCGGCGCGCTGATGGCCGTGATATTCGCCGCCGTCCCGACTGTGTTTGCGACGCCGGCCGCGAAGGCGGCCGTTGTTTCTATCGGCGCTTCGTACGCATGGATAGCGGAGCCGATCAAGATCGATACCCCCGGCGGCTACGCGACCTGGAAGTACGGAATCACGATCCTTGTCGTGGTGATCTGGCCCCTCCTCGCAGGCACGGGCATGCTGCGCGGCGAAGAGGACCGAGGCTCGATGGATGTTCTCCTGTCGCTGCCCCGCGGTCGTGTCCGCGTCGCGCTGGAAAAGCTGGCGGCGATGTGGACGGCGCTGCTCGCGATGGGTCTCGTGATCGGGCTGCTGACGTTCGCCGGCGCCGCGAAGGTCAGCTCAGATCTCAGCCTCGGTGCGAGCGTTGCGTTCGGCTTGAATCTCGCATTGATCTGCGCAGTCTTCCTGTCCATCGCGCTTCTGGTCTCGCAGTTCACCCAGGAGCGGCGCAGCGCGTCGGGGGTGACCGCCGGAATCCTGCTCGTCGCCATCGTGGTGGACATGGTGCATCGCGTCGTCCCCAACACTGTGTGGTTGAGCCAGCTTTCGCCCGTCTACTACTACAACCTGAGCAAGCCGCTCGTGCCTGGTTACGGTGCCAACCTCGGCGCGATGCTTTTCCTGCTGGCTCTGTCCGGGCTCTTCAGCGCGGCCGGGGTCTGGCTGTTCGCGCGGCGCGACGTGGGCGGGGTGAGCCTGCACCTGCCTGAGCGAAGCTCTCAGCCCGCAAGGGCGCTGCCTCGAGCCGACTGGTCGTTGCGCTCCGTTTACACGCGCAGCCTCGGGATGATCGCGACCTCGACCCTGTGGTGGACCCTGGCCATCGCCGGGCTTGCCGCCTGGTTTGTCATCATCGCCAAGCAGACGGAGGCCCAGCTCAAGTCGCTCCTGCAGGGCTCAGCTGCGCTGGGCGACTTCTTGAAGCTCGGTGGGAGCGACAGCGCCACCAACGCCAGCATCCTCAGCGCGTTCTTCATCTTCATGCCGGTGTTGTTGATGGCCTTTGCCGTCACCCAGGCGAACCGCTGGTCTGCGGACGAGGAGGATGGTCTCCTGGAGATCGTGCTCTCGACTCCCCAGCCTCGTTTGCGTCTGCTGCTCGGGCGCTTTGCCGCCATCGGCACCGCGACGATCTTCATCTCGGTGTTGACGCTGATCGCCACGACGGTCGCGTCGATCGCTACCGGCCTGTCCCTCGACTACGGCAACCTTGCCGCCGCCTCCCTCTCGATCATCCCGTTTGGGCTCCTGGTGGCTGCGATCGGCTACCTGTTTGCCGGTTGGCTGCGCGCCGCGGTGGACACGGGCTTGCTGAGCTTTCTGTTGGTGATCTGGGTCTTCATCAGCTTCATCGGCCCCGGGCTGAGCTTGCCGGACGCAACCCAGAAGCTGTCCCCCTTCTACTACTACGGGTCGCCCCTGCTGCACGGCGTCCAGGTGGCGGATTTGCTCGTCATCGTGGCGGTGGGCGCTGTGGCGCTGGCGGTCGCCTCGGCGCGTTTCGCGCGCAAGGACATCTCGGCCTAGCGTCTTACACATTTCTTACCGGAGACCGATCTGGACCGGACTAGCGTTCATCTTCCGCGAGAGGATCTGGGGTTTTAGTTTTCGGAGGGATGGACGATGAAGAGGGTGCTCGTGGCCACCATGCTGGCGGCCGGTATTTTGGTGTTGTCGCCGACGACCGCCGGGGCGTGGGCGACGTACTGCGACTGGGATCCTCTCGTGCTGGTGGTAACCCCTGGCGGGAACATCGTGCCCGTCTACGACAGCGTCTGGACGTCGAGCCCTCTCGATCTCGGCCTGCCCCTCGAGAGCTATACCGTTTCCCGCGTCTACGACCACCAGGGCCATCCTCACACCGCGGTCGACATGACGATCTACACGCCAACCGGCCTGCTGTTCCGGTACGCCACGACCGACGAGGTCACGACGGGCCTGCTCGGCTCGGGCACAGTGCTTGCGCGGCAGAACGGGTATAGCGGCACGCCCGTGCATCTGAAGTTCGTCCTGTCCCAGCCGTAAGACCTTGACGCCGCGGCAGCGGTCCGAGCTGTATCGCGTCGGGGTCGGCGCAGCCGCCGTGGCGACGTTCGCCGCCACGGCGCCGCGCCTGGGTGGCGAACGTCCGGACTGGTGGCTCGTCGCGGCGCTGGCGGTGGCGGGAATTCTCGCGCTCGAGTTCCCGCTCCACGTCAACATCAGCGAAAAGGTCAGCGTCGCGACGGCGGTGTTCTTCGCCGCCGTCCTCCTCCTGCCCCTGTGGCAGGCGGCCGCGCTGGTGGGCGTGCTCCAGGCATTGGACATCTGCATCGCCGCCTTCAGGAAGGTGCGGGCCACGAAGGAGCGGCCGCCCCTGCGGGCCGTCGCCAGCAGCATCGTGTTCAACGGCGGCCAGGCGTACCTGTCGACCCTGGCCGCGGGCTTCGTGCTGTCAATCGCGGGGGTCTCGGCAAAGGCCGGCCTTACCGGACCTGCAGACGCCGTCGTGCTCGCCGGCTCGGCCGTGACGATGTACGTTGCGAATCTCCTCTTCGTTGCAGTGGCGATCGCGCTGGGCACGTCGCGCAGCCCGATTCCGCTCTTCCTCAACACGCAGAAGCTCGTCTACGTCCAGTTCACGACGCTGTACCTGGTCGGCACGGCGGCCGCCTTTGCCGCCGTCCGCTACACCTGGCTGCCACTGCTCGCGATCATGCCTGCGGTCCTCGTCTATCACTCGCTCCGGCAGCGGGTCGAGATGGGCCGCGAGGCGATGCGCGCCATGGAACGAATGGCCGAAGAGGTCGATCGGCGCGACCCGTACACATACAACCACTCGCAGCGGGTGGCGATCTACACCCACGCGATCGCGCGCAGGCTCGGCTTCAGCTCCGTGGACGTCGGGCTGCTGGAGCTGGCCGCGAAGGTGCACGACATCGGCAAGATCCGCGTCCCGGACTCGGTCCTCTTGAAGCCGGCCAAGCTCACGCCCGAGGAGCGGCGGATCATGGAGACGCATCCGCGACTCGGCTTCGACATCCTCCGGCCCTTCTCCGAATACGCCAAGGTGCTCGACCTCGTGCTCTCACATCACGAGAGGTATGACGGGAAGGGCTACCCGAACGGGACAGTCGGCCGGAGGCTGCTGCTGATCGCGCAGGTCATCCCGGTCGCCGACTCGCTCGATGCGATGACCAGCGCGCGCGCCTATCGCGGCGCCCGGACGTGGGAGTCCGCGCTGGAGGAATTGCGTCGCGGGGCCGGGACGCAGTGGAATCCTCATGTCGTCGATGCGGCCCTGGCCGCACTCGGCCAGACCGAGCGCGCACCGGCTCGCGAGGCGAGCGCGACCCCGGCCCTGGCCTAGTCCTTCACCGGCCCGAAGGCCACGTCGTGCTTCTGGCCTGGGGCCACCATGTCGAGCAGCTCGCGCGCCTCATCCGAGATGGCTGCCCGGTCGCCGGCGGGCAGCGGTTTGGCGAATGGCGTGACTCGAATCAGGGTTGCGCCCTTCTCGGTCCTTGGGTGCCACATGGCGCGCACGAAGCCGTCGACCAGGACCGAGCCCTGCAGCTGCCCCGCGCTGCTGAACAGGCCGAGGTGCCGCCCCTCGGGCATGATCCGCGTGCGGTCGGCGTGGCCGAGCAGGATGTTGTCGTAGTCGGGCAGCAGACGAACCGGCGCCGGTGTGTCTCCGTGCGGGCGAGGGGCTCGAGGCGTGTCGAAGAGCTCGGCGCCTCGTGAGTCGCGGAAAATTTTCAGCCGTGGCCTGAGCTGCTCGAACAGAGGTCGCATCGCCAGGCCCGACCAGGCGCGCATGTCGGCGGGTGACGCGGGCCCAAACGCGGCGAGGTAGCGGAGGACGAGCTGCTCGGAGGGAAACGCCGGGCCGGGCGGACGACCGAGCCAGGCTTCGAAGGTGGTCAACGCGACCGGGCCCGACGCCCTCCATACGCCGCGTGGCGGCGTGAATACCAACGGCACCATGTAGCGCACGCCGTACGCCATCGCGAGCGCGTCCCGGCCCGGGAAGCGCTGGGCCAGGAGCTTTGTCAGCTCGGCCACGGTTCGTGGTCTCTCGGCCATGATCTCGCGGCCCACGCTGCCGATGGCAGCGACGTCGAGGTCGCTCATGCCACGTCCCCACGGGCTGCCGCGCATGTAGCCGCGCTCGTGCATCGCCATGAACAGGGGCTTGAGGCCAAGCGCGTCTCGCGTTGTGACGAGATGGATGGTGTTGCGCATCAGCGAGATGCGCACCGCGGCTTTGGTCTCGATCAGCTGCGACAGCTCCTCGGGGCGGAATCCCTCGAGGCGGGTCCAAAGCCCGACGTACGGGTTGTTGGGGGCCTGGGCCTGCATACCGACCAGGCCCTCGATGGTCGATGCGGCGGAGGCGCGGCGGCGCTCGAGGAGCAACTGGCGCGCGAGTAGGGCGCGATTCAGCGCGCGGCGGTCGAGGACCTCGATGCGTTGGGCCACCGGCCCATTTTCGGGTCCTTACAGACCTGCCTGTAGCTTCGCCTTTTCGCCCGCTTTACGCATCTTGTCGATGCGCTTGCGCATTTCCTTGCGGCGCTCCACGCCCCGGTCCGGGTCGAGGAAGTACGTCGCCGCGGCCGCGAGGCCCATCCACATCATCAGGCGCGTCAGCCTGAATCTCAGAAACATCACCAAGAGAACGAAGAGGCGAAGCGCGAGTACCCATGGAAGCCCCGGCCGGGGCGTTAAGTTTTACCTCCTGATGAGCCGCCGCGGGCTGCTGCTGTTTGTCGCCATGTGCGTGATCTGGGGCATTCCGTACCTGTTGATCCGCATCGCCGTGGGTGAGCTCTCGCCCGCGACATTGGTGTTTTTCCGCACCGGCGTGGCTGCGCTGATCCTGATGCCGGTCGTGCTGGCACGCGGCGGTCTGCGCGGGATCGGCAACCGGTGGGTCCCACTGATCGTCTTCGCGGTGCTCGAGATCGCCGGCCCCTGGTTCTTCCTCTCCAGCGCCGAGCAGCACATCACGAGCGCGCTGGCCGGTCTTTTGATCTCGGCGGTGCCCCTGGTGGGAGTCGTGATCGCGATCTCACTCGGCAACCGCGAGCATCTTGCCCTGGCCAGCATGGGCGGCTTGCTGCTCGGGCTCGCCGGCGTCGCCTTGATCGTCGGCTTCGATCTGCGCGTGACGAGCCCGATCGCGCTCGTGGAGATGGCGCTGGTCGTTCTCGGTTACGCGCTCGGGCCTGCGATCCTGTCGCGCTACCTGGCCGGCGTGCGTTCGGTGACTGTGATCGGCGTCTCGCTGGCGATGTGCGCGGTGGCATACGCGCCGTTTGCCGCGCTGCAGTGGCCGCGCCAGGTCCCGAGCCTCGAGGTGGTGGGCTCGGTGGCGGTGCTCGCGGTGGTCTGCACCGCGCTGGCCTTCCTTCTTTTCTTCGCGCTGATCGCGGAGATCGGGCCCGTGCGAGCCACAGTGATCACCTACATCAACCCCGCCGTAGCAGCGATCCTCGGCGTGGCGGTGCTGCACGAGGACCTGACCATTGGAATGGGCCTCGGGTTCGTCCTCGTGCTGGCCGGTTCGACCCTGGCGACACGCCGCCGGGCGCCCGACCAGGCTCGCCAGAGGGCCCCCGAGCACCAGCCCCAGGAGGCCCTCTGATTCGCATGGCCCTGGGAGGGAACCGCTCGGCAGCCAGGCGGTGGAGGAGCGACTTCGTACCTCTGTTCGTAGGGCGCTTCACCCGGGCAAAGCTCCGCGAGCTCGTGGAGGCGGGGAGCAGCTCCCTGAGCTAGGTAGGGCGGGCGAGCCCGCCTCGTACTTCGGGCGACTGGCACGTTTTTTCGGTGTCATGCGATCGTGGGCCAAACCTGTCTCGTGGGCCGCTTCGGTCGCGTCCGTCGCCGCCGCGGTGTGCGGCGCCGCAGCCGGGGTCATGCTGCTCGGGGCTTGCACGAGCTGCGCTTCAACCGTCCGCGAGACCGCCATGCCCGTGCTCGCGACGGGATACTTCGATGGGATCGAGGCCGACCAGGCGAACCACCGCATCTTCCTGGCCGACAGGAAGGACAGCGGCATCGACGTGATCGACACCTCCGGTGCAACGCCCAAGTTCCTGGGCACCATCGACCTCGGCGCTCCATCCAACGGGCTGGCCTTTGCCCCCGACCGCCACCGCCTTTACGCCGGCATCGAAGGCGGCTCATTGGCGGTGGTCGACATGAACAAGGGCTCGGCCGCCTACCTCAAGAAGATCGACGAGGTCAAAGTCGACCCGGCCACGGCGGACCTGATTGATTACAGCCCGAAGACCGGGCGCGTTTACGTCAGCACCTCTGAGGGCGGCAAGGTCGTCGTGGTCGACGCCGCCACCGACAAGGTGGTCGACAACTATGACCTCAAGACTCCGCTCGAGCAGCCCCGCTACAACCCGGCGGACGGGAAGCTGTACGTCACCGCGCACGGGGCGAACTACCTGCTCCAGGTCAACCCGGCGGACGGGAGCGTGACGCGCCGCTACACCCTCTCGGCACGGTGCCGCCCCAACGGTTTGGCGATCAATCCGGGCCGCCAGCTCGCCCTCGTCGCATGTGGCAGCAGCGTTGTTCTGATCAAGCTCGACACCGGGCTGAACAGCATTTCGCTCAAAGTGCCGGGCGGGGACATCGCCGCCTACGACACGCGCCTCGACCGCTTCACGGTGGGCTCGGCGCACGGCCCGCGGGACAGCTCGATCGCGGTGATGGACGGCCACGGAAACTTCGTGGGCTCCGTGCCGGCCGCATCGAACTCAAAGGGCGCGGTCTTCGACGACGCAAGCGGTCTCGTGTACGCGGTGGGTGCGGCGGGATTGTTGAGCTTCTCGCCCTCCCAGTGCGCGCCACCGCCTGACTGGCTGACCTTCGCCGGCGGGGTGGCGGTCTACGCGACGCCGATGCTGTTGTTCGTTCTGTTCCTCATCTGGTACGCGCGCCACCGCGCCCGGCGCGATCCGCGCAAGCCGGCCGGACCGACGTGGGACGAGCTGCGGGACGAGGATCACATCAGAGAGCGGGAGCGGATTCGGGAGCTCGAGGACGCGATCTACGGCCCAGTCGTCGAACCTGGATTCGAGGGCTAGAGCTAGAGCGCGGATCCTTCTGCTCTAGTGATTCGTTCGCATCAGGCCCTTG
>VBDS01000055.1 GCA_005889085.1 Chloroflexota bacterium | reverse complement strand
CCACGTCCACCGCTCCACCGCCCTTCGTCTCCTGGCCACCCTGGAGCGCCACGCGCTCGTCGAGCGCGACCAGAGGACAGCCCGCTACCGCCTCGGCCGGCGCCTGCCGCAGCTGGCCAGCGTGGTCAGCGGGGAGTTCGACCTTCGTTATGTCGCGCGGCCGGTCTGCGAGCAGGTCGCCGGCGCGACCGGCGAGACTGCCACTTTCGAGCTGCTCATCGGGGACGACATCGTTCCGATCGAGCAGGCCACTGCGTCTACCTCAGTCGTCACCGTCAACTGGCTCGGCCGCCGCTACCCGGTCCACTGCACGGCCAGCGGCAAGGCGATCCTTGCCTTCAGCCCCCAGGCGGTACGCGAGCGTGTCCTGTCGGGAGACCTCGAGCGGGTGACGTCGCGAACCATCACCGACCGCGCCGAGCTCGAGGCGCAGCTGGAGGGGGCCCGTCAGTCAGGGGTGGCCCGGACCCATGAGGAGCTGGAGCTCGGCCTGGACGCGATCGCCGCCCCTGTCTTCGGCGCGAACGGCGAGGTGGTGGCGGCGCTGGATGTCTCCGGGCCTTCACACCGGCTCGGCCGGCCCGACCTCGAGCGGCTGACCATCGAGGGCGCCGCCGATCTGTCGCGCCGGCTGGGCTTTCGCGGACGGCGCTCCGAAACGTAAGCCACAGGGCACCTTAACCGCGCCCTTACTGAAATCAATGACACGCCCGAAGGGTGTCCTTGCATCGCAGGCGCCGGGCAGCCATCATTGGCCCTGCCTATCTGGTTGGGGAGCAACCGGGCCCGGTTTTGGAGGGGAACGAAGCATGAAGTTGGGTAGTTTGACGCGCCGCCTGGGCCTGGCCGCGGTGGCATTTCTCGTGGTCGCAGCATGCGGCAGCTCGCCGAGCAACGGGTCGGCGTCCTGCAGTGAATCCACCGCCAAGACGGCAAGCTCGGCCACAGCGTGCGGCGGCATGGACGCGTTGGTTGCGGCCGCCAAGGCCGAGGGCAAGCTCAGCGTGATCGCGCTGCCTCCCGACTGGGCGAACTACGGCGCGATCATCAGCGCGTTCTCCGCCAAGTACAACATCACGATCAACTCCATCAACCCGAATGGCAGCAGCCAGGACGAGGTCAACGCGTTCGACGGCACGAGCCGTGCCCCAGACGTCGTCGACGTCGGCCAGTCGGTCGCGCTCGCCAACACCGCAAAGTTCACCCCGTACAAGGTGGCGACGTGGAGCGACATCCCCGCCGGCGCCAAGGAACCGACCGGCCTGTGGTTCAACGACTACGGCGGCTACATGGGCATCGGCTATGACTCGAGCAAGGTGCCGGCGATCACGTCGGTCTCAGACCTGCTCGGCTCGGCCTTCAAGAGCAAAGTCGCCCTGGCGGGCGACCCGACCAAGTCCAACCAGGGACTCAATGGCGTGATCATGGCGTCGGTCGCCAACGGCGGCTCGCTCGATGATGTGAGCAAGGGCGTCGACTTCTTCAAGCAGCTGAAGCAGAAGGGCAACTATGTGCCCGTCGTCGGAACGGCCGCGACCGTCAAGGCAGGCCAGACTCCAGTCCTGTTCGAGTGGGACTACCTCTCGACCTCGCACGGCAAAGACGTGTCGACCTGGAAAATCTACGTGCCGACCAACGCCATCATCGGTGGCTACTACAACCAGGCGATCAACAAGGACGCACCCCACCCCGCGGCCGCGCGGCTGTGGGAGGAGTACCTCTACTCGGACGAGGGCCAGAACCTCTGGCTCAAGGGTGGAGCGAGGCCGGTTCGGCAGGCAGCGATGACCACCGCGGGAACCGTTGACAAGACCGCGGCCGCAGCACTTCCGGCAGTGCCAGGGGCGCCCCAGGTTCCGACAGGTGACCAGACGTCGAAGGCCAGCCAGTACGTCGTCGCCAACTGGTCCCAGGCCGTTTCTTGACCGCAGCCGGTAGTCCGGCGCTCAGCACCGCCGCTCGCCCCGTCCGGGGTGGGCGGCGGTTGCCTTTATCGTCGATAGGGGTCGTTCCGTTCTTCGTTTACATCGCCGTGTTCCTCTTGCTGCCCACAGCCATCATCCTGGGTGGGTCGCTGGTTGCGCCCGACGGCAGCATCTCGTTCGCCAACTTCGCCGGAATCGCCAAGCCGTACATGGCCAAGTCGTTTGCGAACAGCATCGCGATCTCCGCGGTGAGCGCGGTGGTGGGAGCGTTCGCGGGCGCGCTCCTCGCGTACGCGGTCGTCACGGGCAAGCCCAATGGCGTCCTGCGCCGGAGTGTGACGTCAGCGTCAGGGGTCGTGGCGCAGTTCGGCGGCGTCACGCTCGCCTTCGCCTTCGTCGCCACGCTGGGCACCACAGGTTTTGTCTACGAGTTTCTACTGCAGCGCGGCATCGACATCTACACCAACGGAATCTGGTTGTACGACCTGAGCGGCCTGACGCTCATTTACCTGTACTTCCAGATTCCGCTGATGGTTCTCGTCTTCCTCCCTGCGCTGGACGGCATCCGTCCCCAGTGGCGCGAGGCGACCGAGAGCCTGGGTGGCGGGACCTGGCACTACTGGCGCTATGTCGCCGGCCCACTCTTGTTCCCGTCGTTTCTAGGATGCACGCTGCTTCTGTTCGCCAACTCGTTTTCCGCGTACGCCACGGCTGCGGCCCTCATTACCCAGGGCGGAGTAATCGTGCCCCTGCAGATCCAGGCCCTGCTCACCAGTGAGACAGGGTCGAGCCAGCCTGGTTTCGCCAAAGCGCTGGCATTGGCCATGATCGTGATCGTCCTCGTCGTGATGGTCCTTTACACGCTGCTCCAGCGGCGCACAGCGCATTGGCTGCGGTGAGCCGGCGTTGAACCGCTCGCGTCGGCGCAGGCTCCAGATCTTCCGCATCGTCGTCTTCGTGGTCCTCGGCGCTTTCTTCCTTGGCCCGATCGGCGCCATGTTCGAGTTCTCGACACGCGGCAACAGCGTCAACGCGCCGCGAACTCTGAGCGCCTGGACGGCGATTGGCACGACGCCGGGCCTTGGTGACGCGATCATCGCGTCGCTGGAGCTCGCCGCGATCACCTCCGTGGTCATGCTCGTGCTGGTGCTGCCGACCATGGTCTGGGTCCGGCTGCGCCTCCCTGGTCTCAGCCGTGTCATCGAGTTCATCTGCTTGATGCCACTCACAGTGCCGGCCATCGCCCTGGTCGTGGGCATGCGGCCCATCTACATATGGATCAGCATCAACGTGACCGATTCGATCCTGGCCCTTGCCGTCGCCTACGTCATCCTCGTCCTGCCCTACAGCTATCGCGCCCTCGACGCTGGCCTCGCGGCCCTCGACCTCAAGACGCTGACGGAAGCCGCGCGCAGCCTCGGCGCCGGGTGGGGCACGATCATGTGGCGGGTGGTGGTTCCGAACATGCCAAGCGCAATCCTCAACGCGAGCTTGCTATCCGTCGCGCTCGTCCTTGGCGAGTACACGTTCGCGAACTTGCTCAACTACGAGAACCTCCAGGTCGCCATTGCCTACGTCGGCCTGACGAGCGCCGGCACCTCGGTCGCGGTGGCCGTGGCCTCCCTGGTTTTTGCATTCGCGCTGCTCTTGATCCTGTCCTTCGTCGGCCGGCCGCCGGTGCCGGTGTCGAAGGCGGATGAGGCTGATTTGCAGACCGGGCGGATGGTGAGCCTGAGCGGCGGATTGATCGGGAGGACAGGCAGATGACAGCTGGCGGTAGCGCCGGTCGATCGCGCGTCGAGGTCCGGCTCGAAGACCTCACGCGCAAGTACGCGACGACGACAGCCCTCGATCGATTGACACTGACCCTCGCGCCAGGTGAGCTCGTGGCACTCCTGGGACCGTCGGGCTGCGGCAAAACCACAGCTCTGCGGCTGCTCGCAGGACTCGAAGAGGCGGACAGCGGCCGTGTGGTCATCGACGGCGAGGACGTCACCAACGTGCCGGCGAACCGCCGCAACATCGGCATGGTGTTTCAGGCTTACTCCCTCTTCCCGCACATGACCGCGCGCAAGAACGTCGAGTTCGGCCTGCAGATGCAGCATGTCGGCCTGGCGGAGCGTCGAGATCGCGCGACCGAGGTGCTCGAGCTGGTCGGCCTGTCGATGCACGCCAACAAGTTCGCTCACCAGATGTCCGGCGGACAGCAGCAGCGCGTGGCGCTGGCCAGGGCGCTCGCCATCCGGCCTCGGGTACTGCTCCTCGATGAGCCCCTGTCCGCACTGGACGCGAAGGTGCGCGCCCGCCTGCGCGACGAGATCCGCCGCGTCCAGATGGAGGTCGGGATCACGACGCTCTTCGTCACCCACGACCAGGAAGAGGCCCTTGCCATCGCGGACCGCGTCGGCGTCATGCAGTCGGGGCACCTCGAGCAGCTTGGCCCGCCGACCGAGGTCTACTCCCGGCCGGCCACTCCTTTCGTGGCCGACTTCGTGGGTCTCACCAACCGCATCAAAGGCGTTGTCCGGGACGGTTCGGTGGACGTGCGCGGGGAATCGATTCCGCTCGTTCATCCCGACGTCGCGGACGGCCCCGCGACAGCATTGATCCGCCCCGAGGCGGTCAGCCTTGCGACCAACGGGGACCTCGCGGATGGGCCACTCGTCGGCATCGTGATCGCGGTCGCGTTCCTCGGCGCGACGAGCCGTGTCACAGTCGACCTCGGCGACACCACCGTCCTCGCGCAGATGCCAACCTCGGCGGCCACGCTGCTCAAGGCCGGAACGAAGGTGCGCCTCGCCATGCGCACGGACCCCGTGCTCGTACAGAGGGAAGAGCCCGCCACCACCGCTCCGTGACGCTGACCACCGAGCGGCGGCTCGGTGCCGGGGCGGCGCTCGGCACAGGTACGGAGGCTGCGTATCGAGCTGTGGCGGAAGCGACGGGCGAGCCGCATCTGGTGCGCACCGACCTCGCCGCAGGCGATGCAGTGCCTCTGGGTCCAGCGATCGCGTGTTTCGCTCACCTCACAGACCTTCACGTCACCGACGCCCAGTCGCCGGCTCGCTTCGAGTTCATCAACCAGGAGTGGCGAGACCCGCGCTTCAGGGAGCTGCTCCCGATGCAGCGGCCACAGGAGATGCTCAACGCGCACGCGATCGGAGCAATGGTGCGCGCCATCAACTCAATCGAGGCCGGAGCCATGACGGGCAGCCCACTGCAGATGGCGGTCATGACGGGCGACGCCATCGACAACACGCAGCGCAACGAGCTGACCAACTTCCTCGCTCTCCTCAGTGGAGGCACGGTGCGTCCGGATTCGGGGGCGCCCGGTTACGACGGAGTGCAGCGGGCCGATTGGCGGAGTGACATCTACTGGAAACCTGATGGCCCGCCCGACGGTGACACCTTTCAGAACGCACTCGGATTTCCTCGACATCCAGGCCTGCTCGACGAGGTGGTGCAGCCATTTCACGCGGAAGGACTGCGTGTGCCCTGGGTCGCCTGTCGCGGCAATCACGAAGAGCTATGCCAGGGCGTCGGCATCGTCACGCCTGCACTGGCCAGGGCGATCACGGGCTCGCGCAAGCCGATCGCGCTGCCGCAGGCGTTCGAGCCCGACACCGCGGTGGAAACGTTCGTCCACCAGCCCGAGCAGTTCATGTCCGGCCCATTCCTCGAGGTCGAGGCGGACCCAGAGCGGCGGCCGATCGAGCGCGACGAATTCATGCCCGAGGCCTACTACGCGCAAGACGTCGGCGACGTGCGATTCATCACGCTCGACACCGTATGCACCGAAGGCGGGGCCGACGGCAGCATCGATG
>VBDS01000186.1 GCA_005889085.1 Chloroflexota bacterium | reverse complement strand
CGTCTGGGCCGCCCAGCTTTCGACGGTCTCCGGCTTCGGGATTCCGTAGTACGTGGAGTCGACCTCCACCAGCGGGAACTGGCTCGCGTAGAAGCGCAGGCGGTCGATCGAGCTCTTGACGGACAGGGGGTAGAAGAGCTTCGAATCGATCAGGGATTTGTCGGCCCATCCGGCGATGCCGCAAAAGACTGTCACCGGAGATATGATCCGGCCCCAGTTGGGCCGCCGCATTCGCTATTGGTACACATACCGCACCGCCGTGGCGGTCGTGCTGGCGCTCGGCCTGTCGGTCTTGATGTACTTCCTCTACACGCAGCAGCTGGCCTGCGACGCGCGGATGGCTAGCTGCCAGGTCAACGTCGCGGTCCATCCCCAGGACCGGCTGTTCAGCGAGTCCCGACCCGACCAGAACATCGTCGTGGTAGGAATCGACGATTCCAGCATCGGCAAGATCGGCCAGTATCCCGTTTCGCGCGACCGTTACGCGCTCGCGATTCGCAACCTGGAGGCCGCCGGCGCGACGGTGATCGGGCTCGACGTAAGCCTCCCGGACCCACGCGACAAGGCTACTGACGGCGACCTGGCGGACACCCTGCGGACCAGCAAGGTGCCGGTCATCCTCTCTTACGCCGCGGAGCTGGACATCGCCGACAGCGGATTCGTCAAGCAGGCGTCGCCGAAGACAACGCCCGCAGGCCTCGACCAGATCCCGCTGAAACAGTTCTGGTGCGCCGACACCAACTCGAACCCGAGCGTCCCGTGCCAGGCCCCTGACAAGAACGTCGTCCTCGCGTCGACCGACCCGGTGACCGACTCGGACGGGGTGGTGCGGCGGATGCCCATGTTCATCCAGCCCGCCTGCTACACGGCAGGCACGTGCACGACAGCGCGGCTCAACACATTCGGGTTCGCGGCGAGCCGCATCCAGCAGCTGGGGCCCGACTGGGCCAGCGTCAACCTGAGCGAGTCAGGCGGCGAGGCGAACTTCGGCACCGCGTGGCAGCACCCGCTTCAGGTCGACGCGACAGGTTCGGCCGTGATCAACTACGTCGTTGGTCCCGGCGGCTTCCAGAAGTACGGCCAGTACCTCTCGTTCGGCGACGTCTACGACGACACTTTCTCGGCCGACCGGGTGAAGGGCAAGGTCGTGCTGATCGGCGCTTATGGGCTCACCGGCGTGCACGACGAGTTCCTGACACCGGCTGGAAACGGCATACCGATGGCGGGCGTGGAGCTCCACGCCAACGTCGTGAACATGTTCATTCCGCTGCAGCCGAAATTTCCCGTCCCGGAGGCGCCGGCTGTTCTGTTTGTGATCATGCTGGTCCTGGCCGTCGCGACGGCGGTCGGGGTGTCGCGTGTCACCGTGCTCTGGGGATTTGTGGGCACTGACGGCGCCCTGGTTCTCTTCACAGTCGGCATGTCGGCTCTCGCGGTCTTCAACGGCTGGGTGCCCGACCTCTTCCATCCGTGGCTCGTGATCGCCCTCACGTACACCGGTGTGACGGCGTATCGCCTGCTCTACGAAGATCGCGAGAAGCGTAAGGTGACCGCGCTGTTCGGCCAGTACCTGACGCCCGAGATTGTGGCCCAGCTGGCCAAGACGAAAGGCGGCGTCGAGGACATTCTGCGCGGCGGCGAACGTCGCGACATCACGTTGATGTTCGTCGACATCCGCGGGTTCACCTCGATGTCGGAATCGATGGCCGCTCGCGACGTGACCGAGCTCGTGCAGCTGTATCTCGATCAGCTGACAGAAACCATCTTCACGTGGGACGGAACCGTCGACAAGTACGTGGGCGACGAGATCATGGCGTTCTGGAACGCGCCTCGCCTGCAGGGGAATCACGCGCTGCTCGCGGTGCGCTGCGCCTATGACCTCGTCAACCACGCGCCGGAGCTGCAGCAGAAGCTTCTCGCGAAGGGCCTGCCCCCAATTCGATGGGGCATCGGCATCAACTCAGGCCCGGCCGTCGTCGGCAACATGGGTTCGCGCAGCCGGCTTCAGTACACAGCTCTCGGTGACACGGTCAATGCGGCCGCCCGCTTTTGCGCTCATGCGCCCGCCTTCCATGTCCTGATCGGCCAGGAGACCTACGAGATGTGCAAGGACTACATCGCGGTCGACCTTGTACCTGGCGTCCAGTTGAAAGGCAAGTCGGCCGAGACTTTCCGCATCTACCAGCTGACCGCGATCCGAGAGACGCCCGATTCGTCATGGGTGCAGTTTCCAACCGAGTTGGCGACCCGGTCGCATCACATCTACACCGCTCAGTACACGCAGCAGACGGTGATCGCGGCGGGCGAGTCGGGATCGAGCGACATCCTGGTCGGCGATGAAGCCCGCGCAGAGCTGGCGCGCCGGGCCCAGTCGCCAAACTAACGGACGGCTAGAACTCCGAAGAGGGCCGCGGCGATGGCGAAGAGGCCGATCAGGCTGAGGCAGCTCAGCGATCTCGTCGCCGTGGGCTTGACGGGCGGCGCCGGGTTGTAGACGACATGGGGGGGCGTCGCCGCCGTGCCCGGTTGGGCGATCGCCACACCGATCGGGGTCGAAGGCAGGACGCTCGGCGTGGGCCTGGGAACCATCTGCGACAGGTCGACTCCAGGCTCGAGGCTGCGCTGCCAACCGGGGAACATCTGGTCCGCCACCCGCGAGATCGTTTCGTCGAACTCTTTGCCCGTCTGGAATCGATCCTCGGGCCGCTTGGACAGGGACTTGAGGATCAGCTCCTCCAGGTCGGGGTTCAGGCCCGGCCGGAAGACTGACGGAGGCTGGGGCGGAGCCTGGACGTGCTTGGCCATGAGCGTGAAGGGGCCGTCGGCATCGGTCGCCGTGAAAGGAGGCTGGCCGGCCACGAGCTCGTAAAACATGATCCCGGCCGAGTAGAGGTCGCTGCGCCCGTCGACCCTGCTCGACGCGACCTGCTCGGGCGACATGTACTGCGGGGTGCCTACCGTGGTGCCCGTCTTGGTGGCCGTCCCGCCGACGCCAGTGTCGTCCATCAGGCGCGCGATCCCGAAGTCTGCGACCTTGACCAGGCCCTCTTCAGAGATCAACACGTTTTCGGGCTTCATGTCGCGATGCACGATGGAGTGCCGGTGGGCGTAATCGAGCGCCTGGAGCACTCCGTGCATCACCGCGAAGACCTGAGGCGGCGGAATCGGCCCCTGGTTCATCCAGTCGCGTAAGGAGCGGCCACGGACGAGCTCGAGGACCAGGTAGTTGATGTCGCCCATCAGCTCGATGTCGTGGACCTGGACGAGGTTGGGGTGGCTGGTCCGCGCCATGACCTGGGCCTCCTGGAGGAAGCGCTTCAGGGCGACTGGGTCCGCCGACTGGATGAGCTCCTTGATCGCCACCTCGCGGCCGAGCCCCGGCTGCTCCGCCATGTAGACGGCGCCCATGCCTCCGCGGCCGAGCTCGCCCTTCACGCGGTACTTGCCGATGTAGTGCTCACCCGGCACCTGGGGCGGGGTGGTGATCGCGGCGACCGGCGGCGGAGGGGTGGTTGGCGGTGGAACCGGAATAAGGCGCATCGTCGCGGCCACGTCGGCCGCGAGTGGCGGGGATGTGCTCGGCGGCGCGGGCGCTGGAAGATCGCTCGGGTCAGGTGTCGGCGCCCAATCTGGAACTGGTGTACTGGGTGGGGACTTTGGCGGTTGACCTGAGTCGGTCATCTCGTGGCGAGCCTAGCAGAGTGAGTTCGCGGCCACGATCACGATCCGAACTCACCTGAGCTATGGCGTTTTCGGGGCAATCCACCCATAATCTGCCCCGCAGCAGCCATCCAACAGGAGGAGATTGATCCATGTCGCAGATGCCCCCACCGCCCCCCAGCGAACCGGCGCCGATGGGAGGTCAGCCAGGGACCGCGGCCAGCAACAGCAAGACCAACGTCATCCTCGCCTACCTTCTCTGGTGGGTCACAGGAATCATCTTTTTGTTTGTCGGCAAGAACGACCCGGACGTGAAGTGGAACGCGGCGCAGTCCGTTGTCGTCCTGGGCGGCCTATGGCTGATCGCGTCGATCGTCAGCATCGTCCTGCTGCCGCTCGGGGGCCTGATCTACCTGGTCGGCGTCGTCTACTGGATCATTTTTCTGGTCGGCGCCTTCAACTACCGGGGCGGGCACATTGCCGCACCTGGCATCGCCCAGTTCACCAACCAGCTGACCGACGGACTCGCGAACGCCGTCAAGTAGCTCGCTGACTTTCCCAAGGCCCCGCTTTTCAGCGGGGCCTTTTTCTTTTCTATTTGCCGTCCGCCGACAGCTGCTGCAGGGCCTTTTCGATGCCCGCGCGCAGCTCGTCGCGCTCGTCGCGCAACTGGTTCGCCTCTGCGCGCGCGGACGCCAGCTGGTAGCGAAGGCGCTCGATCTCTTCGCGAAGCTCGCCCAGGTGCGGGTCGGGTCCCCCCGAGCCCGATTGAGCGTCCGCCAGCTCTAGCTTGAGGCGCTCGACCGCGACCTTCAGCGAGCGGCGCTCGTTGAGCAGCTCCTGGACGAGCGACTCAGACGGCTTGGTCTGCTCTTTCGACATACCGGCAAAGCCCCGGCTGGAACTCGCGCAGGCGGAGGTGCTCCATCTCGCCGCGCAGATAACGAGCTTTGATCTCGAGGCCGCGGATGCCCTTCGCTGTCTCATACGGGAAGCGATAGAGCTTGCCCGAATCGACGAGCAGGCACACCGCCAGGTTCTCGCCGTCTTTCTCGATCACGTGCTTATAGCACGGGACAGTGCGACGCGCGATCTCCATCTTCTTGAAGCCGCCGACCCTGCCGGCCAGCACATCGATTGGGCCGCGCATCTCCCGAATCCTAGTTGAGAAAGGCGAGCTGCTCCGGCTGGGGCGGCGGTTTCAGGATCACGCGGCGGCGGTCGGAGACTCCGTGATGCGAGCGCAGCCTCTTCACTTCTTGCATCGTATTTTCGCCGTGGCTCGGTGGCAGGTAGGCGCGGTTTCGGTAGGCGTGCTCGTAGCGAGGCACGAGCTCTGGCCAGTGCCGGGACAGGACTGACATGAAGTGCTCACGCGTCCCGTCCTTCAAGTGCAGCATGTTCGCCCAGAGGCCGGTTGCGCCGGCCGCCCGCGCCGCCTTGACGACCGCCTCCAGCTGCTCTGGCCGGTCGGACAGCCCGGGCAGGATGGGCGCCATGCCGACGCCGACGTCGATGCCCGCGGCGACGAGCTTCTGGATCGCGCGCAGACGCTGCCTTGGATGCGCCGTGCCCGGTTCCGTCTTGCGCCAGATCTCGTCGTCGACCGTCGGGATGCTGAACGTGATGTGGAGGTCGGCGCGCCGCGCAAGCGAGGAGAGCACGTCGATGTCGCGCACGATCATCGGGCCGCGGGTGATCATCGCCGCCGGGTTGGCGAAGCCCGTGAAAACCTCGAGACACTGACGCGTCAGGCGGTAGCGGCCTTCCGCGGGCTGGTAGGGGTCGGTCGCGGCACCGATGACCACGGTCTCCTTGCGCCACGAACGCCGCGCCAGCTCGCTCCGGAGAATCGCGGCGACGTTGAGCTTGACGCGAACTGTCCGGCCGTAGCGGTCGTCGAACGGCCGGTCGGCGCGCAGCTCGAAGGCGCGGACGTAGCAGAAAGCACACCGATGCTCGCAGCCCGTGTAAGGGTTGAGGGACCAGGCGAAGCCCATGTTCTTGACCGGGTTGAGCGCCGACTTGCACTGCACCTCGAGGTAGTCGACGTCGGCGAGCCGAGGCTCCACAGCACCCATATGGCCATGATAGAACAAACGTTCGGAGATGACTAGCGCGCGAGCTTGATGTCCGAACCCGGCGCCTCGCCGATGGGCCGCCCGGTGCGCAACCGCCGGTTGGGGCGCGTGAGCGACGAAGGGCAAAAGTCGTTCAGGACGCATTCCTCGCACCGCGGCCGACGGGCGTCACAGATCCTCCGACCATGCAATATCAGCCTCAACGACAGCCCCGTCCACTCCTCCTTGGGCACCATCGAGCAGACCTGGTACTCAATCTTCACCGGGTCCTTTGTCTTGACGAGCCCGATCCGGTTGGTCAAACGGATGACGTGCGTGTCGACCGCAAACCCCGGCACGCCGAAACCCGCGCCAAGGATCACGTTCGCCGTCTTGCGGCCGATCCCGGGGATCTTGATCAGATCCTCCATGGTGTTCGGCACGACGCCGCCGAACAGCTCGACGAGCTTGCGGCTCGCCGCGATGATCCTTTTCGTCTTGGCCCGAAAGAAACCCGTCGGCTTGATCAACTTTTCGATCGCGGCCGGGTCTGCGCCCGCGAGGTCCTCCGCGGTTGGATAGCGCCGAAACAGCTCGGGTGTGATCGAGTTCACCGAGCGGTCGGTCGTCTGCGCTGAAAGGATCGTCGCGATCAGGAGCTGAAACGGGTTCTCATGAAGAAGCTCGGTCGCGGCCGGATAGAGCTCACGCAGCCGCTCCACGGTCAACCGGGCACGGGTCCGGGCCCCGCGCGGCGGCGGGGGCGACATCCAGGACTTCTTGGTCTTAGGAGCCAAGCAGCCGGCGCGCTACGGCGGCGATCTGAGTCCCGTCGGCTCTTCCCGCGAGACGCGCCGTGGCCGCCTTCATCACCAGACCGAATCCCTTGGGGCCTTCGGGTTTGACCTCGTCGATGACCGCGCGTACCTCGGCTTCGATTTCCTGCTCGTTCATCGCCGCGGGCAAAAAGCCTCGCAGCACCTTCATCTCGGCTTCTTCGCGCCGGGCGGTGTCTTCGCGGCCCGCCTTTCGATACACATCGACCGCCTCCTCGCGTCGCTTGACCTCCTTGCGCGCGACACGAACGACGAGGTCGTCGTCGATCTTTCCTCCGGCGCCACCTTCCTTGCTGGCACGCACAAGCTCGCTCTTCAGCAGCGACAAAGTGCCCAGCGCCACGTCGTCCCTTCGCATGCGCGCGTCGACCATCTCGGACTGAACGCGGTCGAAAAGAGCCACCATTCGCGATTGTCACACATGGACCGATCCCCGATAATCGGCGCCTATGGTCTATCTCCTGGCGGGCCCGTTCGTGGCGATAGTCGGCATCGCGGCCGTGTTTTTCGTCCTGCGCCGCAAATCTGTCGACAAGCGCTCGATGTATTCGGCGAGGCGATCTCAGATCGAGCACAAGGTGCGGGCGGCACGGCAGCGGACCATGGCGCCGCACGGCCACGCCGACAAGCCGGCCGAGCCGGCTCCTACGGCTCCGCCGTTCGAACAGACGAAGGTTCAGCCCACCGTGGCTTACGAGGTCACGGCATACCAGGCCCCCCCGGCCGCTCCGCCGCTCGCGGCGCCGGCCTCGAAGCCGCAGCACGCTCCCGAACCGCCCCCGTGGGAGCAGGCCCCGCTCCCACAGGCGCCAGCTGCACCGTCGTCGTTCGACTACCCGGCCGCGCCACCGGAGCCCTTTTCGCCCGCGCCGGCTGCGCCCTTTCGCCCCGCTCCGGAGCCGACCCCGATGCCCCCCAGCGAGCCTTCGTGGACGCCCGCTCCCAGGCCGTCGGAACCCCTTGCGCCGGCCGAAACCGTCACCCCGGCCGCACCGGTGGCGGCCGCGTCGTCGACCTCGGCCGGTGGCTGGTCGGTGGTCAGCACTAGCAAGGATGCCCAGGTTGAGGCCGAGCCAGGGAAAAAGAAGAAAAAGGACAAGGGGGCGCCAGCCGCCGGGGATTGGTCGCTCGCGTCAGGCGACGCGCCCGGCTTGGTGGCAGACGAACCGGCGCTCAAGCGCCCAAGCGGAAAGGTCATCGCCATCGCTCAGTACGCCGTGCTCGTCGTCGGCCTCGTGATGGTCTTGATCGGCGTCCTGGTCATGGTCGCCAACTCACACGTAACTTAAAAGCGCGCTGGCGAGCTTGCGCCCTCCGTCGCGCATCACGGTGTCGCACACCACGGTGCGATAGCCGAGCTCCTCGATCGCGCTTGTTAGGTCGCGGTCCCTCTCATCGATCGCGAACGTGCCCGCGACATCGCGATACATGCGCGCAACCTCGACCGAGTCCGGCGTATGGCCCAGCGCACGCATCATTTCGACAGTCGGCCCTTTCAACGCGACGCCACCGATGATCGGGGTGACGGCGATCGTTCGTTCGGGCCGGAGCTCGTCGCGTACGAGCCTCAGGATCGGGGCGATCGAGATCAGCGGATTGGATGGTCCGATGATCACGAGGTCCGCCTCGCGCAACGCGGCCCAGACCTCTGGCGAGCGTTGCGCCGAGTCGATCCCGGCGAATGCGATGCCCTGAAGCCGAGGCTTCAGACGCTCGCGCACGAAGTACTCCTGGAACGACAGCTCTCCTGCGTCGGTAGTGAATCGCGTGCGGACCGAGTCGTCGGTCATCGGAATCACGCGCGTCTTGACGCCAAAGCGCGCACCGAGCACGAGGGACGTTTCGGTCAGCGTGCGTCCGCGGCGCAGCATGTCGGCTCTTACGAGGTGCATGGCGAAGTCCTTGTCGCCTATACGAAACCACGTCTCCTCGCCGATTTCGTTGAGCGTGTCGAGGACCCGGAAGGTGTCGCCCTTGACGCCGTATCCCGCCTCGTCGTTGAAGACGCCGGCCAGGCGGTAGATGACCGCGTCGATGTCAGGACAGACCAGGAGTCCCCAGAACTCGTCGTCGTCCGCGGTGTTGGCGATGACTGTGAGCTCGTGGCTCGCCCCTACGGCCTGGATCCCTGCCGCCAGCGCCGCGCCCCCGGTACCTCCTGCGAGGACGGTGATCTTCAGCGGAACAGGTCCTCGGCCGCTGGGCGGATGAGGTCGCGGCCGGAGCCGGTCCCTTCCAGCTCGAGTCCGCGCACGATGACGGCGGGAGTTCGTTCGGTCTTGCCCATCACCAGCCCGGCGCTCGAAGCGATGTCATCCGCGACGGCAAGCACGGTCGCGTGCAGCGGTTGGCCCGCATCGTCGAGAGTGCCGCGAAGATCGACGAGGACCGGCAGGCCTGCGACCCCAAGCGCCACATTGACGATGCCCAGCCTCCACGGCCGGCCGAATGTGTCGGAGACGATCACACCGACCTTCGCGCCGGCCAGCTCCGCCAGGCGCGACCACAGCCGCCGCGCGCTGGCGTCCGGATCCACCGGCAGCAGCGCGAGCGTGTCGCTGCCGACATTCGAGTGATCGACGCCGGAGTTGGCGCATACGTATCCATGGCGCGTCTCCGTGATCAAGACGCGCTCCGAACGCAGCACACGCACGCTTTCGTCGAGGACGACCTGCACCATGCGTGGATCCGGGTTCGCGATCAACCTGGCGGCGATCCTGACGGCCTCATCGCCCGCGGTCACCGATTCCAGCTTGACTAGCCGCCCTTCCGACTTCGAAACCACCTTCTGGGCGACCACGATGACGTCACCCGATTGCAGGCTCGCGTGATCGGCGATCAGGCGACCAAGGTCGTCTCCGGGCCGCACCTCGGGCAACCCTTCGACGCCGATCAGCTCGATGCGCTTCACACCGCGCGGCTGAGGCTGGCGAGGTCGGACGGTTCGTCCAGGTCGAGCGCCATCGCGTCGGAATGATGGATGACGAACTCGACCTGACGAGCTTCGGCGTCTTCCTGGAATTTGGCGAGCGAGTCGTCGCCGAAATGCAGACCGATCGCGTCAGGCGGTCGGAGATAAAGCGCGTTGGTGCCGCCCCGCCCAATCGCAGGCACGGCGACCACGCCCGGCCCATCGTGCCGCGCCGCCGCGTCGAGAAGCTCGCGCACAGACGACTCGGTGACGAGCGGCAGGTCGCTCGACAGCAGGAGCACGGCTCGCGCCCCGCCCTCCAGCGCCCGCTTGATGCCCCGCTCTGCGGCCGTGTTCTGACCGTCTTCGCGAGGCTCGAGGAGAACGTCGGCACCCCACGTCCGCGCGACCTCGCCCACCTCGTCGCTGCCCGCCACGACGAGCACGCGGTCGCCGGCAAACGCGGCGCTGACAGCCAGGCGAGCGTTGCGACGGGCGAGGGCTCGGCGCGATTTCGTGCCGAGCGCCGGCCGCAGCCGCTGCTTGGCCGAGTCGAAGTCCTTGATCAGGACCACAACCCAGGTGCTCATCCCCACTGCTTGCGAATCCTGGGCAGGATCTGCGACCCGTAGAGCTCGAGGAACCGGGCCTGGCGATCGCCCGGGGCGTGAAAGACGAGGTGGGTGAACCCAAGGTCCAGGTATGGCCGGAGCTGTTCGATGTGCTCGTCAGGGTCGCTCGCGACCAGCCAGCGCCGGTATGCCACGTCCTCCACTGTCTTCGCAAGCCGTTCCATCTCACGCGGGTCGTCGATCCCTGCCTTGGCCTCGGCCGGCAGCGCCAGCGAGGCCCAGATCTTGGTGTCCTCCATCGCGCGCGTCCGGTCCGTGTCGTACGAGACCTTGACTTCGATCATCTTTTCAAGCTCGCCCGCGTCGCGTCCCGATTCCCTGGCCCCATCACTGAATGAGGGGAGCAACTGGTCGGTGTAGAGCTCCATTCCTTTGCCCGAAGTGCAGATCAGGCCGTCCCCTGCACGCCCGGCATATTTGGCGACCTGCGGCCCGCCCGCGCTGATGTAGATCGGCACGGGCTTTTCCGGACGGTCATAGATCGTCGCGTTGCGCGTGTGGTAGTACTCGCCGTCGAAGGTCACCGACTGCTCGCTCCAGAGCTGGCGGATGAGCCGCACCGCCTCCCGGAGGCGAGCGAAACGCTCGCGGTTGTCCGGCCACTGAACGCCGAGCGCGCCCTCGTTGAGATGCTCGCCGGTGCCGACGCCGAGGATCATGCGCTCCGGAAGCAGCAACCCGAGGGTGCCGAATGCCTGGGCGACGATCGCGGGGTGGTAGCGAAAAGTGGGTGTCGCGACCGAGGTTCCGAGAGCGACGCGAGCCGTTCGCTCGCCGACGGCGGCCAGCCACGCGAAGGCAAAGGGCGCATGGCCGTCGGAGTGACGCCAGGGCTGGAAATGGTCGCTGACGAAAACCGAATCGAATCCGTTGGCCTCGGCCGCGACCGCGAAATCGAGCAGCTCGCGCGGGCCGAACTGCTCAGCCGAAGCCTTGTAGCCGAGCCGCAGCTTTGGTGCGGGCACTACGGACGCTTGAAGTACCGATTCCAGCTGAACGCGACGCCGCTGATCGCAGCGGCGGCCACCACCACCCCGAGCGCGATAAGGCTGTGTGTGTCGAAGTTGGCGATGCCGACTGCAGTGAGAAACACAACCAGAACCACCGCCATCAGCATCATCACCATGAGCGAGATCGCTCGATGGAGCTTCATGACTCGGTTAGCTTACCGATCGTGGGTGAAGCGGAAGTTTTGCGCCTGGCGTCGGTCACGTCGACGCAGGATGTCGCCCGCAGCCTGCCGATCGGCTCGATCGTGCTCGCCGATCATCAGACGGCCGGACGCGGACGCCTCGACCGCCGCTGGGAGGCACCCGAGGGCACGGCGCTGCTGGCCTCCTTCGTGCTGGAGCCGAACCCGCTGCTCAGCCTCGCGGCCGGGGTGGCGGCGGCCGAAGCATGCGATTCACGCCAGGTACGCCTGAAGTGGCCCAACGACCTGCTGCTTGAAGAGCGAAAGCTAGGCGGGATCCTGGTCGAGGCCACGCATGACCGCGCCGTATGCGGCATCGGGATCAACCTGACCTGGTCGCCGGAGGGCGCGGCCATGCTGGATCAACCACGCGACGATGTATTCGACCGGCTGCGTCAAAAGATCGCGACCTGGACTTTGGCGCGACCAGACCAGGTGCTCGCGCGCTGGCGCGACCTGTCAGCGACGCTGGGCAGGCGAGTGCGAGTCGACGTGTCGGGAGCGATCACCGAGGGACTCGCGGAAGATATCGGCCCGCGCGGCGAGCTCATCGTCGATGGAGTGGCATTCGTCGCGGCCAGCGTCACGCACCTATGAGCGCCACGATTTGGGGCAGCACCTCCCCGGAGCGGCCGTGGATGACCACCTCGGCGAAGCGGTCGAACGGTGTTGGCTCGGCGTTGATCACGATCATGCGCGCGCCCGCGCGGACCGCGACGAGCGGGACTTCCGCCGCCGGGTGGACCACGAGCGATGAGCCGACCACCAGCATCACGTCGGCCTGGCCCGCGAGCTCGAGCGCATCATGCATTGCTGCGGCGGGCATCGGTTCGCCGAACAAGATGACAGTCGGCTTCAGGAACGCGCTGCCACATGTGAGGCATCGCGGCGGCATCTCGACCTCAAGCCGCGTCTGCACCTCCGAGCGGGCCTCGAGCCTGCCGCACTCGAGGCATCGCACCATGCGCCCAGATCCGTGCAGCTCGATCACGCGCTTGCTGCCCGCGTCCTGATGGAGGCCATCGGTGTTCTGTGTGACGATTGCCACGAGGTAGCCGGCAGCCTCCATCGCGGCCAGCGCCATGTGGCCCGGATTTGGCCTGGCCGCGAGCGCGACCCGGCCGCGGTCCTTCGAGACACTCCAGTACGAGGTTGGATCGGCGAGGAAGCTCTCGATCGAGGACACCTTGACCGGGTCGTACTTCGTCCACAGCCCACCCTCGCCGCGAAAAGTTGGGATGCCGCTCTCCGCCGAGACGCCGGCGCCCGTCAACGCGAGGCCATGCTGTGCGGTCGCGACCAGCTCGGCGGCTCGCTCGAGACTCACGCGTCCCACCTGAACATGGGTGTGCTCACCGCCTCACGGTAGTCCTGAGTCCAGGCGCCCCGTGGTGCGCGGCAGCCGAATGTCCCGACCGTGATGCCGGTTGAATGAGGCGATGACCAGCCAGTCGCCGGCGCGCTCGCCCACCACGTGGCCGGTATGTTAGGCATGGTGGCGCGCGCAGTCCCCGAGTCCCGCCGCATGGTCTTCATCTACCTGGCGGCGGGAAGTGTTTTCGCGACCATCGCCGCGCGCGGACTCACCGTCCCGCTGTATGCGCACGGCCTCGGCGCGAGCCGTTTCGAAGTCGGCGCGCTCTTCTCGGCGGCGACCATCACGGCCGCCCTTCTGTCTCTGCCGTCCGGCGTCCTGATCGACCGCTTCGGAGCCCGGACGCTGCTGGCGGTGTCGCTGATCCTCACGGCCGGCTCGCAGGCGGCGACCGCACTGACCACGACAGTGGCGCCGCTGTTTCTGTGGCAGGTGGTCGGAGGGCTCGCGGCGGGTGCACAGCAAGCCGCCCTGTTCAGCGCGGTGACAGAGTCGGTGTCCCGATCCAGGCTCGGCCGCGCCATGGGCTGGCTGACCCTTTCGATGCAGGTCGGTTTCTTCCTGGGCCCATCGCTGGCCGGACTCGCGCTGCGGTGGCTCGACGTTCGCACCGACATCGCGGTGACGACGGTCCTTTTGATCTTCACCATTCCCGGCGCGATCGCCGCGAGCAACAGCCGCCAGCAGTCGGAACGCAAGGGACTTTCTTTGCGTGAACCGCTGCGCGCGCTGATCCGGCAGCGTGCGTTCGTTCCAGTCACGATCGGCCTGATCAGCGTGACCCTCACCTGGGGAACAATCGGCGCGTTTCTTCCTGTCTTCGGCAAGGAAGTGCTGGCGCTCCCAAGCTCGCAGGTCGGCTACCTGCTTGCGCTCCAGGCCGTCGTCAACGGAGCGTCACGGATTCCGGCCGGACGCCTGGTCGACAGGATGCGACAGCGATGGCCAATCGTCTTTGTCGGCGCCCTCGGCTGGGCGACGGTAATGGTCGTGCTGGGCCACCTGACTGGATTTGTCATGCCGGCGTTGCTGCTCGCGGTAGGCACCCCGTTCATGGCCGCCGCGTTTGTCGCGATGGGCGTCGTCTTCGCCGACCTGTCGGCTGCGTCGACGCGAGGCGTGACGATGGGAGCGTACGGGACGATTCTTTTCCTCGGCCTCTCGCTTGGCCCTCTGATCTTTGGCCCGATCGTCCAGGGCTACGGCTACGCCGCCGGCTTTACCGCGTGCGCCGGGGTCTCCGCTGCTCTGGTCCTGGTGATGGCGGCGCTTGAGTCAGAGCCGATCCGGCGCCGGTCAGAGGTGCCGCTTCCGCCCCCCGCTCCGGGGACGTGAGGTAGGCCTCGAGCACCGCGCGGTGGCTCGGGAAGGCGATCTCGGGTAACGAGTCAGGCGCGAAGACCCGCACCTCAAGCATCTCCGGGCCGGCGCTGATCGCGGCATCGTCGGCCACCTTTCCTCGGTAGGCGATTCCGATGATGCTTGAAGCCGTGGTCTTCGGGACGTGGTACACGCCGAGCAAGCCCGTGAGCTCGACCTCGGCGTTGATCTCTTCCATGCACTCACGCACCGCGGCGCGGGCCGGATCCTCGTCGTCGTTGACGAAGCCACCCGGCAGGCACCACAGGCCATAGCCCGGCTCGATGCTTCGCTTACCGAGCACGATGCCTCCATCGTGCTCGACCACGACCGCGGCGGAGACTTTGGGGTCGCGCCACAGGACATAGGAATCGTTGGGGCACACCTCGAGCTCGCGACCTTCGATGGTTTTTACTACGAGCGGCGCGCCGCAGTTGACGCAGAAATGGCCCACCGACGACCAGACTAGACCGGTTCAGCCTCCGGCTTGGTCGGGTGCGGTTTGGGCGCCGGGCCCTTCATGTCCGCGACGCGGACCTGGTTGCGCCCGCCCTGCTTCGCGGCGTACAGCGCCTGGTCGGCGCGGTCGATGAGCTGAGTGAAAAGCGCCGGCTCCGAGGTCGCAGCCACCCCGACACTGATCGTCAGCTTCAGCCCTCCCGGAAACGTCGCTGTCGCAACCTTCGCGCGGATGCGTTCTGCGAGGGTGCGCGCGCCTGCCTCCGTTGTCTCGGGGAGGATGAGCGCAAACTCCTCGCCGCCGTAGCGAGCGCAGACGTCCGACTCCCTGGCCCCCGTGGACAGCAGCGAGGCGAGCTCGGCCAGCACTGCGTCGCCGTTCAGGTGGCCATAGGTGTCGTTCACCTGCTTGAAGTGATCGAGGTCGATCATCACAAATGTGATCCCCTTGTGGTTGCGACGCGCCCGCTGCATCTCACGCAGGAACTGTTGGGCCAGAGCGCGCCGGTTGGGCAGCTTGGTCAGCTCGTCCGTCAGCGCGTTCTCCTCTTGCGCCTCGAACAGCTGGGCGTGGCGGATGGCGATGGCGGCCTGCGAGGCAACCCCGTTCAGCAGGTCGGCCTGGTCCTCGCTGAGCTCCCGCCAGGCGTTCAGGTAGAGCTCCATGGCCCCCATCAGCTGGCCTGAGCGCTGGATCGGGACGACCAGCGCGTGCTGCGGATGGCCGCCCGCGTCAAGCCCGGGCGCCGAGTGCTCGTCGAGCTTGACGACGAGGGGGCGCAGCGCAGCGAGCGCCGAGCGAAGCGGCTCCTCGTCGATCTTGCGTACCGATCCCCGGGCGCGGTTGGTCAGGTTGTAGGAGGCCTCGCGGTGCATCTCCGCCTTGCCGGTGCGAACGAGGTACATCGCACCTGCGACAGCGCCCATGATTCGGCCCGCGTGAGTGAGGGCGACGTTGAGGACCTCCTCCAGAGCGAGCGACGAGTTGACAGCCGACGCCATGGCGAGCAGAAGGCTTGCGCGGTCACGTGCGCCGCTTTCGTCCGCCAGCGCCGCCTCGAGCTCACGCGTGGCGCCACGAAGGCGAATCAAAGAGATGAGCAGCAGGATGAAAGCCGCGACCAGGAGGACCAAGGTGACCAGCAGTACGGCCGCGAGATCCAACGTCAAGCCTCCTGGGGCGCGCTGAAGATGCCATAGGTTAACGCCCCGACCTTGGAGTTGGTTCTATAAGAGCGCGGGTGAGGACAGGCGTCCTCCCCCGCGGAACCCCCTCCTCTCACCAGCCAGGCTGGGAGGCGTTTGGAAACGCAGCGCTGGGTGACGGCCGGAGTAAATCCGGCCTAAGGCTCCACTGGGGTTTCTGAATCGGAATTCGTCTGGGGGCTATACTCGGCCCGATCTGGAGCCGCTTTCCTTCGACGATCTTCCTCTCGGCGGCGAGTGGACGACGCGCCGACGCACCGTCTCCGAAGCCGATGTAGCACTGTTTGCCGGCGTCGCCGGCGACCTGTCACCGCTCACCATCGAGGCCACGGGCGATGGCCCACGCCCGGCGCCACCCGCGATGGTAGTGGCGCTGGCCGTCGGTCTTGGCTCGGTGGACATGCCCGTGCCGTCGGTGGCCGAGTGGGAGTGGCTGAACTGGAAGTTCCCGCGGCCGGTGCACGCCGGGGACACCATCTACGCGCGCTGGACCTTGACCCAGAAGCGACCGCCCGTCAGCGGAGCGCCCTCTTCGATCGTGGTCTGGCGGGTGGACGTCCACACGGCCGACGGGGCGCTGTGCGCGGAAGGCGAGGTCGGGGCCAAAGTGAAGCGAGGCGGCGTCTCAGCGGGCAGGCAGCGACCCGCCGAGCCGCCTGTGGCGGTGGCCGTCACCAGTACGCCGAGGCGGCGCCGGCGCCGCTCCCGCGCCAACGGCACCACACCCACACTGCCCGAGCCGCCGGCGGTTGCCGCCCCACCCGCCGCGAGCGCCAAGCCGGAGCGAGCGGCCGGCCCGTCCAGGCGCCGCCGCCGCCGCCGGCCGTCAGGCTCAACGGCTCGCGAGGAGGAGCACGAGCCTCGGGCAGCCCACGCGCCCGAGACGGCGCCCGGGCCGGTCACTCCCGCCCCGGCGACGCCCGTCGTCGAGACCAACCGGAAGGGCTTAGGTGGCGTCCTGCGGCGCCTCAGGGGCACCCCCTAGGCGGGAGCCAGCGTTGCATTGGCGGCCGGGTTTACCCCGGCCGCGACTTTGTCTTCGCGTCTCCAGACTTGGCTTCGAGTACTACTTAGACAAGTCCCAACCGTATACCGGAATGGGAGCAGGCCCGTCGCCTGGCGACCGGCCGATGCAATCAGCGATCCCATCCTGCCTGCGCCTGGCGCTCAGGGAAAACCATCCGGGTTTTCCCTCATATCCAACGCCCTAGGCCGGAGGTTCGAAAGCCTCCAGGTATTCGATCACCCGCCTGGTGAGCTGTGTCGGCGTCGACGCCCCGCTGGTCACGCCCACCTTCCTGGCCCCCTTGAACCAGGAGAGGTCGAGGTCCTCAAACCTGTCCACCAGGTAGGCCGGTTTGTGGCCGAGCTTCTTCACGACCTCGACCAGGCGCAGCGAGTTCGAGGAGCGCGGGCTGCCGACCACGATCACCAGGTCGACCTCCTTGGCCGCCTCAACCGCCGCCTCCTGGCGCTCCTGGGTCGCGCGGCAGATCTCGTTGTGAACCTCCGCCTGCGGATAGCGCGCCTTGACCCGGCCGATCAGCTCCTCGGTGTCCCAGACCGAAAGTGTGGTCTGGCAGGTCACGGCGACGCGGTCCCCCTTCAGCTCGAGCGCGTCGATGTCCTCCGGTTCCTGGACCAGGTAGACCTTGCCCGGCGCCTCGCCCACGACGCCCTCTGGCTCGGGATGGCCCTTGCGACCGATGTAAACGACCTCGTAGCCCTGGCGGGCCAGGTCCGCGACGAGCTCGTGCGTCCGCACTACGTCCGAGCAGGTCGCGTCGACAGGTTTCAGACCAAGCTCGACCGCGCGCTGTTTGACCTGCGGCGACACACCGTGCGCGGTGAAGATCACCGTCCCGTCTTTGATCTGTTCCAGACCGGCCAGGCGATTGGGCTGGTCGACCAGCGCGATGCCCTGGCGCTGCAGGTCATCGGTGGCGTGTGTGTTGTGGACCAGCATGCCGAGCATATGCACGGGGCCCTGGGTCTCTTCACGCACTCGTTTAGCGATCCGAAACGCATCGACAACGCCGTGGCAGTAACCACGCGGTGTGATCTTCAGGACCTCCATCGCAACCCGAGTCTACGTGAGATGATCTCGCCCACCATGGCGGTGGCGGCCGTCGTACCGGCGCTTTCAGACCAGGCTGGATTCGCCCGCGAGGCACGCCTCGCCAGGTTCAGAGCCCTCGTGATCGATGTGATTGTTTTCGGTTTCATCTCATTCGTCGTGAACTCCGTTTACGGCGTGACGGAGGTAACCGCCGGCTTCATCACCGCCAGCGGTGGCATGTACTCGACCACGACGGCAGTGGCGTGGCCCTGGCTGACCTTGGTCGGGATCCTGTACTTCACGGTCCCCGAGGCGATGTTCGGTGCCACGCCGGGCAAGTACTGGATGCGGCTCAAGGTCGTTCGACTCGATGGAACGCCGCTGGGGGTCGGCTCGGTGATCGTTCGCAACCTGCTGAAGCCCATGGACTTTCTTCCCCTGCTCTATCTGCTTGGTGGTGTTCTCGTCTTCGTTACCCGCGGCAGCCAACGCCTGGGCGACATCGCGGCGGGGACAACGGTTGTGTCCCAGCACCGCGCCCTCGATCCTGGAGCCACTCGAACGTCGGGGCGTACCGCGCGGCGATGGCTCGCCATCGCGCTCGCAGGGGCCGCCCTGTTCACGATTGGATTCGACTACTTCGGCCGTCCGCCGCTCGTGATCCAGGGTTTGTTCAACGAGCGGCTCGGGTTTGGCCAGGACGTGGTCAGCTATTCGCTCGGCCATCCAACCTGGGGGCTCGGGCATGTGACCTATCCGATGACGCTGCACACCGCAATCGCTACGTGTAGCGGCGAAATCACTCTGACCTGGAGCGTGATCGGCTGGAACGAGTCAGCGAATAACTACAGCTGTATCAGCTGATCCCAGCGAACAGGTCCGGCTCCGGCAGGTCTGAGCCCGGCTTGCCGCGGGCCAGCTGGTAGTACTCCGTCCCGAAGGCTAACTCGTAGATCTGGCTCGCCATCGTCGCGAACCACGAGTTCGGATCGTTCTGGCTCACGTGGGCGCGAAACGCGTCGCGCTTGGCCTCGACATAGTCGTGGACGTCGACCCGAGTCGTCACGAGCTCGTCCGGCGTGCCGGCGATGCGCATGTTGGGGTTTTGCGTTCGGCGCGCCTCTTCCGGCATCTGCTTGGCGAACTCCTCCATCATCGAGCGCGGGACGGCGGTGTAGTAGAGCTTCTTGATCGGCAGTCCATCGTGTGCGAGCGTGTCGAGTGCCGCGTTGGTCACGTAGTGAGCTTTGATGTGGTCGGGATGACCGTAGATCCCGTCCTCTCCATACGTCACAACCACGTCCGGCCGCTCCTCGCGCAGGAACACCGCGAGCCGCGCGGCCGCTTCCTCGAGCGGCGCCTGGTGAAACGAGTGCGGGTCCTTGTTGTCGGCAGTGTCGACCATGCCTGAATCGCGGTAGCCGAGGAACTCCTGGCGGTCGACGCCGAGAATCTCGCCGGCGGCTTTGAGCTCAGCCGCCCGGATCTCACCGAGCCGAGGCCTTGAAGCGGCCTCGTCCATGTTGTAGATCTCGCCCACCTCGCCACGCGTCGCCGTGATGAGCACGACTCGGTGACCGTGGGCCTTGGCCTTCATCATCACGCCGCCGGTCGAGATCGCCTCGTCGTCTGGATGGGCGTGGACGAGGAGAAGGCTTCCCACTGTTACTTGAGCAATACGTCGGCGAGCTGCTGAATTCCGCCGTGACCCGGACGGGGGATCGTGCGATCCGCCGCGGCGATCACCTCCGCAGGCGATCCCTCGACCGCGATGCCGAGCCCAGCCCAGGCGATCATCGACGCGTCGTTGCGGCCGTCGCCAACCGCTACCACTTCAGCCTGCGGGATGGAGAATCGCTCGGCCACAAAGCTCAGGGCAGAGGCCTTGTCGCTCTCCACGCTCGTGAACTCGAGGTATTCCGGCACCGAGGTTGCGGCGTTCAGCCGGCCCACCCAGCGGTGCCGAACGTCCGGCAGTAGAGCCTCCAACGTCTCCCTTGTCGAGACGATGACGAGCTTGGGCGTGGTCGGACCCATCGCCTTTTCGAGATCGCCAACAAGGTGGATCGTCATGCCCGCGTGCTCAGCGTACAGGTGGGCCTCAGGGCGATCGCGCTCGACGATGAGCTGGTCATCGCGATACGCCTGGACGTGCAGGTCGCGCTCGCGCGCGTAGCCGATCACTTCCATTGCCAGCTCATGCGAGACGCCATGGTCGAGCAGTACGGCTCCGTGCAGCGTGCGGACCTCCGCCCCCTGGTAGCAGACGATCGGGCCCTCCAGCCCGAGCCTGTTCACCCAGGGCACTGCGCCTGGAAAC
>VBDS01000054.1 GCA_005889085.1 Chloroflexota bacterium | reverse complement strand
CTCTCGCCCCTCGCGGCGCAGCGTCACGCGCTGATACTCCGTCCGGTCGGCGGTCGGCCTGGCGTCGTAACCAAGACGGACCGGCAGCGTGGGCCGCTGCAGCTGGGTGAAGCCCTGCATCTTGCGCAGCGCCGGCCGCACGAAGACCTCGAACGTGACCAAAGAAGAGACGGGGAAGCCAGGCAGGCCAAATGCAAGCTTCACCCCCCCATCCGACCGGCCACTTCGTGGCGGGCCACCTTCCCCGGCGAGCGGGGAAGGCAGAGTCGCAAACGTGAAGGGTTTGCCCGGCTTGAGCTTGACCCGGCCGACGTGCACGGTGCCGAGCGATTCGAGAAGCGGCTTGACAAGGTCATGGGTGCCGACCGACACGCCGCCCGATGTCACGAGGGCATCTGCGCGCTCGAGCGCATCCACCACCAGACGGCGTAGCGGATCCGGGTCGTCGGGAGCTATGCCCAGGACCTCGACGTCCGCGCCTGCCTCGCGCAGGGCGGCGAGCAGAGCCCATCGATTCGAGTCGGGGATCTGCCCTCGCCCCGGCGTCTTCCCCACCTCCACCAGCTCGTCGCCGGTGGACATCAGCGCGACGCGCGGCCGGCGCCGGACTGGCAGCTGAGCGCGACCGGTTGCGGCCGCGATGCCGATCTCCGCCGCGCGCAGCTCGATGCCCGCCGAGAGGACGTGGTCGCCGGCACGGAGGTCGTCGCCGACCTTGTGGAAGTTGGTCCCGGGTCGCAAACCCGCCGGGATGGTGACGGCATCGCCGGCAACCTCCACGTCTTCCACCATCACGACGCAGTCCGCGCCGTCGGGCACCGCCCCTCCGGTCAGGATGCGAGCCGCCGCGCCATCCGGTATCGCGCCCTCGAACGGACGGCCCGCCGCCGACTCTCCAACAACGCGGAGCGTCCGGCCGGCGTCGGCGGCACGCACCGCATAACCATCGACGGCGCTGGACGGAAACGCTGGAAGCGGAGCGCCGGCGATCAGGTCCTCAGCGAGCACGCGGCCGACGCAGTCCGCCAGATGGACCCGTTCGACGCCGAGGACAGGCGTTCGTTCGAAGACGAGCGCGGCGGCCACGTCCGCATCGATCAGGGGATACGCCGAGGCTCGCACGGTCTACTCGTGGCGGAGGGCGCGGGCGGGATCCTGCCAGGCCGCGCGCAGCGCGGGCAGCAGACCGCTGACGGTGCTCAGGAGGGCGGCCAGGACCACGGCCATCAGCACCACCGGCACGTCGCTGCGAAAGACGTCGAACCCCGTGCTCGCCACCGACTGTGTCAGGCGGTCTACAGCGGCATTCCCAAGGCGCCCGAGCCCGACGGCGACGAGTGCGCCGACCAGCCCGCCGGCGAGCCCGATGCCCGCGGCCTCGGCAAGGAACAACAGCATCACGTCGCGCGATCGCGCACCCAGCGCCTTAAGCACGCCGATCTCCTTGGTTCGCTCCAGGACGGCGGTGTACATGGTGTTGGCGATGCCCAGACACGCCAGCAGCAGGGCGATGATGGCGAGTCCGAGCAGGGCGACTTTCAACTTGCCAAGGAGATCTTCGAAGAACCGGAACTGGTCGCCGAACGTCTGGGTCTGGAATCCAAGGGCTTCGACGCGGCGGCGCAGGCTGTCCACCTTCAGGCCGGAGTCGGCAAGCAGCGTGATGCTCGCGAACTCGCCGCTCTTCCATTTGTTGGGCCCCGACAGGGCTGACCAGTACGCGCGCATGAACGAGTTTGGCGCGAGGGCGCCGGGTGCGCCGGCGGGCAAGTAGTCCGTGGATACGATGCCGACGACGAGCACGTTCATCGCTACCGGCGTCGAGACCTGGTTGCTGGTGAATCCCGAAGCCAGGCCGCCGGATGTGGCGACGAAGGTCAGGTGGATACCGATGGCTCGGGTGGGCGACCTGAATCCCAGCGCCACGGCCTCGCTGTCGGTGAGCAGCACCTCGGACGCGACGTCGGTGCTGGGCATGCGGCCCGCGGTCAGCGAGGGGACGGAGCTTGACGCGCCGAGCGGGGGCAGCGACACCAGCACGCCGGCCGGTGTGGTCGCGCTCGGGGTGGGGCCCGCGGCGCCGAACGTGCCGCTCAATGCGACCTGGCCCCACGCGGCGCGCACGTTCGGCAGCCGTGCCAGGGTGGCTAGCGTCGGCGCGTCGAACGCCGGGGTGCGTGCATCCGCGACCGGGTAGACCGCGACCTGGTGGACCTGGCTCGTGGCCAGGGCGGGCGCGTCGAGGGCCTGCTGGAGGCCGCCGGCCAGGGCGATGATCAGGCTGAGGGCGGCGATGCCGATCGCGACACCGGTCGTCGTCAGCGTCGTCCGGAGCGGGCGGCGGCCCGCGCTGCCGAGACCGACTTTGAGCGTGTCGCGCCAGTGCATCCGCGCCGGCGGGTCGACCGGCTCCTGGCTCCGCACCGTGGGCTTGCCGGCCTCGAGCTCGATCGCGCGGCCGTCGATCATCCGGACGACCCGGCGAGCCCGTCGCGCGACTTCGGGGTCATGGGTGACCAGGACGACCGTCGCGCCGCGGCGGTTCAGGTCGTCGAGCAGCCTCAGCACGCCTTCGCCGGCAGTGGAGTCGAGGCTTCCGGTCGGCTCGTCGGCGAGGATCAGACCCGGCCGGTTGGCCAGGGCCCGGGCGACCGCGACCTTCTGCTGCTCGCCTCCGGACAGCCGGCTGGCGCGTGTGCGAGCCCGGTCCTCGAGCCCAACCAGCGCCAGCAGATGGCGGGCCCGCCGGCGCCGCTCCTCGAGCTCGACGCCGGCGAGCGTGAGGGGTAGCGCGACGTTGTCCTCGACCGTCATGGACGGGATGAGGTTGAAGGTCTGGAAGATAGTGCTCACGCGCTGCAGGCGGTAGTCGGAGATGTCGCGGTCGGGCAGCTCGCCCAGGGGCAGCCCGGCGCCGTAAACGTGTCCGGAGGTCGGGCGGTCGAGCCCACCCATCAAGGAGAGGAGCGTGCTCTTGCCGCAGCCCGATGGGCCCACGATCGCGACGTACTCGCACGGACCTATGTCGAGGGTGACGTTGCGCAGCGCTGTGACGTGCATCTCGTCCCGGCCGCCAAACTCGCGCGAGACGGCGTCCAGCCGCAGCCCAACGGCCTGCCCAAGGAGATCCCTGAACTGGTCCTCCCCATTTACAGGGAGGTGGCTGCTCCCCATCTGTGGGGAGCCACGGAGGTGCTGCGCCTGAGGGGCAGGGCCGGGCTGGTCCTCCCCATTCATGGGGAGGTGGCTGCTCCCCACCTGTGGGGAGCTGGCGCGAAGCGCCTGAGGGGCTGGGCCGGAGGGGCTCGCCGAAGCTGGCAGGGCGGCGGGCTGGTCCATCTCCACAACCGTGACTGCAGTGTTTTCAGCTGCGGGCGAGCCGTTCGCCACTACGTGCTCTCCGTCCCCATTCGCGATCGCGGCGGCCTGCTCGGCACCGCGGCGCGCGCGGCGGCGGCGGCGCTTGGAGCCGCTCGACTCGCTGGGATCGTTGACAACAGTAGCCAGAGCCCCGCCCTCCTTTCCCCCGCAGTCTAAGTGTTGAGTTAACGGTTATTGACCGGCTTTGGCTACTTGCCCCTCGAGCCAGTTCAAGTAGGCCGACGAGCCTCCTTCGATCGGTATCTGCAGGATCTCGGGCACGTCGTAGTCGTGGTGCGTCCGCACGAATTCCTGGACAGCCGCCGCCCGCGACTCCAGCGTCTTGATCAGGAGCAGGGCTTCGTGCTCGCGCTTCAGCTGGCCTTCCCAGTAATAGATCGAATGGACCATCGGCACGATCGAGCAACACGCTGCGAGGCGCTCGACGACCAGGGCTTCACCCAGACGCTCCGCGTCGTCCCGTCCCCCGGTCGTAACCATGATCAAGACGGCCTTCTCCCCCATGCCGCACTAATTGTCGGCCTTCCGCGGCCGGTCGAGCCACACCGTGCCCGCGAGCAAGGCGATCGCGCCCAGCAGCAAGCCGCCGATCACGTCCGATTCCCAGTGCACATCGAGATACAGACGATCGAACGCCATGACCACGATGATCACGATCGCCACCGGAGCCGCAAGCGAACGCACGAGGGGCGAAGGCGACAGACGGCGGACGACGAACGCGAGCAGGCCGTACACGATCACGGTCCGCATCATGTGGCCGCTTGGAAAGCTGTTTCCGCCAAGGCTTCCGGTCAAGAGGTCGCTGAGGCTTGGACCGTCAGCCTGTTCAATGGATCGCGGCGGACCTGGATGAGGCAAGTTGTACTTGTAGAAGAGCTCGAAGCCCTCCGCGGCGAAGAACGCCAGCACCACAAGCGCGTCCGAGCCAAACCCTTGCTGCCATAGAAAGATGAGCAAGCCGAGCATGAGGACCGTCGTGAGCTCCAGCCCGCCTAGTTCGGCGAGGGCCTGGAACAACCCATGCAGCGAGGGCTGCCAGATGCTGTGCATCGCCTGCGCCACCTGCTGGTCGAGGCTGGTAAACGCGCCTGCCGTGATGGCGATGGTCAGCGCGATGAAAGCGACGCTGACGACAACGATCCCGAATAAACGCGGCGCTATCAGCGGCACGGGAGGAGACCTCGACGAGAGATTCGGTGGCCAGGAGCCCCTCCCGTGGCTTCGCCACGGGGACCCCAGTGGAAGGGTCGAGCATCGCAGCGAGCGCATCCGTTGATGCGTGAGCGAGAAGCGCAGACCGCAACGACGCAGATGGGCTGCATGGACGCCGAAGATCCGGCGAGGGGCTCCTCCCGGGCCGCTAATGCTGGCAATGGCGGCAGAAGACGGTGGTGCGGCCTGCGATTCGGATCACGCTCAGCGGGCGTCCACATGTGAAGCACGGCTCGCCGGCGCGGCCATAGACCAGCAGCTTTTCCTGCTGTCCGCCGATCTCTCCCCACGCGTCGCGGTACGTGTCGACCGAGCTGCCTCGATTCGTGATCGCGGTCTGCAGCGATTCCCGAAGCGACTCATGAAGTCGTCGCGCCGATTTCTTGCTCACAGTCCCGGCGATGCGATCCGGACGCAGTCGTGCCTTGTGCAGCGACTCGTCCGCGTAGATGTTGCCGACGCCCGCGATCGCGCCCTGGTCGAGCAGCACCGCTTTCAATGCGGTACGTCTCCTGCGCAAGCGGCGATACAGCTCGTCGGCGGCAAACTCCGGGTCGATAGGCTCCGGGCCGAGTCGCGGCATCTTCTTTGCGTCGAGCAACGCCTGCTGGGTGCCGAGCAGCAGCCGGCCGAACCGACGCGGATCGCGATAGCGCAGCTGCTTTCCGTCATCCAGGAAGAACACTGCGTGCGTGTGGTTCTCGAGTGGAGCGACCGGGTCGACAAGCCGCAGCTGCCCCGTCATCCCGAGGTGCACCACAAGAAGCAAACCCTCCCCGAGCCCGATGAGGATGTACTTGCCCCGCCGTCCGACCGACTCGATCCGCATGCCTACCACCGAATCGATGAACACCTCGGGTTCCGGGTGCCGGACGATCGTCGGAAAGCTCAGCTCGCAGCGCACGATTGTGAGGCCGACCAGGTGCGGTCGAAGGTCCGCGACTATGGTCTCGACCTCCGGCAGCTCAGGCATCGAGCCCCTTTTGTGCAAAACGCGCGTCTGCGAGCGGGCGAGGCGCCCCTTTTGCACAAAACGCGCGTAATCGCGCCCTAGGCACGGACTACAGCGAGCTTTTTCATGTCCGCCCAGTTCGGCCCGACCTTCATCTCGACCTCGATCCCGGTCTCGAGCTCGTAAGCGCCGGTCATGATGCGAGGCACCTTCTCGGCGAACTGGTCGAGCTCGGATCGAGGCACCTCGAAGAGAAGCTCGTCGTGGACCTGCAGCAGCATGCGACCCTCGATCTCGTCGGCGTCGATCTCGCGGTGCAGCCTCACCATCGCGATCTTGATGATGTCCGCGGCGAGGGACTGCATCGGGAAGTTGATCGCCATCCGCTCTGCCGCGCCACGCAGCTGGAAGTTCGGCGACCGAAGGTCGGGGATCGCGCGTCGCCGGCCGGTGTCGCTGACTACGAATCCCTCCTCGCGCGCCTTCTTCCTTACGTCATCGAGGTACTCGCGCAGCCGCGAGTACGTCGACCAGTACTGGC
>VBDS01000053.1 GCA_005889085.1 Chloroflexota bacterium | reverse complement strand
CCTGGCGCGCACCCTCGTCGTTTTCATCGTCGCCGCATTCATGTTCGATCTCGACTTCTCCCATGCCAACGTGGCGGGCGCTCTGGGAGTGCTTGTCGCGTCGACGCTGCCGCTGATCGGCTTGAGCATCCTCACCGCCGTGCTGCCCCTGCTGTCGCCTCAGAAGGGCGAGCAGATGTCGATCGCGCTGCAGGGCTTTCTGCTGCTGGTTTCGGGCGTCTACTACCCCCTGACGGTGCTGCCGGTCCCGATGCAGCTCGCCGGCGCCGCGAGCCCGCTGACCTACGCCCTGGCGGGCATCCGGTCCAGCCTGCTGGAGGGCGCCGGGCTGCGGGAGGAGCTGCCTACGATCGCCATCCTCCTTGGCATGGGCGCGCTGATGATCCCGGCGAGCGTTTTTGTCTTCGGGTGGGCCGAAAGGCGGGCCAAACGACTCGGTCTGCTCAAGCGGAGTGGGTAAACACAAGTAAGCGACGATTCACCGCCTGAATACTTTCGGACCAAACTAATGTTCGTCAGTATCACATTCCAGCCCTATATCTAGAAGCTACTGGCGATGTAGGCAGTTAGACCCGCCTAGATCTTGTGGTAAAGGTATTGACAGGCTTACCTGGCGTTGTTACTGTCTGCGGCGAATCGCGGTGATCAGTGGGGAGAAGTGGTGAATCCGGCAAACATGGAACCATACGTCGCACCCTACGTCCAAGTAAGGCACGCCATACACCTTCTCTACGCCACTTCTCCCCGCAGCCGCGATGGAAGCGCCACGGGCGGTGCTGCTGACGACCTCGGCGTCAACCACCGCTTCGACAAGGACGGCAACCGCCTGCCGCTCGAGCTCCATGGATGCGGATGCAGCCTTTGTGCCCGCAGGCAGCGCCGTCTCCTCCACTACTGGGAGGCCCGATGAGTGTTCACAGGAGCGCATCGGGTGAAGGTGGACGACAAGGGGCGGCTGGCGATCCCGGCGCAGTTTCGAAAGCAGCTGCGCGAGGGAAGCTACGTCTCTGTGAGCCAGGACAACGTGTTGGCGATCTATCCGCCGGAGCTCTGGGCCGCGCTGGGCGACCAGCTTCAAAACCCCCTGCCTGGCCCGGACCAGCGCGCGCTGGCGCGAACGCTGTATTCGCTCTCGGATCCGTTCGAGCCGGACGGCCAGGGTCGGATCGGTCTGGCGCCCGAACAGCGCCGGTTGGCGGGGATCGAAACGACGTCGACGGTGATGGTGATCGGCGCCGGCCAGCGGGTGGAAATCTGGCCCGCGGACCGATGGGACAGCTACAGCGCCGACGCGCAAGGGCGCTTTACCGAATTCGCTGACAGGGTGATCTCAGGGCATTAGTCCGCACGTACCAGCACTTTCACAAGAGGTAATAGAGCTGCTCCAGCCCCGAGCGGGCGCGGTCGCCATCGACTGCACCCTCGGGCAGGCGGGCCACGCCCGCCAGATCCTGGAGAGGATCACACCTGGCGGCCGGCTGCTCGGGATCGACCGCGATCCCGCGGCAGTCAAGGCCGGCCGGGAGTCGCTGGCAGAGTTCGGTCCGGCGGCAGTTGTAACCCACGGGCCATTTTCCGAGCTTGGCGCGATCGCTTCAGAACACGGTTTTGTTCCAGCCGACCTGATCCTCTTCGACTTCGGTCTCTCCAGCACCCAGATCGACGAACCGGAGCGCGGATTCAGCTTCCGCGCCGATGGACCGCTCGACATGCGGATGGATCCCGGCTCCAATCTCACCGCGGCGAAGATCGTCAATGAGTATGACCTGGCCGAAATTGAGCGGATCCTGCACCAGTACGGCGAAGAGCGTTGGGCTCGCCGGATCGCACAGTTCATCGTGGCGCGGCGCCCGCTTCGCACCACACGCGACCTGGCTCAAGCCGTCGAGGCCGCAATTCCGCGCAGAGCCTGGCCCCGCGACATAAATGTCGCGACGAGGACGTTCCAGGGCCTTCGCATCGCCGTCAACGACGAGCTCGGCGAGATCGACTCAGGACTCAGAGCAGCTCTTTCGACACTCAAACCCGGTGGTCGTATGGCGACGATCAGCTTCCATTCCCTGGAAGACCGCTTGGTCAAGTCATTCTTCAACGTCGAGTCCAAAGACTGCATCTGCCCACCCCAGCAGCCAGTCTGCACCTGCGGCCACCGGGCCACCCTCCGCATCGTGACCCGTCATCCCGTGCGGCCCTCGGAAGAAGAGGTGGCCGCCAACCCCCGCGCCCGGTCCGCCCGCCTGAGAGTGGCGGAAAGGAAGTAAGGCAACCTCTCCCCCCGGGGAGAGGGGCGAGCGCAGCACCGATTGACTCCACAAGTCCTGGTGGCCGGCAAACCCCTCCGGCCACCAGGCGCCATTCCCAGCACCAGATGAGGTTTACGTCTTGACATCGACCCGAATATTGGCCCGAAGGCGCCTGGGCGCGACCGGCGCTTCGCCCCATGTCACCGCTCCTCCAAGGCGGCGACGGCGCACGCGCGGCTTCATCCAGGTCGCCGGGACGGTCGCAGCCGAGCGGCTGCGGCTGAACCTATTCGGCCACGCCTACCTCGGCGTCGGCGCGGTGTTGATCGGCCTGCTCTTCTACCTCGCGATCGCGGCCCAGATCACTTCGGCCTCCTATGACATCACTCGCCTGCAGGACCAGCAGCGTCAGCTGATCGCGGAGCAAGACCAGCTGCGCTACCAGGAGGTCACCCTTCACGCACCCGCGCAGGTCCAGCAGCAGGCGGCGCACAGCGGGATGGAGCGCGTCGTGCCGTCGAGCTACGTCGCCGGCCAGGAGGTTGCCGTCGACCTGACCGCGCCGGTGGGCGCCTCGCCCACGGACACCACCCCGTTGTGGATGCGCGCGGTCGCGGCCATCGTCAACACCGTCGGCGGCACGCGCGACGTCATGGCGGCTACCAAGAAGTAGTGAGTGCAAGGGCGCTCTCATCGAAGCGCCCTGGACGTGTTGAGCGTGTTAGCTCGGCCCGCCTTCGCGTCGTCTCCATGCTCGCGGTCGCGATCGTGCTCGCCGGGATGGTCTGGTCTCGCCTTGCCTACTGGCAGGTGGCTCAGCACGGCATGCTCACGACAGCGGCTCAAGCGCAGTTCCGCGAGTTCGTCGAGCTGCCCGCAACTCGCGGCGCAATCTTCGACCGCAACCTGACCCAGCTGGTGGTCAACACGACGGTCTACTCGGCCTTCGTGTCACCTGACCAGATCACGGCGGCCGAGCGCGACCGCGTCGCGAGCGGCCTTGCCTCAGTGCTGGGTGTGGACAAGACTGCGGTGCTGACGACCCTCCAGTCCAACGCCAAGTTCGCATACATCCAGCGTCGCTTTCCAAAGGCGAAGGCCGACCAGCTGCGCGTCCTGAAGCTCCCCGGCGTCGGCTTGCAGGACGAGACCCAGCGCTCTTATCTGCCCGGCGTCGGGCAGGGCACCACGCTGGCCGCGAACATGCTCGGCTTTGTCGACTGGAACGGCAACGGAAACTACGGCCTCGAGCAGAAGTACCAAAAGCTGCTGGCCGGGACCCCCGGTTACATCTCGAGCTATCGCGACCTCGCCAATCGCGAGATCGTTCTCGGCACGCACACGCACCAGGACCCCGTCAACGGCTCAGACCTGGTGCTCTCGGTTGACGCGAACATCCAGTACGCCGCGGAGCAGCTCCTCGCCGACGGCGTCAAGAAGGACAACGCCGAAAGCGGAAGCGTCCTGATCATGGATCCCGCGACGGGAGGCATCGTCGCCTGGGCCGACTATCCCAGCTACAGCGCAAACGATTTCAACCACACCGACGCAGCGGCGTTCAAGGACAACGTCCTCAGCTACGTCTATGAGCCGGGTTCGGTAATGAAGGTAGTCACGCTCTCCGGTGCCATCAACGCCGGCGCGATTGCGCCCGACACCGTGATCAACGACCCCGGCGTGATCACGGTCGGAGGCTACCGGATCTACGACTGGGACCGGCGCAACCACGGGAACATCGATTACACGCGCGTCCTCGAGAGCTCGTACAACGTGGGCGCGATCAAGGCCATGCAGGCCGAAGGCCACGACGCTTTCTACAAGAACCTGCAGGCTTTCGGGCTGACCCAGCCGAGCGGCATAGACGTCGCAGGCGAGAGCTTTATCCCGCCACCGTCCGCGTCGGCGATGGGGGACTCGCAATACGCCACCACCTCGTTCGGCCAGGGCATTGACGTGAACATGGTGCAAATGTTGTCGGCCATCAACGTGGTCGCCAACGGGGGGAGGTACGCGCCGCCGCACGTGGTGGAGCGCGTTGGAACGCAGGTCAACCCGGTGCTGCTGCAGCCGCAGCGGCAGGTGATCACACCGCAGACCGCGGCAAAGATGACGACGATGATGCAGCAGGTCGTGCAGCACGGCTCCGGCTGGACCTCGCGCGTGCCAGGCTTTCAGCTCGACCAGTGCGGCAAGACCGGAACCTCGCAGATCCCCGTCAATGGCCAGTACACCGGCGACGTGTGGACCTCTTTCGTCGGGTTCCTGCCGGCGCAGCACCCGCGCTTCACGATGCTGGTGGTGGTGCGCAAGCCGCACTACCCCGGCGCCGACCACGACTGGACCCTGAACGACGGCTATCTGACCGCGGAGCCGATCTGGCAAAAGATCGCGCAGACCATGGTCGTGGACTGGCACATAACGCCCGACCCGCACTAGCGGTTCTACTTAATAGATGCGACTGAGCCTCCTCGAGATCCTCGAGGCGACCGGCGGGGGGGAAGTGGGCGGCACCCAGGTCGGCGAGACGTTCTCCACATTCCATACCGACTCGCGCGAGGTGAGGCCCGGCGGGATCTTCTTCGCCCTGCGCGGAGCCGACAAGGATGGCCACGACTACGTCCCCGACGCGATCTCCCGGGGCGCGGCGGCGGTGGTGGTTCAACGCAAGCCCGAGCTGCCGCCTGGCATCGTCGAGGTGCTGGTCCCCGACACGTGGGCGGCCCTTTACTCGCTCGCCGCGCATGCGCTGCGCCGCGTGCAGCCTCTCGTCGTCGCGGTGACCGGAAGCAACGGCAAGACATCGACCAAGGAGATGGTGGCCGCGATCCTCGCCCAGCACTTCAACGTCATGCGCACCCAGGGCAACCTCAACACCGAGACGGGTGTGCCGCTCACGATCCTCAGCCTCGAACCGCATCACTCGGCCCTCGTGCTCGAGATGGGCATGCAGCGCGCCGGTGACATCGCGCGCCTGGCCGCGCTTGCAAAGCCGGTCATCGGAGTCGTGACCAATGTGGGCGTCGTGCACATCGAGTTCTTTCAGTCGCGCGAGGAGCTCGCGCGTGCCAAGGGCGAGCTCGTCGCTGCGCTGCCCGAGCAGGGACTGGCCGTCCTGAACGCGGACAACCAGTTCTATCCGCTGCTCACCCAGATGACGTCAGCGCGCGTCGCGAGCTTCGGCGAGGAGGCAGGCGATTATCGGGTCGAGGGATACCGGCCGCTGAGCGGCGGCGGGTGCGACTTCTCGGTGCGGGGCGTCAATGTCCGGCTGGGGCTGCATGGCCGGCACCAGGCGCTCAACGCGGCGGCGGCACTTGCCACGTGTGAGTTCGCGGGCGTGCCGCTGCCAGTGGGCGCTGCCGCGCTGGCCGAGGTCCGGATTGAGCACCGCCTCCAGGAAGTGAGCACGCCCGCCGGCTACTCGATCATCGACGACGCCTATAACGCCAGCCCTGAATCCATGCTCGCGGCGTTCGACGCCCTTGCCGAAGGTCCACGGACCGGGCGGCTGCTGGGGGTGCTGGGCGAGATGCGAGAGCTCGGATCGCTGGCCGAGGAGTCGCACCGTCGGGTCGGTCAGCGTGCGGCCGAGGTGTTCGACGCGTTCTGCGTCGTCGACGGGACGCATGCGCGGGTGATGGCTGAGGCGGGCGGGGCTGAAGTCATGGCCGACGCCGCGGCGGCTGCGGAATGGGTTCGCCGCAACGCACAGCCGGGCGACCGCGTCCTGGTCAAGGCATCACACGGCGTCCGCCTCGACCAGCTGGTCGAAGAGCTGACCGCCCCTTGATCTTCGACGCGATCACAGTCGTTGTCTCCTTCGTCGTTGCGTTGGTTCTATATCCGCCGACGATCCGCCTGCTGACTCGAGTCAGGGCAGGACAGGTGATCCAGGAGGAGTTGCCGGACAGCCACCAGAAGAAGGCAGGCACGCCGACCGGTGGTGGAACCCTCTTTGTCGCCCTGGCGATGATCGCCGGCGTTCTTGCCACAGTGGCCGGACATGGAGGGGCATGGCAGGCGATTGCCGGCCTCGCGGCGGGAGGCCTGATCGGCCTCGCCGATGATCTGCGCAAGCTCCGTATTGGCAGCTTGGGCATTCCGGCACGGCTGAAGCTGCCGATCCAGGCGCTCTTGGCAGTACCGGTCGCATACGGCTCAGTCGCTCTGAGCTTCTGGGGCATGCATCAGCTCTTTCTGCCGTCGTCGTTCTGGTTGCTCATGGTGCTCGCAGTGATTGCAATCGTCGCCACCGCCAACGCGGTCAACATCACCGACGGGATGGACGGCCTGGCCGCGGGACTTTCTCTGATCGCCATCGCGACG